>CAYGWD010000001.1:0-77650 GCA_964353745.1 uncultured archaeon
CAGCAATCTTTGCATTGTCCAGGACTTTTTCTTTCTTTTCTTTTCCGGACATTACACCTTCCAATTCTTCTTCAAATTTCCTAGTCAGCTTCTCGTCAGCAAAGTCAGGAACATAATCCTTGATAACAGAAGAAATTTTCAAACCCAAGTCTGTAACACATATGTTTCTATCTGCTATGTAATTCCTGTCGTACAAGGTTTGGAGTATAGCTGATCTTGTTGCTCTAGTTCCTAGGTTTCTTTTCTCCAGTTCCTTTATTATCGAAGCCTGGGAATACCTTGGTGGAGGGGCAGTCTCTTTGTCTAACATTTCCAAATCCTTGACATCCAGTCTGCCTCCTTTTTTCAAATCAGGAAGAATCAGCTCATCGAATTTTGCATAAGGTCCGTAGAATTCCATCCATCCTTTATCCAAGGTCCTTCTGCCACCTGTCAGGAACTTGTTGCCATCAACATCAATGACAACATCTACGCTCTCTCTTATCGCGTTCTTTGCAAACAAAGCAAGGAATCTTCTACATATCAAGTCGTAAATCTTTTGAGCATGTTGAGAAAGATAATTGATGTCTCTAGGAGGTTCTACTGTAGGATGAATGCAATTGTGTACAACGAAACCGTTTGCTAAAAAGGTGTGATTCGGTTCGATTTCAAAATCATAAACAAATTTAGGTGCTCTAACTTCAGATATTTTTTTGATTCTTACGTAATGAACATCATTAGTTATTTTTTCATTAAAATCTTTAAATTCCTCAATAAGAGATACAGGTACGTGTTTTTCTTTAGAGCCCTCACCACGCATCCAGCTACCAACTGTAGTTCTTGGAATTCCCACAAGTTTGGATATCTCGTTTACAGAAAATCCTTTATTGAGTAGTATTTTTGATTCTTTTCTTAAGCGTTCTCTTTTTTCTATTATAAATTTCCTCTTTAGCAAGAATGCCAACGCTCTTGATGCAATGTCGGACCTATAATTACAATATCTGTAACCGATTTTTGTTAAGAATCTCAATAAGTTTTCTCTGCTGTTATTTATCGAAATCTGAATTGATAGCGATTTTTTACCGTCTTCTCTTATGTAAGCTCCTTTCAGTATTTTAGGCCCTACTGACTCTATCTCAAACTCCCTTAAAATTCCTTTTATCTGTCTGTAAAATTTTATGCCTGAACTAAGAGTTCCCTCACATTTATGCACCTCACTTCTAAGATAGTCAAAATCTCTCTTGTTTTTCACGTTTACCCTTATTTTTTCTAGTTCGCAACCAAAGTAAGAAGAGATAAATTCCCTTTTGATCTCCTTTGAACCATTTAATATCCATGATGGCATGGTCTGCGAAGATAGGACTTTGTCTCCCGTAGGTGCATCTAAAGCAATAAGCAACCTATTAAATGTGCTATCATGTGACACAAACGAAAATTTATTATTATGAAATCTATTTTTATTTACGGTAAATCCCAAATCCCTTATATCATTTCTTATTTCTTCAATGTCTTTGATTTCAGTTCCCATAAAAGTTGAGACTGGAAATTCTTCTCTGCCCCTAGAAATTTGTTGATGACCTAGGCTACCGTCTCCGAATATATGGCCGATTAATCTTGAAATTATCTTTGTTTTTGGATTCTTGGCATAAAGAGGTAACAGACCTAATTTCTTCAGTTTTTCAACAGTCTTATAAATTTTCGGTTCCCTTCCATGCATCCAATGGAAAACTGTAGATTTTGGTATGTGCAATTCCATTGCAATCTTGTTCAAAGACTTGTTATTTCCTCTTTCTTCAAGCACTTTTAGATAATTTTTAATCTTGAATTGTTGATTTTTCCTAAAGGTTTTAACAATGTGTTCCTCTGTAAGAATAGTTTTGTCTTCAACGAACTCACTTTCAAAAGCATTCCTGATAAATAGAAAATCACCATCTTCAAGTTGGCTTGCTGGTTGGAAGCCAAAGCCTCTTTCTGTTAAAGAATAAACAAGATGGTTTGGAGTTGTTTTTAATTCTCCTTTCTCAGTTTCAATTTTTAAAAGTTTTTTATTCTTCGTAAACGTCTTCAATAATTTGACTATTCTTGCAGAAACTATTTCTCTATTTTTTTCATCCCAAGCAAAAACCTTTATCTCTTTTTGGCAAGGAGCATAAAAGTTTCCAGTCTCTGTATTTTTACTCCATTTTACATTTTTTACTATATTAGATATCACAGTGTCACCATGGTCATTTAAACATATTTTAGTATCTCGGGGGAAACATTCATGCGCACTATCTGTCAGCCTGCCCTCAATCGGCTTTAAGAACTTTAATCCTAGCAATGACTTGCACATCAATCCGTATTTCTTTATCTTTGATAATGCATTCAATATTTCTCTGTAACCAATCTGCGGAGGCAGTTTCTCTGATGATGTTCTTGGGTATGAGATATAGGCGTTCGTATACAACTTCTGGGCGATACTCATTGTATATTGTGGGGAAAAACCGAAAAGCCTGTAAGCCTCTGTCTGCAAAGAGGTTATGTTGAATGGTGGTGGAGGTGGTTGAGAATACTTTCTCTTCCTTACCTCGTCAACAATAGCAGGCTTGCCTTTACATCCTTCAAATATTTTTTCTGCTTCCCTTTTATCCCATATCTTGTCCTTCTCGTACAGGGCGATGAATTCGTTGCCGTTGACTGACAAGATTAGTTGTAGTTGCCAATAGGGCGTTGGAACAAAGTTTCTTATTTCCATCTCCCTGTCTGCCAACAATACTAGGGTTGGTGCTTGGACACGTCCTGCCGAAAGAATTGCAAACCTTTTAGACGCCTTCTTGATTGCAGACATCAATGCTCTTGACGTGTTTATGCCGTAAAACCAATCGAGATAATGGCGAGTCTCCCCAGCTATTATGTTTCCCCAATCGAGATGAGGTGACATTTCTTCGTATGCCTTGATCAGGTCTGCCCTAGTCAATGTAGAAAATTTCATTCTACTAGCATCATTTCTTCTGAAAATAAGTCTTATTATTCTCTCGGCAATTAGACTGCCTTCGTCATCGAAATCGCAAGCTGAAATTAAATCATAATCTCTGATGCTCTTAGCCACTTCTTTTATTGTGTTGAAATATCTCTCTGAAAAAGAAGATTTCTTGGCAGCTCTGAATGACGGTACCCATTCTATGTTATCAAACACAGGATATTCAGAGCCTTTGTCAATTTGTTTCAGACTGAACAAATGACCAACGGCAGATACAGATGTATGTTTTACTCCGCCTCTATTAAATTCATAATAATTTATACCATACTTACTTTTCTTTGTCTTTAGACCGCCTTCTGCTAAGGCTTGAGCTATTCTTAAATTGGAATCAGGCTTTTCGCAAATTATAATGATGTCTTTCAAATCATCACACTCTATTATGAAATAGAATTGTATTTAAACTTTTTTTACCTTTGCGGTAAGTTCATTATTTAGAAGAAGCTTTATCAAGAACACTGGACACCTTTCTCTCACTCATTCTAATTCTTGGTAAAGTAAATGTTTAAATGTTTTAGTGTTCTATTTATTTTAGATATTTATGCCAGCAGGAAATACTTTTCCAAATTCTGCTTTAGAAGGTTTAAAACCTAAGCCAAATGTAATCTATATTCCTAAAAAGGAGGATGAATATTCTGCAAAATCAATACAACATGATAATGTTACGCATTCTGTTTCTATGGCATATTTAGGATATGGTGGTAGAGTTCCAGTAAAAGATGTTGTTAGGTCTCATGTAAATGAAGTTTTTGATGAAATGAGAAAAAATGGCTATAAATCACCATTAGTTTGCCTTGTAGAAAGTGCTATGTGGTCAGATACTCTTATGACTCACCATGAAGAAAGTTGTTAAAAATCATTCTTAGTATCTTTATTAATTATCTATTCTGTGTCGCCCTCCCCGTCATCGGTGAATAGCATGAACTGTGCGGAGGGCAGGATTTGAACCAGCGCACACGGTTTTCACAAACAATTTTTTATTATTCTTTTTATTTAGGGGAACAAATAATAATATGTGATCAGATGAGGATGAAACTTGTTTTCCCGTTGGTAGCAGTTTTCGCGGTCATAGCTTTAGCCATATTCAGCTATATGGACGAGACATTGCTAGGGATAATAATAGCCGTTGTGATGTTCGTATGGCCGATACTGTTCTTTATTTTAACAAAGTTCATTGAGAACCGCGGCTCTGGGGCAAAGGAAGATAAGAGAGATTTGAAACAGGACATTATTGATGGAGTAGAAGGAGATTCAAAACCTTCAAAAGAAGTTGAGAAAGAAGAATTTATTGTACCACAGAAAAAGGACGCCAACATAGGAATCGCAAAAGAAGAGTTGGAGAAATTGAAAGGGGCCTCAGATTTGTTGGACGAGGAAAAGAAGGATGGGATGTTGTCTGAGGACGCTTACAACGAAATGAAAAAGCAGAGCAAGGAAGCAATAGAAAAATTAGAAGAGGAGATAGCAAAGGCCTCTGGAGAGACTGGGGACAAGAAAGTTTATTGCAAAAAAGGCAAGCACTACATTTCTGTGAGGGATTGCCTACCTTCGAAAATAGATGGCTATGTCATCTGCCAGGAGCACAACGAAGAGATAAGGGCTGAATAGGTCAGCATTTTATAGCCAAGCCATGTCTTTTAGTTCGTTCCACTTCACTTTTAGGATGTAATTCGTTTCCTCTTGGTTCATGAAGTTCACAAATTTTGCATACTGAAGTTCCTATCTCGAACTCACTTTTAAATCTTTCTCTGCCTGCTTCGCTTATAGTTTTTTTCTTATAACCTGTGAAATGGCAAAGAACTGCCACTTGTTGTGGGTTATATTCATCACGCATGAAATGCATCTCAGCATAATTTATAGGAAAAATCCCTGACTTTCTTACCTTTTCATTTTCACAAGCATAAACCTCGAAAAAATTACTCTCGCTTAAAGCTTGACATGATGGTAACATCATTAAAATTATGTCGGATGCAGCTCCAGCCCCAACAGCATATGCACAATTTCCCCATGTTTGTTCCTGTTTAGTCATTTCACCACAACTCTAAATAGAAAGATAAAAAATTTAAACTCATTGCCTCTCTACCGTCAAACTATGAAAAGCGTTAATATTCTTTTATTTTTGCATGCGCTTTAGAAAAACTGGTAGTAACCGCCATGTCGGTCATTCTCCTTCTGTAACACGGATCATTCTGTAATCTTCCAAGAATTCCTACGTTAATATCAAAACGTTCTCTATGAAGTTCCCGTCTTTCTCCGTGCCTCAGCGCCTGTTCTTGCAAGTTCATTCTGTACCTCCACGACCTCCTAAAAGGTATATTTAATTCCACTGCAGGTGTTACTTTGAGCCTCTTTGCAGGTAGTTTAACTTCATAACTTGCATCTTCAGTCCATGGAATTTCAACAGACATAAAAACACTATTAAAGATATAGTTAGAAGAAATATAAATCCTTATAGAAAGATTAGCTTTGTTCAAGCTCATGCATTAAGACTTTTTTGTTTCTCTGTGAGCTTGTTTATTTGTTCTTTTAGTTCTTTTTCTATACTAACTCTCTCTTCTTCAAAGTCTATCCTGCTTATCGCATAGTGCGGGTTCCAATTACAATGGCATAAATCAGTTATGCCATATAGAATTCCTTTTCTTCCTTCCTCGATAAGGTTTTTAATTATGTCCTTTCTTTTGGTCTGGTCTCTAGGGAAGTTCTCCGTTCTTCTGTATTCAGGTTTCCATCCTCTCCTAGCGATCAAGAGTTCTATTTTTGACAGGTTGCTGTTTTCAAAGTCTTTTTCTAAGGTCTTTTTTTGTTTTTCCAGCCAGATTTCCGGCAACCAATCGGCAACAGGTTTTGGAACATCTAAAATAGAGATGGTCTCGCACCCTTGCTCGCCCCTATCCTCTGCATATCTTATATTGTCTATGAACATCTGGGATTTTGGAACCTTTTCCAGAGATGTAATAATCCTTTCGTATTGTTTGTCAAAACATACTGCTTGCTCTTCTAGAATTTTTTTCTGTGTCTCCAGTTCCTTTGTGTCTGTCCTGTCAAATCTTACTAGGACCTCGTCGCCGGTATAATGAGTTGAAACATAACCTTTTTCTTCCAAATCTCTTACATAATCTCTTGCTCTGCCGAAATTAACTGTCTGAATGTTGCCTATGAATTTTAAAAGTTTTATTTGTTTGTCCAGAGTCTCTGTCATTCTTTTTCTGTCGTATACATCAATCTCTGCACTGCTTTCACCATGAATTAGATCAAATACTGTACAAGCCTCTAATGGAAGCGTATTTGACTTTTCCAAAACATCTGCCATCAGGTTCCTGGCGTGAAACGCAGACACGTCACCATCGAAGCTATAAACTATTTTAGGTCTCGTCTCGTGTTCAACAATTTTAGCAGTAGCATTTTCCATTTTCCCGACTATTTTTTGATAGTCCTCAAGCTGTTCTTTGATGCTTTCCATCAAATATGTCAGCTCTATCTGAGGTTTAGAATTTTTCATTATTATCGTATTTTAATACGAAACTTAAAGATTTAAACTTGATTAGAAACTATCCTATAATTTTATTATGGAGCAATAAGATTATGATTTGTCAACTATATCCAATATTTTTTCATTTCTTATATAATTACTAAAATAATATTAATTTTTTAATCCCTAAGATCTTTTCGTGTGATAATTGTATAATGCTTCTTCGCCTAATCCTGTAATATAAATACCAAATGAATTTTCAACAATATAATTAGCATGCGTTAACCTCAGTAAGAAACCTGCATCAGTTTTTCCTCTTGAACCTGAAACTTTGTGCAGCTTACTTCTTGAAGATCTTGAAGGTTCGTAGATTTTTCTGCGCTCTTGCAGATGTTCCAATATCCTTACCTCTGTCTTGAACAACCTATCAGGTCTGTATGTGCTTGTCGGTTCGTTGGAAGTACCGTCAACCCATACCATATCAAATATATCAATAAATAGAAATTTAAATCTGTAATCTTATTACCCAGCAATAAGACTATCCTATAATTGTTCTCTATGTTTTTTAACTTTCTCAGATAATGTGTAGGCTTTCTTTGCTACCTTGTTCTTCTTCCTTAGAGATTTGATGCCAACCCAACCAATCAGAGCGTTTGTCTTACTGTTAGTGAAAACCTTATTTTAATACCACCAATAATTAAGTATGTCAATAGAAGTTTTATCATCCATATTTCTGGCAGCATCATTGTTCAGCCTTTTCTATGCCCTTAACTTTAAGAAACCTAGTCCACCAAAAGAACCAAAAGTCTTGCCAAAGGTCAGCGTCATGACATATGCCTACATCAACGACTGGGCAGGAAATGTGATAAAGAGGAAGATAGAAAACTTCCTTGATCTGAATTATCCGAAAGACAAGTATGAGATAATAGTTTATGACAACGGGTCGACTGGCAGAACTTTAAAGATATGCAAGGAATACGCAAAGAAAGGTCTGATAAAGCATTACAGAAGCGACAAGGGTTACAACAGAAAGGGTTTGGTCCTTGACGACGTGATAAGGGATGTCGCCAAAGGAGATATAATCGCTCTTACTGATCCTGATGGAATATGCGAAAGGGACTGGCTGATGAAACATGTCTGCAACCTGATGAGCAGCAAAAAAATCGGAGCTTCCATAGGAATGGTTTTCTGCGGCAACTGGTACAAAAACTTTTTCACTAGGATGAGAGCAATCGAGGATGTTTGGATGATTGATGTCGCATCCTTGGGAAGAATAAGTGATGTGCAATTCATTTGCGGTGCCAACTATTCCTTTAAGAGAAAGGCATGGAAGGATGCCGGTGGTCATGGCAAAACACTTATCGAGGACGCAGAAATAGCTAACAGGCTGCAGAAAGGCGGATGGAGGATAGCTGTTACTGATGCTGCCGTATGGCAAGAGGAAGTAGAGGACATATATGATTTTTTCATACAGAGATTGAGATGGTACAGCACTCCTATGGGTATTATCTTTCGCGAGAAGAAAACTATTTCAACAATCTTGTCTATCAGCCCTTGGTCGATACAGACTGTAAGTCTGTTCTCGCTGATTGCCTTTATTTTTGCAAATAACTTGCCATTGCGCATCTTCTCTCTGGCTCCATTTTTAATCTCAATCCTAGCTCTTGTCATAGGACTGGTCAAAATGAAAGAGAAAAAGTTCATTCCGTTCATACTGCCCTACTTGACCTTTGATGCCGCAGTGTCTCTTATCTGTTTTATAGCGGCAAAAATTCTAAACATACTAAAGAAAGAGGTCAGATGGGAAAGGCTATCAAAGTGCAGATACTATCACAACGGAACCAAAATAAAAATTAATAGTGGCTATTAGGAAGCTTTATCAAGAATATCTTTTGGCATTATAATCATTTTACGATTCTTCTATTTTACTGGTTCATCAAAAGTCTCTAAAACACTCTCAACATTTCTCAATATGTCTTTAAATTGTTGGGTTGACTCTTTACCTATTATTTCACCGCTTTCTAAACCAGTATAAACTTTTACACATTGACTCCAAACATTCACTTCGACATTTTTTAGAATAGGTATTTTAACTTCAACAACATCAATATCTTTCTTTTTAACTTTTCCTCTATAAGATTCTGATAATTTAGTATATATTTTTTCTATTAAAGTTTGTCGCCTTTCTTCGCTCAAATCTTCACATGGTATAGGAAATCTACTTTTTTCAGTAGGTATTCTTTTTAAACGATTATACCTTACAGATCCTTCTAAACCTATATCATTATCAACGAAGTATTTTCCAGCTATCTGAAAACAACTGTCAGAAAGTATTTTTGACATGTTATTATAGAGGATAGTAAATTTTAAATGCTTATTGCCGCCCTCACGTCTGCTGTGAAGAACATCCTATGTGTGGAGGGCAGGATTTGAACTAGCGAACATCAACCTAACGCTACTAGAATAGCACCAACAACCATCAAAGCAGTTCCTATCGCTATCTTCAAGCTAACCTTCTCTCCAAGTATGAGGAAAGCTAGGATTATGACAAAAACTATGCTCAGTCTATCTATGGGAGCAACCTGCGATGCTTTGCCAATCTTTAGAGCAAGAAAATAAAACAGCCACGACAACGCTCCTGCTATGCCACTTAAAAATATATAAGACAGTGCTTTGGAATTGGAAAATATTGTTGTCATATTCTCTATTTTTCCTGTAAATGCTATAACCATAACAAGAAACCCAAACATTATGCCTGCTCTTATCATAGTAGCCGCGTTAGCATCGATTCCTTCCAAACCGATTTTACCGAATATCGCCACCAATGCAGCCATAGCTGCCGACAATATAGCAAATATCAACCAAGTGTAATCCATATCATCATTTTATTTTCTCTAGTTTCTTGATGCCGTTCATGTAGGGCCAGAGTGTTTTCGGAATTAGCACGGTTCCGTCTTTCTGTTGGCATTGCTCTATCAAAGCTACCATTGTCCTTGACGTCGCTATGGCAGTATTATTCAATGTGTGGACAAATCCTTTTGGAGCCTGACCTTCCTTATCCCTGTATCTTAAATTCAATCTTCTAGCCTGATAGTCTATGCAATTGGAGTTCGAACCTACCTCACGATAAACTCCGTCAGACATCCACAACTCAACATCATAAGTCTTCGATGAGACGACGCCAGTCTCGCCTGAGCATAAAACTATTGTTCTGAAGTGCAGGCCTAGATTCTTGTATAGCTCCTCGGAATTCTTTTGCAACTCCTCATGACAGTCCCAGGAATCTTCAGGCAGGCAGAAGATGAACTGCTCTACCTTGTTGAACTGGTGCATTCTGAACAATCCCTTGGTGTATTTGCCATGAGCTCCTACCTCTTTCCTGAAGTTAGTCGAGAAGCCGACAATCTTCAGAGGCAAATCTTTTTTATTCAAGACCTCGTCCTTGAGCATGGCTCCTATCGGATGCTCTGCTGTTGCAACCATGTATGCATCCTCGTTCTCAATCTTATACATCACGTTCTCAAAATCAGACAGATCAACCATGCCGCTATAAGGCTCTCTTCTGAGCATGTGCGGCGGGTAAATGAACAAATAACCTTTTTTAATCAAGAGTTCTATTGCATAATTTTGCAGAGCTCTGTCCAGCAACGCCAAAGGACCTTTCAAATAGAAGAATCCCCTGCCTATGACCTTCTCTGCTCTTTCATCGTCTATCAATCCAAGATTCTTGAGAATGTCCAAATGGTTCTTTGGCTCGAAATTAAATTTAGGCGGCTTGCCATACTTTCTTACCTCTACGTTTCCCGTTTCTCCCCTTGCAATAGGAACAGACTCATGGAGTAGGTTGGGCATTCTCATTAAAGAAACATCAATATTATCCTTTAGCTTAATAACATCTTCTTCCAATGTATTGATCTTGTTAGGGATTTCCGAAGCTTCCTTGATTTTGTGGGAAGCGTCCTTGCCATCTTTCTTTAACTTTGCTATCTCCTCTGACACTATATTCCTGTCATGCTTTAACTTCTCCAGCTCTTGTAGCTCTTCTCTATACTTTTTGTCATTGATTACCAATTCCTTCAGAAGCTTTAACTTCTCTTCGTCTCCTCTCTTCTTTAAGTTCTCTTCAATGATATGAGGGTTTTCCCTTATTATTTTTATGTCAAGCATCTATTCACCTCTTTATATTTTTTAGGTTTGTGTTTAAATCTTTTAGTTTTTATTTAATTTTCATGAAAACGATTGAGCAGCTGATGAAAGATGGCTTGATAAAACAATTTGAAAATAATTTTCCAGAGAGCCAATATTCAGCGGTTAGGAAAACATTTGAGGATGAGAAATTTGTAAACAAACACAACGGGCAGATTCCGCTGCTAGAGACGAGGCGACTCTGTCAGACTGGAAGCTCTAAGGATAGCATCAACCTGCTTGATTTGGGTTGCGGTACTGGCAATCAAATAGAATATTCTACATGGTTAGAAGGCGAATGGTCGACCGGACTTGATATTTCCAAAAGAATGTTAGAAAAAGCTGCTGATAAACTAAGGGGAACATGGGGTAAATGGAGATATAAGAAAGCAATTGCACTTGTCCATGCAAACATGAGTGATTCATTAAAAAATGATTTCTATGCACTCTTAGACAAACCTTATCTCGTAGATAGGCTAAGGCCAAAAAAGGCTGAGAAATTTAAAGCGATTAAAGATAGAAAAATTGCTGAAGTCAAAGAGATATTCAAAGGCAAATCAGGCAAGTACTTTGACATCATAACTTCCAATCTTTCATTCCCAATTTATACGCCTCCCGAGAAGATAGAAGGTGTTGTTAAGTTTTACACTGAACGGTTGAAACCTGGCGGTTTGTGGCATATGTCGTATGCATTCGACCATGAAAATGTAGAAAAAGATAGCATATGGTTCAGCCACGACCCAGAAGCAATAAAAAGAGTCATGGAAGACTACAACATGAAATTGATAAAAGATAAAAGTAATTGCCTGCATTGTGAAGTATCTGTTGAACAGATTTATAGGTCAGATAATTAAAAGGATTGCCTTCGCAAGAAAATTTTTTCTATACTATGCAACTACCGCAGAAATTATAATAACCACCATAAACAGTTATAGATTTCTCATTCAGTTCCTTTACAGTGCTCCAACCGTAACGAATTGAATAGGCCAACCTCGAAATACCATGCTTTGGAAAGCCTTTCTCTTCTAATTCTGTTTTTAATTTGTAGAACTCGCTCATTCCAGACTTGACATCATTCTCGCCTTTTGGGCGGCAAAGCTTATCATCAACTATTTTTAGTCTTTCACGAATTTCTTTTATCTTCATAAATATCCTATAAACGGGAAAAGATTTAAAATTATCTACCCGTATGCAGTTAATTTTTTTGTCGAAGTACCTAATAAGTTTTTTAAACTCCGGGGAGATAGTCTTACTTAATGCCTAGAAAAAAAAGTAATGTTGAATTGATTGAAAAGCTCCCGGTTATAAAAATTACAGCTGGAAACAAAATTAAAGAGGCTCCAACAGAGATAGCCTTTAGTTCAGAGAGTCTAGATTACGGAATAACGGGAGAGATTGACCTATTGCTGGACAGGGAAGGCTATGACTGCAAAAAGCTTAGGCTTACGAGTGTGGAAATTAAAACTCAGGTTGTAGGACATCGCGAAGGTGGAATATGCATATATGATGGAGAAAAAAGGAAGATTGATTATTCTTTAAAATATGATGGTCGGCTTGATGAGAAAACAAAAAATGGAATAGTGAATATCTTGAAGAGCGTTCCTAACGTAAAAATATAAAGTTTAGTTTTCTTTCTAGTTTTATGAGGAAGATAAAGGTTTTAAGCGATAGGTTTGTTGAAGTAATGACCTCTCATGAGATGATAAAAGCATTTGGAGAAAATGTAGCCTATGTAATGAGAAATGGAAATTTGTATGTGAGTGAGGAAAGTATTTTAGATGAAGTTAGAAAATTTGAAGAGCATTTATCACTCGAAGAGATAGCCGAAGATGTGTATAGAAAAGTAAGATTAGCTGAAGCTAACAGGAGGTATAAAACATCGCACACGCTCTGGGATGAGGTTAACAGAGCTAAATGCCCACTTAAATTGCTTGGCGAGTTCACCGAGTAATTGCCGCGTTCTTGACTGTTTCATACAGTTCTTTTGCTTTCTTATTCTTCTCAAAATATTCTCTGATTGGTTCTAACAGTTCATCCAAAGCCTCTATGGTTTCCTTCTTCAAGTCCAAGGGATGCAACTCTCCCTCTCTGTAAGTCTTTTCTAGTTCTTCATAGCTTTGAATTTCTAAATCTGTTTTGTCCTTCCTCTTGATGACTCTTGATTTGAACTTTCTAAGAATTATATATTTCCAAATCTCCAGTATTGGGTTACCTTCAGCCTCCTTAGGTTGGCAGAAGGCACCGTTTATTTTACTTCCTATCTGCTCCTTGTTATCGTGAATGAACACAGCGCTGCCAGCAATAGACTTGCTCATCTTGGCTTCCGCGGGTCCCATTCTCTGGCCGCCCTGCAAACCTATCAACAGATGATGCATGGCAGCAATCCTTATGCTGTTATCAATCTTTGGCGCGACCTCTCTCGTTAATATCATCGCTTTGCGTTGGTCCATCCCAAGCTGTAAAATATCTGCCTCTATGTAGAATGGATCATAAGCCTGCATCATGGGATACAGAACCTGAGCAACATACTGCATCTCTCCCTCCTCTCTGCCCATTATTGTTCCAGCTCTTATGGCCCTCTGAATCGTTGTCAGCTTTGAGATGTTTATGACGTTCTTCCAGTATTCAGAATCTTTGGCTAAATCTGATGCCCACAGAACCTTGACTTTCTTTGTGTCAACGCCGCAAGCCTTGTAGCCCTCGATAAAATACTCTCCAGTCTTTCTTATCAAATCCAGATTTCCCCCCATCTTGTTGTTTATCCATGCATACCAGTCTGCCAGTAGAATTATGAAATTAACGTTAGCCTCGAACAAGTCATTAATCTTAATTTCTCTTAAAACTCCAGATCCTATGTGCATAAGTCCTGATGTTTCGAATCCATCGTAAGCTGTTATTTTTGTTTTCGTCTCTAACAGCTTTCTCAAATCCTCTACGGTAACGACCTCTTCTATCGGTGCTCTTGTTATTAAGTTTATTCTGGTCTCTATGTCCATGTTAATGCCTAATCATATTAACTGAAAAGAATATTTAAATTCTATAATGTTAACTAATTACCGTTCCGCAATGCTTTCCTTCCACAGCTCTTATAATTTCTTCTGGATCGCTACCATTTATGAAAACTGTTTTTATCTTGGCTTTTTTTATTAATCTAGTTGCTTTCAAGTCGAAGAATCTGTACTCGCCTGGAACCTGAAGGTTTTTCATCATTATCTTTTCAAATCCGTTGTAACTTAGTTCATCGAACTTCTTTGCATTAGGGTCTTTTTTCGGATCATCAGAGTATACTCCATCAACGTTGGTAGCATTTATCAGCAAATTAGCTTTTATAGCTTGAGCAAATAGAGCTGAGACGTAATCAGTCGAATTACCTGGATGGATGCCGCCACAAACCAGAATCTTCTTTCCAAAGCTCTTCTTTAAGTCGACAACATTCCTTATAGATTGTTTGTAGGCATCATTCCCCAAAGCGGCTATGAGAACAAAGGCATTCAAATGAGTGCCTTCGATTCCTATCCAGTCTAACAAATCATTGCTTGGTTTAAATTTTTTTGCAATGTCCCTGTATTGTCTGCTGGTTTTTCCTCCTCCGCAAACGACAACTAGCCTATGCCCCGCTCTCTTTAATCTTTTCAGGACTTCTGCATATTTTTTAAAATTTTCAGAATCAAGCTCTTTAGTCAGCAGAGACCCACCAAGAGAAATTACAATTCTCATAGTTATTTTATTATGAATATTCATATATCAACTTGACGCAAAGTACTATTATAAATATTTTAAATTTTATTAAATTCTCATGGACAAGTTCGAGTGCTGGCTGCCAAGTTGGGATTACCTTTATAATTCTTGCAAGGAAGTAGTTAAAAAAATGAAAAAAGACGAATTCAAACCAGATTTTGTAGTAGCACTTTCTAGAGGAGGTTTCGTACCTGCAAGGACTATTTGTGATATGCTTATAATAAAGGACTTGGTCTCCATAAAAGTTGACCATTGGGGAATAACAGCTACCCCGGACGGAAAGGTAAATATAAGGTATCCGCTAAATGCTGATTTGAAAGGAAAAAGAGTTCTTCTTGTCGATGATATAACAGACACTGGAGAGAGTATGATTGCATCTAAAGGTTATATAAAAACTCTAAATCCTCAAGAGATAAAAACTGCTGCTGCTTTGCATATAAGAACATCAAAGTTAAAGCCTGACTATTACGGCGAGGAAATAGACTGGAAATGGGTTATATTTCCATGGAACTATACAGAAGATATGTGCAACATAGTGCCAAAAGTTCTTGAAAATAAAAAACCAAAAAGTTTAAAAGAAATAAGGTATGGGTTAAAGGAACATTTTAAAATAGATGTTTATGAAGGGGCTGTTCTTGAAATATTAGATGAGCTAAAGGAAAGAAATGTAGCGGCCTATGATGGCGGAGGCTGGTTAAAGGCTAAACCTTAGCGTTCTTCAGAGCTTCTTTGCAAATGCATTTTCTATCTTCAGGAATATTATTGACAACTTCTTTTATTATATTATTTATCTTTTCCTGGCTTTCCTTCATTGTCTTAGCTATTTCATCAAATGAAACCGGTCTTTCAGAAAAAGAGTCATAGTCTGTGACAGTAGCTAATATGCCAAGGCAAATTTCTCTTTCCCTTGCCAAGATTGCTTCTGACACACCTGTCATTCCTATTATGTCCGCAAAATTCCTAAACATCTTGCTCTCTGCTCTCGTAGAAAATCTCGGACCTTCTATACAGACATAAGTTCCTTTGTCATGATATCTTATTCCCAAATCTTTACACGTCATAATCAATGCTTTTCTTATCTCCGAACAAAACGGGTCTGCCAACGAAACGTGAGTCACATCACCGGTGTTGTAGAACGTGTTCATGCTCTTTCTCCAGTCTATGAACTGGTCTGGTATCACTATGTCCCCAGGCTTATAGTCCTCTTCCAAAGAACCGACGGCACAGCAAGAAATAATTCTCTTTACACCAAGATTTTCAAAACCTGTAATATTTGCTTTAAAGTTCAATTCGTGCGGAGGTATCTTATGACCTTGACCATGCCTTGACAGAAAAGCAATCTTCCTACCATTTATGTTGCCTGTATGGAAAACGTCGGATGGATTACCATAGACTGTCTTTATAGGAACCTTAAGTACATTGCTTATCATACTCGCATCATAAAGCCCTGAACCGCCTATGATGCCTATTTCAACCTTCTCCATAAATTTAATAATACATAAAAGGATATTAACTTATCTGGTAAAACATTGGTTAGAATAACATGAAAATAAAATGTCTGGGCGGTTTCAGGGAAGTTGGAAGAACCGCTGTTCTAGTGGAAGGTAAGGAAAATGTCCTGCTCGATTACGGAATGGAGGTAGAAACTGGCAAGCTGCCCAACCCTGTTAATAAGGTGGACATTGCTATTTTAGGCCATGCGCACCTCGACCACAGCGGTTATTGCCCTGTAATTTATAGAAAGTTCAAGCCGCCTATTTACTCGACTATCGCAACTTTTGAACTTGCCCATCTGCTCTTGAAAGACAGCATCAAAGTCGCGAAGTATAGGGGCCTTGTCAGACGCTTTGAAAAAAACGACATTGAGAAAATGAAGAATCATGAAGTGATAGTAACCTACGGCCAGAAGATCGAAGGAGATAATTTTTCTTTGGACATATTTGACGCTGGCCATATACCTGGAAGCATGGCGCCTTTGTTGGAGATGGGAAACAAAAGAATACTTTATGCCTGCGACTTTAATACTAATCCGTCACGCCTGCTGAACGGGGCAAGCATAGACGCCAAGGATGTGGACGTCTTAATAATAGAGAGCACTTATTCTGAAAGGAACCATTCCCCGAGAAAGGAAACCGAGAAAAAGTTCTTTGAAGCTGTTGAAAGCACTATCGCCAATGAGGGAGTGGCGGTGATACCCTGTTTCGCTGTCGGAAGGGCAGCAGAGATACTAATGATATTGAAAAGTTTCAATCCAAAGTTTCCTGTTTATCTTGACGGCATGGCAAAGACTGCCTCTCAACTGGCAATGAAATACCCTGAATTTATCAGGGACCCCAAAGCCTTGAAAAAAGCCTTGAATATTTCTCGCCTCATATGGGATGAAAAGGATAGAAAGAAAGTGGTAAAAAAGCCTTGCGCTATTATTTCATCCAGTGGAATGCTGGAAGGAGGACCGTCTGTCAGTTATATAAAATATTTGTATAATAACCCTGAGAGCTCTGTCATATTCACTGGGTTTTTGATTCCTAATACTGCTGGAAGGGCGCTGGTGGAGACTGGTAGGTTCGTCACGGAAGGGTTTGACTTGAAAATAAAGATGGGTATTCATCGATTTGATTTTTCTGCCCATGCAGGTCGTGATGATTTGTTTAAATTTGTTGATGAGATCAATCCTCAGAAAGTTATTTGCTTGCATGGAGACAATTGCGAATGTTTTGCCAAAGAACTTGGAGAAAAAGGATTTGATGCGATCGCTCCAAAGAATGGGGATATAGTTGATATTGATTGACGGCTCTTATTTGGAAGAGTGGAATAAGGATAAATAATTCTTTCAATTAAAAGATTATATGAACTTTGAAGAAGAATTTCAAACATATATTAAAAATTCTCCTAAAGTCAAGACAACTGTTCATTGGTGGGACCTATATAATGGGCATTATGTAGAATTGACTTCTGATATACAAAAGCAATTATTTCATGAAGCTATCAGCAAAAGTGGGTCTTACACTTCATTGGGCAAATCTCTAAATAAACCTAGAAAAATAATATCAAATTGTTCAAAACTGATTCATAGACCGAATGTTTTATTACTGAAAAAATTATGCGATTATATTGATTTTTCTAGAAGTGAAATTGAAAGAAATATATTAAATATCGGCAAATCACATTTCAAACCAAATCTTCCATTTAAACTTCATAATGAAAGCGGCGTAGAGATAAGAGCTGCATTTCTTTCTGACGGTCATGTTCCTAAGAATCCGACTTCATGTCCTGTATATTCAGCATCAGAAATGGATCTTCAAGAAAGATTGATTGAACTTTGCAAGATTATATTTGGAGAATTTAACTGTGAAATAAAGTATGGGCATAAAGCATTAGAAACAAAATTCCCTGCTGTTATAGGCACCGCATTGGAACTTGGTGGCGTGCCTAGAGGAGATAAACGAATTGTCAATTGCTACGTACCTAAGGATATATTAACTGGAGAAGATAAATTAAAGCGGATATATCTAAGTAGAGTTTTCGACGATGAAGGAGATGTCTACTTTGATAAACATGGCAAAAGAGCTGTCAGATTAACTAGGACTGTTAGCATAAATAATTGTAAAGATACTTTTAAATTAAATCAAGGAAAATGGACACCATGCAATGTCTCTAATGCTCCAATAAGCAACTTGATAAGAGGCGAACAACTTCTCTTAAGAAGACTAAGAATTGATGCCAAAATCTACAATGAAGGCTTCTATAGATCTAGAAAAGATAAAATTACCACAAAATGGAGAATTCAAATCGGTCAGCAAGACAGTGTTAAAAGATTTGAATCAGAAATAGGCTTTGGTTTAGAAGCAAAACGAGACAAGTTAAAGAAATTGGTAAATTCTTATGTAAAGAGAAAACTTCCTAACAATTGTGGGAAGAATCTTGTAATGGAAGTTGGTAGAAAATATTATCAGAGGAACGGGTTTTTTCGCTATAGAGATTTAAGCAAAGATTTTGTAAGCATGAAATTCTCCTCAAACTTCGCTGGAAGCCATTTGAAAAGCCTACTAAATGAGGGTAAAATCAGAAAAATTGAACGTGGTAAATATGTTATTAATAGACGGTAGTTATGGCGAATCCGGAGGCCAAATATTGAGAACTTCTGTTGCTTTGTCAGCAATTACAGGAAAGCCTTGTAAAATTTTTAATATAAGAAAGAATAGAGAGAATCCTGGTTTGAAAGCTCAGCATCTTAAAGGAATAGAAGCCGCAGCTGAAATATGCAATGCCGAATTAAAGAATGCTAAGATAGGCAGTGACTGGATAGAATTCGTACCTAAGAAAATCAAAAGTGGTAATTTTTCTATAGATATTAAAACTGCAGGCTCGTTAACATTGTTTCTCCAAACAATAATCCCTGTATGCATCCATGCCGATAAAGAAATTAATTTGGAAGTGATTGGCGGAACCGATGTTGAATGGAGCCCTAACGTAGAATATTTCCAGGAAGTTTTTTGTAGAAATGTTGAAAAGATGGGTGTTGAAATAGAATCAGAAATATTAAAATACGGTTTCTATCCCAAAGGCGGAGGAAAAATCAAAGTTAGAATAAAACCATGCGATAAATTAAAGCCTTGGGTTTGTTTGGAAAGAGGTAAAGTAAATAGATATGACATTAGAAGCATTGTCAGCAAATCTTTGGAAAGAGCTAAAGTAGCGGAAAGACAAATCGAGGGTGCAAAGAAAATAATACCCAAGTTTGATTGCGAACATTCAGAGTATGTGGAAGCTCTATCGCCTGGAACAGCAGTTCATATACATGCTCATTGCGATAATTCGGTGTTAGGCTCTACGTTTTTAGGCAGAATTGGTAAACCTGCTGAAAAAATCGGCGAGGAATGTGCAAGATTCTTAATGAAACAGATAGAATCTAATGCATGCTTGGATGAGCACATGGCAGATCAAATCCTCCCTTATCTAGCATTAGCAGGCAAATCAAAAGTTTCTGTCGCTGAGATTACAAATCATTGCAGAACAAATATGTGGGTTATAGAAAAATTCTTACCAGTGAAGTTTGAAATAAATGATAGAATAATATCAGTTTAACTGCAAGCTCTTGTTTTCTTGGTTGTCTGAGAGCATCCGCTTGGGCTGCATTTCCTTGACCAATAGCAGGTTGTGCAGGTACCATCACTCTCACAGTTTGTTACCCACGAACCACAAGTGCAGACAGGTTGATTGTTGAAAGAACCATTGCTAACAGTACAGGTTATGGGAAATGATGACTGATCGCCTAATTTTGCATCTTTGATTTCTAAATAGCAACTGCCAACGCTTTTTACTTTGAACGTTAAAGTTGCTATTGAAGAACTTCCTGTGAAACCGTTGTAAGGACTCTTTGCAGAGTATGCAGCCTCATAATAGCTATTAATATTATCTATCCATTTCATTGAATCAAACCATAAGTTTTTTGTATTCACCTTTGCACTAACCAAATTTAGTAAACTATTATTCCAATAAAGTTTAAAATCGAAACCATAGAGGTTAATTACGTTATCAACCTTTACATCAACAGTGAAGTTGCTGCTTGGCGTAAGATTCGAATTAACAACGCTAGAAGGATTCACATAAATCGTTGCAGCAAAGGCCGTGTTAGCAAAAAGGGTAGACAGGAGAATTGAGATTAAAAATATTTTTGATTTCATCATGTGCACCTCTTGTTGAAGTTGTTAGACAATATTATGGCATCTAAAATATTTACTATTCCATCACCATTTATATCGCCAGTTGAAGTCTTTTTGTTGAAGTTGTTAGACAATGTTATGGCATCTAAAATATTTACTATGCCATCACAATTTATATCGCCTAGACAGTTACAAGGCTTGGTGACTATGACTCTTACGCTCGCTGGGTCTACTCTTGATAGTGCATCTGTCCACCAATCATTGCCTGTGTTGCCATTGTTGCCTGCATCCTGACCTAAATCCCTCTCGTGTATCCAGAACATTATTCTTTGATTTCCTGTTGTTGACCTATAAAATGAAGCTGGAGCTTGACAACTCACAACAATAGTTTCTCCCATATCTAATATACCATTTGGAAAGTCTTCACTCGCTACTGTACAACTAACTCCTGTTGGGCATTGACTTGGAGGTGCATGAACGCAACCATCGCTTCCACTGCCTCCGTCGTAAAAAGCATTTATTCTTCCTTTATTATCTCTTGTTCCCAACGGATTGTTATAATCTGAAACATTCCAAAATTCAACACCTACATACCAATTATTTTGTGCATGCCATCCAGTATTAAGTATAGAAACGTTAACAACTATAAATGAAGTGTCCCAAATAGAAACATCACCACTAGTAACTCCATTTACATTTACATCATTTATATAAGAATCATAAGTAACATCACATTGACATAGTCCTCCACAATGATAATCTCTCATTTGATTTGCACTATTGTATGCTTGAAGGAAAGGTGCCCGACAAGCTACTGCATAATTAGGCACTGCTGCAGTGTCAGGATAACCTCCGTCATAGCTTTCACATGTTTCTTTTCCACTAGCTCTTATTGCTAATATATTATTTATTGCATTTGCTCCATTAACTCTTCCGTGGCCTTCAATGCTAGTTCCATAACCGGCAGGTTCTGCACCTTCTATTAAAGCTTTTCTTATGTCACAAACACTTGCAGTAGGATATGCCTGGAACATTAACGCAACAGTTCCTGAAACATGAGGAGTTGCCATACTAGTTCCACTTTGTGCATGGTATTTATCATTTCCACAAATATCAAACCAAGTTGCCTCTCTTCCTTGAGAAGATCTTGCAGCACAAATAAATTCTCCAGGAGCAGTTACATCAGGCTTTATAGTACCTTGAGGTGCTGGTCCTCTACTGCTGGAAAAGGATACAAAGTCTTTTGTTCCTGGAGTATTTTTTATGAAGATATTTCGATAAGTTTCACTGTCTTGAGTCCAAGTTCCAGTGCAACCGGTAGTATCTGGAGTTCCACATCTATAAGGCCATCCTATTCTATCTTCAATGTTACAATCTTTTGGTGCCCCATTACATCCTACCCAAGCATAGCAATGTTGGATTTCATGGCCCCAACAACCGCTACACTCGCTTTGTGGTTTGTCCGGATAACAAGTCGTTGGACCGATTCCATCGTAAAATAATCCGCAACCACACCAACTACAACCTAACTGATTTTCACATCCGTTTCTATTAAGAGGATCAAAATCGTTACAAACTTTAGGAGTACCTGAACATGAAAAAGTATTCGTGCGTGAGTTGTACCATGGTTCAGGATCACCAGGACAACAACCCCAACCGCCTTCGTTCTGATGAGAACGCAATAAAATTTCAAAACCTACATATGGTCCTGCAGCGAAATTTTGAGAAGCTAAATTCCAAAAACCATCACCATTACCTCTACCATTTGGATCCCACCAAACATCTGTTGCAGAATAACAAGGTCTGTCTTTGTGTTCACTTTCTAAATTAAAATTAATGTTAGCAGGCCATGAGCTTGGTTGTAATGTTAAATGAACACCTGTTTCCTCAGTTAAAGGAAAATCGTCTATGCTATCCAAATCTGTTATAATAGCGCCTGCATTATTGGTAAATTGACTTACAACTTCAGAATTAACATTTATATTTAATTTATTTCTATAAGGAATTTTATCATTTAAAAACATTAATGAATTATAAACATTGTTTGGAAAATCTTTTTTTACTGTTGAACCTACTGCAATAACTCCATCTATACATGCAGGATATAGTGTAGCAACTGCTGGGCCATCATTTCCTTGAGCAGCTACAAACACTACTCCATGACCTAGAGCACTAATGATAGCATTGTACCTTCTTAGATCATCTCCAAACAAATTTAAACCTCTACATATATTTGCATCTGAAGGTCTACCAGAACTGTAGCTAATCACGTTAACATGCTGTGCTATTGCTTGCTCTATAGCATCTGCAATCCAAAGTGAATTTGTTGTACCATCGTCCTTATAAACCTTCCAAATATACAAATCAGCTTTTGGAGCAACTCCTTTGTATTTTCCGCCAGACTCAGAACCGTTACCTGCAGCTATTCCTGCACAATGTGTTCCATGAGCGCTTTTATCTGTATATGAAGTATGTCTGTCGGTTGTTGTGTCGTTCCAAAATTTAATTCTTCCTGCAAAATCTTTATGATTGTCTATACCTGTGTCTATCATTGCTATTCTTACACCTTCGCCAGTTAAATCACTCCCTAAATAATTATAAGGTAATCCCATAGAACTTACAGAATCGTTTAAAGCAGGTTTATCCATTACCACATCTCTAACATAAAATCCAAGTCCTCTTAAAGTTTTTGTTAAACTTTCATAGTTTTCATTTGGTACTTCAATAAGAGATGTAGCATAATCAGGATCATTAACGTAAACTGATGCATTATATTCTTTTACAATTTCGTCTAAAGGTAAGCTTGAAATTTCTTCATATTCTACACTTAATGATTTTGAAAGAGTTTGCGATAAAACTTTTGGTGATGAATAAACACTATTCCATTTTTCAGGTTTGAAAAGAAATTGTGAATAATTTTCCAATGGTGGCAATATTTCTATATAAGAATTATTTGTTTCTATTTTTTCTGCCCCTAACATTGAAAAAGCTGGAGAGATAAATAAAGGTAACAAAAATATTATTAAAAAAATAATTTTTATTTCCATTTTGTATCCTTTCCCCTTTTTAGTAATTTGTTTGCATTATAAACTCCAGAAGCAAGCCAAGCTGGAATATGTTCGATAATACCTCCACCTACATTACGCCAAGCTAAGGTATTTTGTTGATAGCCTGTTAAAGCTTCATGATTAACTTCTATTAAATCCTGTGAAAGTGGAAAATATTGCGCTGCATAATCTGCGGCATGATTTACTGGTGGTGCATAACTAAAAGGATTGATGTTACCAAAATCAAACAGAGGTTTGCCTGTAAAATTCCCAGTATTAGCGACTCCTGTCGGCATTCCTGATGAAAAATCAAGTGGACGTTTAGAAATTTCTCTTTCAAAATCAAATCTATAGTGTGCAGTTGTTAAACCCAAAGCTAAAGAAATTAGAGATGGTATTGCTATAGATAATATAGTTCCTTTATGCCTTCCTATCACACTACTGCTGGTTGGATCATTAACGAACATATAACTAACTTTTTCTCCAATCTCATCTATTCGTTTATTTACTTTACCTAAAGTATCTTTTATTTTATAAATTGTAGATTGATTTGTCATTCCTAGCAAAGACTTTTCACCTTCTTCACTTAATCTGTAATAATCAGCTATTTCGTCTCTAGAACCATATTTTAGCATATTAATCATTATAACCTTATTTAAAAACTATGGATAAAAAACATTTAAAAGCAATATTATATTTAAATCTAACTACGACTATTGCATAATTTTTATTAAGAACTCAAGCCGAGTTAAATCAGTAAATCTTGATGTTTTTCTCTTCTTTTTTCTTAATTTCCTTTTTCGGCATTACAACCTCTAGAACACCGTTTTCAAACTTTGTTTTTACTCCTTCAGTTTTAACTTCTTCTGGCAAATTCATAACTCTGCTGACAGAGTTAAAACCTTTTTCCATCCTGAAGAATGTTTTGTCCTTATCGATTGATTGTCTCTTCTTCTCAGCAGATATGAAAACTGCTCTTGGTGTAATTTTTAGTTTTATTTCGTCTTTAGAAAAAATAGGAAGCTCTGCTCTCAACACCAATTCTCCATCTGTTTCTCCTATTCTAACTGGTATGAATCTTGATTCAAAATCTGGAACTTTAATTAGCTTGTCTAAATTCAAAAAAGGTTTCCTAAAAACTTCTTGCATGTTTCCAAAGAAATCATCCTGCATTCCCCTAAAATCATCAAGAGGTTCTTCAAACCAAAGTAATGACCTTTTCTTAGCCATAATTACACCTAGTTAGTATATGCGTACACCAGAAATATTTAAACTTATATGATGACAGGCTCTGTTAAGGAATAAGTTAGAATTTATAGAATTATCATATATCTGTAAATTTCTCTTCTTCAACATTATTGGTCTTTCTTGCCAAGCTTTCCAAATAAGAGGTCTTCTTATGATTGTTAGTTTTCTTAGAAATTTTTCCTAGGTAATAGCTTATCTTGGTTCTTTGCAAGAAAATGAAGACACAGGCGATTATTGCAACCACTATAACTATCACAGTGGTTAAAATGGATGTTTGAACTGGCGCTGTAACAGTTGTCTCTCCTCTATTCACGGTACAGCTCTGCGACTCGCTAGGCTTACCGGCTGTCGTGCCGCAGCTGTTAGCATCAGTGCATGTCCTAGTCTGTTGACTGTTTGCACAGGCAGACCAATCCCCGCATGTCCAAGACTCTGTGCATGCAGCAGGCGTTTCAGGGATTATGGGTGCGCCGCCTGTGGTTCCTATGACGAACACAGACAGGCCTGGTGAACTTACTTTGTAAAATACTTCTCTATCGTCTTCAGATACTTTAACTGCGCTCAAATCATTCCATTTATTGTTTGACCACCTGTAAAGAGTAATGTTAGAAGCGCTAATATTGTTATTCGTCAGCCATGTCTTGTTGACGGCAAAAGAAATATTAACTACTCTAATGTCAGAATCTGTAAAGTTTAGTTTATCCACGCTAATGTAATTATAGACCTTTCCGTCGATATCATAAGGAACTGATGATGGCAAATTTGCTAATTTCAAGGTCATTATCTTTATGTTTGCCACATTGTTTACAACTGTAATATTCAATCCTCTTATTGCCACGTCCTGATATCTTGCTATTTTTGCAATCAGCTTTCCGTCTGTCGTGAGATAGTTTGCTGTGATGTTTGCTTTACCGACTGCAAGGTTGATGTAAGTAACCATGCCTGTTGATGTAATGCCGCTAATTGAAGACCCGCTTGTGGTAGTTGTGGGTGTAGCCGCAGCAGTTACTACTATGACCACTGTATATATGCTTGAATTAGCAGACCAATTTTCTCCTGCTGTGGAATTTAACATATAGGTATAAGTACTCGCCGTTGACTGTGTATAAGCAGAAAAACTTGTGGTACCATTAGCGAGGCTAACAAAACTTGTATCTCTCCAAAAACTATAATTGACATCCGCATCACCACCATTACTTTCTAATGGTGTTATGCTTGCAGTGTTTGGTAATGTAACATTAGAACCTGATATTGAACCTGTAGTTGCACCCTTGCTTATGTTCCACCATAGGAAAACAACAGAACTAGCTGAATAATTTTGATCAGCAATAACGGATGCGTTGAAATAATTATTATAAGCACCCCATTGCCTTATATCATTTGCTGTTGATGAAGCACTAACTAACGATGTTCCGTTTCTCCATATCGTAACGTTTGCTCCTGTTATGTTAGCTACAGCTGTGGCATTAATTGTAGAATTAGGATAGGTTGATGTTATGTTGTTTATGGTTCCATTTAAGTATAGTATTACCGAAGTTGCTGCTAGATTAATAGTAGCATTCAAATTAGTAGAAGAAGCTGAGTAGTTTTCACCAGTATCATAAACTGCAGTAAAGTTATGGAGTCCTCCTCCCCACAAATTTGTATTATTACAAGAAGTTGCTCCAGAACATATGCTTAAACTATTTCTATAAATATTAATAGCTAATCCTGTTACATTTATAACTGCTGTGATATTGAGAGTAGAATTGGGATAAGTTGATGTCCAGTTTGCTTGTGTTCCATTTATAAATAGATTTATTGAAGTTGGTCCTTTAGACACATTAAACCATAGGAAAACGTTAACGCTGTCCGTATAATTATCATTACCAAGAACCCGGGCAGTGAAATTATTGTTAGAAGCATTCCATTGCGAGATGTTCCATGCAGTGCCAGTTGCATTACTTATTAAAGTTCCACTTCTCCACAATTGAACATAAAGTCCAGAAACATTAGAGACTGCCGTGACGTTTATCGTGGAATTGGGATAGGTTGATGTTATATTCGCTACTGTATCATTTAAATACAAAGTGGCCAAAGTCGCCGCTTGTGCTATATAAATTATGACAGGACTTGATGCGTTCATATTGCCCCTTGTATCATTGGCATAGGATTTCCATTGCCATATTCCTGCAGGCAGAACTGCTGAATAATTATAAATTCCTCCACCATAAGTGGGAGTCGTCGAAGCATTGGAGTTAGACCAGTTCCCTTCTATCAAAACTGTTGATATGTCCACATTGTCTGCCCAAGTGATATTGAATCGAGACGGCGTTGATGAATAGATTAAAGGTGTAACATTTGATTGTCCAGACCATGTTGGATACGTAGTGTCATTAACTGTCACAGAAACATTAGTAGAATTATAAACTCCAGCTGTATCTAAGGTTGAAACATTAAAATTATATGCAACGCTTGCATTCGAAGGTACAATTACATTTATAGAAAAGTATTGCGTGTCGCCTCCGCTGACAACAAAGCCTGTTTCTGTTGTATTAACCCAAGAGACTAGCTGGCCAGCACTTGAAAAAATCGTACCGCTTGCCGTTGTTGTATTGCTAGCGGCTATAAAACCAAAACCGGCTGGCAGGGTTATATTAACTTGAGTTATATTCCCAGTTGCATTGATATTGACGATGGTAAAGTTTAGAATTTGATTGGTTGTGCTTGCATTTACATTAGTCGGGTTTACGTTAGAAGTAAAGGGTATGCTAAACACCGGCAAAACAAAAATCAAAATCAGTGCAATTGCTAAGAGTACTGCAAAAGATAATCCTATTTTAACAAACCCTTTCCTATTCAAGATAACACCTTTTTATGATAAAGATAATTAAAAAACCTGCATATAAAGGTTTCTTCTAAGCCGGCTTTGTGTAGATAGTAAAAATGAAGCTTGACTTTATACACAACCTAAGGACTTTTTACACAAAAGATACTTGTTACACAAAGCTTTCTAAGCCATGAAAAGAAGAGATTTATTCTAAGAAATGTTATTTAATTAAATGGAAATACCTTTTTTCAAAGAGGACCTTATAAGAAAGGGGCTCTTAGTCTTCATAGCATCTTTATCCGGAGGCATAGTGGCTTTTTTTGCTAACCTGATTATTGCTAATATACTCCTCCCGACATCCACTTATTCATTTGGCATGTTCAAGACCATCATCTACTTGTTCACTTTCCTGCCCAGCATAATAGATCTTGGAATAAGCACCAGCTTGACAAAGTATGTGGCCGAGTTCAAGGAATACGGCAAGAAAAAACACGTGATAAGGTGGTTTTTGAAAATTAAGTTTGTAACTTATGTTTTTTTGATTTTGGCAATTTTCTTGTTTAAGGATTATATAGCCTTTTACTTTACAAAGGACGTTTCCAATAACTATCTTGTCATTGCTGGCACCTTTTTGGCAATTTCTTCATTTTTCACAACTTTCAATGCTATTGTGCTCGGACTGAAAAACTTCAAGCTCTTTAGCCTTTCCCTGTTCCTTGGTTCCACTTTACCTGCTGTTTTTGCTGTATTGTTAAGCTCTTTTGGAATCTTCTATATGACTTTAGGTTGGGGGATTGGGTTTATAGCGAGCAGTATGCCTAACATTTTATACCTATTTAGAAAAAGAATATTCAGTGGTTATAGAAAAGTTGATGTTAAGAAGCTGTTCTTTAGATTTAGTCTGCCTATATTTCCTATAGAACTAACTGGAGCTTTGTTCGGCTCAATAGTGCCTCTTCTGAGTTTGTTCTTCTCCCAGAAACTCATAAGCTATTACTCCTTTGCATTTATGTTTTATTGGGCAGCCCAGTTGGTTCCAAGCTCTTTGTCATCGGTCATGTTTCCAACAATATCTGGATTGAGCGGTTTGGGGAGGCATGAAAACGCGAAGAGCATCCTAAGAAAGACCTTTCTCTATTACGGTTTGTTCGCGGTGATAGGTTTTATCTTCGTATTATTATTTTCAGACTGGTTCATAAGTGTTGTGTCAGCGAACTACTTGCCTAGTTTGTATATGTTCAAGATAATTGTCTCTTTGAGCTTCTTGTTCGGCTTTAATATTATTTATGCAAGCTACCTAAAGGGTCTTGGAAAGGTCAAGAAGTATGCCTTGTTTGTGCTAACCCAGAACATTATATTGCTATTGATAAGCTTCTTTATACTGAGTATCTGAGAAAATTATATCTTTTTATATTTGCCACTCCAAATTTTGTTATCAAAGTGGTTTAATGGATTTTAGACTGAAAAAATACTGGTATGTTTTTGTATTGCTGCTTATAGTGTTATTCTCTTATTATATAAGGTCACTGAATATAATCCCAGATAGGCTGCTTTCATTTGACCCCATTTTCCAATATAGGTTCACAAAATATCTGGCTGATTGGGGCCATATGCCAGTTTGGGACGAGCTGACATACTATGTTGGCAGGCTGGCCGACTTCTCTGAGACACAACCCTTTATGTACTATGTGACTGCCTTGGTTTACTGGATTTTCGCACCATTGTGGAATTTGAGTTTAATGACTGTGGCATCTTATATGTCTGCCATTTATGGAGCTCTGATAGTCATCCCATCATTCTTGCTCGGAAAGGAACTCTCAAACAAATATGGCGGATTGATGGCAGCTGTTTTGATGGGGACCGCGCCACAGATATTGACAAGAACTTTCGGAAGCTCATATGATACTGACCAGGTTGTAATGTTTTTTCTAATTCTAACCCTATATTCAGGTTTTATATTATTGAGAAGGAGAACTATACCTAATTTTTGCCTGGCTTTGATAAGTTTTTCAGGATTCATGCTCACTTGGAAGTTCTTCCCATACGCTTACATGATACTTGGCGCCTCGGTTGTAATCTATTTCCTAATAAACATACTTTTTGAAATAAGAGCGAAGAAAAAGTTTTCTGAAAAGGTTAAAAACAGTTTTAATAACATCAAGCCACAGATAATTGCTCTGATTGTTTTGCTTGTTGGAATTTTTATAGTAGGCGTACTAAGCAACACCAATGTAATCGTTAGTTTCTATGACTTGTTAGGCTTTGCACAAAGCGCAGAGAAATGGATAGTGAACATTTCTATTGCAGAACTACAGCCATTCAGTATTTTCAACTTGGAAGGTTGGATCACCGCAATGGGAAGATTCATCTCAGGAGACATAATCATAGACATGCTGGTATTTCTGCTTTTCGTGATATTCCTTGCCTTTGGAATTTTTACTAACATGAAAAAAAAGGATGCGATAGTAAGCTCCTTCCTAATCACGCTATTCTTGATAGCTATATACACATCATTCAGAGGTATACGTTTTACAGAGTACACCGCATCCTTCTTTATAATACTGGTTTCAGTAGGTTTTGGAAGCCTTGTAGAATTCGGTAAAAAAGATGTCTTATACAAAAGTATCTTCTTAGGCTTTGGTATTCTGATAATTCTTTTTGCTCTAAACATCAGTTTTCAGCTTGGAAAGAGTCTAGGGCCTGATGTGAACTCCAACTGGGACAATGCATGGACCTTCCTCAACACCAAAACTCCAGAACTTTCCATTGTGGGCACTTGGTGGGACCCTGGTCACATGATAACAGGCCTGGCCGAGAGGAGAGTTTTTGCAGATGGAGCCCACTGTGAAGAAGGCAACGACAATCAAAACGCATGCCTCTATACGATTAATGATAGGATAGCAGACTTGGGAAAGATAATGGTGACTTCAGATGAGAACGAGTCCTTAAGTCTGATAAGAAAATATCAGGGCGATTCACCAAAGGTTTATTGGATTGCTTCTGACGACTTGATAGGAAAATTCCAATGGTTGCAGTACTTTGGAACAGGATGCGATGCTAGAACAGATCAGAATTGCCCGCTGTACATGCAAATACCTGAAAACTCACAAGGCAGGTTGGCTGATAACAACGGTAACCTGGTTTTCAGAAGCTACCCACTAGGGCAACAGACACAAATCCTAATTTATAACAGCCAAGTACCTATACCCATCTACATACAAGGAATAAACGCTGTATTGTTCGATGAATTCATTGTTTATAATAACACGCAACCTATCGCCATAAGGTTCAACGAAACTGAAAAAAATGCTCTTGTAACCAGTCTCAAACCTTTAGAAAGTCAATTGAATGTCAGGTTTTCCAATCAAACAATACCAATGACTGTTTGGATACCGAACTTCTATGATTATATTGTGGTGATACCGCCTACTCTCAGAAATTCTGTGTTCACCAAGATGTTCATGCTGGAGGGCCAAGGATTAGATCATTTCAAAGAAGTGTTTAGGAATGAGCAAGTTAAAATATACGAAGTGGTATGAGCTTCTTATTTTGTAATGATGATGAACTATGAAATGCAATATTATAGCAGTTATACCAGCTTATAACGAAGGTAAGAAAATAGCGAATGTTGTCAAGGGTGCTAGAAAGTATGTTGACAAAACAATTGTTATCGATGATCATTCTTCAGACAATACTTATGAAATTGCTCGTAAGTGTGGCGCAGAAGTCATAAGGCTGGAAAAAAATAATGGAGTTGGATTCGCAACAAGAGTTGGCATAAAGAGAGCTCTATCATTAAAACCTAAGATTGTAATATTCCTTGATGGCGACGGCCAGCACGACCCAAAATACATTCCCTATTTCTTAAAGGCCATAGAGAATGGAGCTAACTATGTTTATGGTTATAGGGATTTGTCAAATTATCCGATGAGCAGAAGGTTGGGAAACTTTGGGCTCACAACCCTGATAAATCTAATATGCCGCAAAAACATAGCAGACGCAGAATGCGGCTACAGGGCCATTGATGCAGAATCTCTTAAGAAGCTGAATCTAAGGGCTAAAAGATATGAAAGAGAAATGGATTTTATTTATGAAGTCTGGAAAAACAAGTTAAAGGTCGACCATGTGAACATTATAGTTTCTACATATTATCCGAAGTATGCGGTGGTTAGGGGTTTTATGAACTTCTTTTTCTTCATAAAGAGAAGAATAGGCAATTCATAATTTTACAAGCCCGTAAAAGAAACCAACAAAACAAACTATTGTTCTAATAAACAAAATTATAAATGCGTAAAAGAACTGAAGTTTTTCTGTTTTAAACAGGAATCTAAAAAATTTATAATAGACAAAGTAGAACAAGATTAGACTTGCTATAGAAACATAAAGTAAATTTGAGTTAAACATGCTTAACAGTAGGGTAAGCAGAAAAATCGACATGAAGAAAGATGCCATAGGTATCTCTTTACCAGTATAGCTCTCTCCCAAGATTTTTTTCGGAAACTTTTTGTACATCAAGATTCTCCAGTAAGCTCTCCAATACTGGCTTCTAAGATATTTTTTCAGGGAATCTGGATGAGGATGCCAAACAAACATTTTTTTATCAAGTATCAGCTTGTATTGTCTGGATATTCTAAATGATAGTTCAGGATCTTCACCAGAAGCTGTTAAGAACTTTTCATCAAAACCACCAAACTTCAGAAATATATCTCTCTTGTAAGCACAACAATAAGTCCCTAGAAAGTCCGTGAACCTTTTCTCCTTTTCATGCCTGAATCCTATCTCATAGCCAACATACCTTGCTATCAAGCTTTCCTTATTCAATGTTCTGTAAGTTCCTCCTACGCCTGCGATATCATATTTCTTAAAATCATCTGAAACTCTCTTTAGCAAGTCTTTTGAAACAATGCAATCAGAGTCCGTGAAAAGAATTATATCTCCTCTCGCAGCCTTGGCACCAAAGTTTCTCTGTGTGGCTGGTCCCGCATGTTTTCTGGCAAAGACTCTTACATTCTTAGTCTGTTTTAATATCTTTACCGTATTGTCCTTAGAGCCGTCGTCCACAACGATGACTTCAAATTGATTTTTAGGAAAAGCAGAGTTCAAGACAGATCTTAGAGTTTCTGCTACTGTTTTTTCTGCGTTGTACGCCGGTATAATAACAGAAATTTGCATAATTATGATTATCAAGAGCAAGATAAATAAATTATGAACCCATGAAATTGTTCAAGTCATCTTTAAATTTGGCTATGATAACATCCCAGTCAAAATTCTTTCTGACGAACTCTCTTCCTCTTCTTGCCTTTTCCTTGTCAGGATTTTTCAATGCCTTTAATATCTGTTTCTTGAAAATTCCATTATCCTCTGTTGGAAAACTGTACACATAGTCTGAAAACAGGGAAATATCACCGATTGTATTGCAGATAGTTGGTATGCCTGCTGCCAAGTATTCTCTCACTTTGATAGACGATCTATATTGATTGGCAAAATTATCCCTCAGATAGTTTACCGCAACACTAGCCTCTGATATAATTTGTGGTATGCTTTCATGCTCAACATAACCGAGAAACTCCACAGCGTTGGATATTCCCATTTCTTCAGTCAAATTTTTGAAGTATTTTAAATAAGGACCGCTACCTATAATCTGCAATTTAACATTTTTTTCTTCCTTTAGAACTTCCTTAAAGACCTTAAAGATGACGTCCACATCCCAAGCAGCTGGGCCCAGGTATGCCGCATAAACTATCTTTTTTTGCTTTGAAGGTTTCCACTTTATGTTCTTAAACAATGAAAAGTCTATGCCCTGAGGAAGAAATATTATCTTTTTCTCCGGTATTCTTAGATTTTTAATTATGTAACTTTTTAGATTGGGAGTGTGCGTCGTAACGACGTTAAAAAACAAAGGGAAAATCTTGTCGTTGAGAATCATTAGGTATTTCATCAAGATTCTTAAATAGCCCTTACCCCTGTCCCAGTAACCCCATTCAAGGTCGTCTATGTCTAAAATCAGAAAATCATTTTTGAAGAATTTTCTAAACAAAGAAGGTATGCATGAACCCCATAGAGTCTTCGATGCAAAAACAACATCAGCATGAGAGAAAAACTTCTGCCTTTTCGTTTCTGCAATCTCAACCTTATAGCCTAGTTTTCTTAGAGATTTGGCTATCCCCAATAACCTCAAACCTGTCCCAGACTTGATGCTAACAGAAGGTATTATTAAAATTTTCATATCCAACCTTCTTTTTTCCTTCTTCTGTAGGCGTTCATAAGCCTTAAAAGGTGCAAGAACTTGTCTTTAGAGGAAAGAGCGTTTTTCAACATTAAAGAAATGTATTCTGGCCTGGTATAGTAACTTGAATAGGCTTCTTTGGCTAGCCTGTTTATTTCTTCTGCTGGAAGATGAGGCAGATTGACGCCAGCACTATAGAAGCTGTCCCTATCGCACCAATTTCCTATTAACAGCTTTCTTTTTTCAATTGTTTCGTAATAGGGCGCTCCTGGCAATGGAGTTGCAATGGCGAATTGCGTGAACTCGCCATTCAGTTCAAAGGCAAAATCTATGGTCTTTTTAATGGTTTCTAATGTATCCCACAAGAAACCGATCATGAAACAATTATGCAAATATATTCCATACTTCCTAGCTTTCATCACGCCTTCTCTTATTTGCCTGGTCGTCATGCCTTTCTTTATTTTTATCAGCACGTCATCATCTCCAGATTCCACACCAAACAAAATCTTTACGCATCCTGCATCGGCCATAGCCTTGCACAATTGATCGGTCATAAGATCAGGTCTAGACTGTGGTTGCCAAGTCAGGTCCAAACCTTCTTTTTTGAAAAGCTTGCAAAGGTCAAAGACCCTTTGTTTGTTAACTTCAAACGTGTCATCATCATATCTTATCTCTTTAACCCCAAACTCATCAACCAGGTATTTGGCTTCTTCAAAAGCCCTTTCAGCGCTCTGAGCCCTCCATAAATGAGAATAAATTGTATTTGGGAATGTACAGAATACGCATTGGGCGTAGCATCCTCTAGAAGAAATGGTGGTTGCGCAAGGTAGTCTTATGAAAACTGTTTCAACGAACTTTTTCAGGTCAATCAAATCGAAAGCAGGAAATGGCAGCCTGTCCAGATTCTTTTCAAGTTCAAAATCCTTATTCATTCTGACTTTTCTGCCTTGCTTGTAATCCAAACCCTTGACTTCGTTTAGTTTGTCTTTTCTCATACCATCCACTAGCCATGGCAGTGCATAGTCCCATTCCCTTCTTATTATAAAATCCACATTCGGATTCTTTATAAACTGTTTATGCAGAGGAGTAGCAAACGAACCTACCCAAAGAACTTTGCTGTTAGCCTCTCTTGCCACTTTGCTCAGATATTCATCAACATCAAGCCTTACGTGCTGAATATCGAACACAGTTAAATCTGGAGAAATCCTTCTAATCTCTTGCGCTGTTTGCGCTGTTGTTTTTCCTTCAGACTGGCTGTGCATGTAGTAGACATTGATACCATTGTTCCTTAGAATCTGAGCACCAATTAGATTGAGATAGGAATAAGTCATCTCACCCGTGACTGTCTTGGACGGATGTCTTCTGCCTCCTGTCCTCAACAACTGTTTCGGATTCCATTTAATTGCCGGTGGCGATTCTATAAACAAAACTTTCATGTTTAACACTTTTTATTGCTGATTTTATAAATAAAGTTAAGCAATCAAATATTTAAATTAAAAATTATGAACTGTAATGAATTATTCTTTTTATATTTTCCAAGGAAAGATTTCTAGGTCTTAGATTTCTTAATAAATAGCTGGGTCTGAAATAAAATTCTCTATAAGCTTTTCTTTTCATTTCTAGCAATAGCTCTGGCGTCAGTTCTCCTAATTTAAACTTTTTAGGTTTATCATAATGTCCTGAGAACTTAACATTCCAATCTTCTAAAAGTTCACCTTCTCTCTTAATAAGATCATAAACTCTTGTGCCTACAAAAGGTGTTAATGTAGTAAACTGAGCAAATGTTGGGTCTAATTCTTTAGCAAAGTCTATTGTCTCTTGCATAGTTTCTCTATTTTCACCTGGAAGACCTAAAACAAAGAAGGCGGTTGACTCTATGTCAAGTTTTTTACAAAGTTCAAATGTTTTCTTAACTTTATTGAGGTCTAATCTCTTGTCAATCGTTTTCATTATGCGTTTTGAACCTGTTTCAACACCAAATGCTACTCTTATGCATCCTGCTTTTTTCATCTTCTTAAGAGTTTGATAGTTTACAAATTCTGCTCTTAAACCATTGGGAAAGAAATGCGGAAGATTTAATTTCTTTTTAAGAATAAGGTCATAAATTTTATTTACTCTTTCTAACGATAGGTTAAAAATATCATCATATATTGCAATTTCTTCTACATTTATGTCATTAATAAGCCATTCCCATTCTTTAACAACGTTTTCAGGACTTCTTGCTCTCCACATATATCCAAACAATCCTTTGAAACAATAAATACAATTGAAAGGACAACCACGACTATTTCCACTCCAAACAGATTTTCCTTTTCTTCTCACATAAATTATATGATTAGGAACTTCACAACAATAGATTTTACCAAGATAATTCTCTTTAGATGTATGTTTACGCCTGCCATGCTTATCAATATAATTAATTACTGGCATATTTTGTTTTTTATTAAAAATTATACGATAGCAAGGGAATTGAGATTTTATTGTTTTGCCTTTAATTTTTCCTATAGAATTGTTTAGTTTATTTTTAATATTCCCACTCCAACCAACTTTTAGAAGTATCTCTTGAATGTCGTCAATCAATTTTTTAGAAGTAGTTATATACTCAATTTCTCCAATTTTTGATATATATCCATCGCCTAAAACAAGTGCATCTAATAAAATTTTAAGGTAATTAGTTGAAAGTTGTTTTATTTCTTTTGGAACGAATTTATCTTCAGCATGACCAAACTGTTTTAGATAGCAGCATAATTGTTTGTTTGAAATAAAAAATCCTTCTATAGGATGCTTATAGTATTTATAACCCAATTTTTTAATACAGTCTTCCATTTTTTTATAGGATTCTGTTCCGACTTTCTGCGAAATTTTAACAATCCAAGAATTATTACTTTTTTTATGTTGAACTGAACCTTCACTAAGATAATAACCTAGAAATTCTAACCATAAGCCCATTGGTATTATTTTTCCCTCTGATTTTCTAATTTTATTTATTGGGTTAAATTCATGGAGAACTTCTGGTAATATAAAATAGTCTTTTTTGTCTCCCAACCATATGGCATCTTTTTTCATCCGAAAATCATTCTTATTCATTAAAATAGAGACATCTATTAGTGTAAATTTATTTGGGCGTTTTGACCTTAATCTAACATATAGTTTGTGATTTGGCGTAACTAATAAATTGATTTGTTTACATTCTATTTTACACATATCACCATTATAGTCATAAGACATTAATTTTGATGGTTTTTGATATTCTAAATTATGATTTTCAGGATTGAGAGTAGCTATCTCATTTTCATAGGTTAAATCTTTAAAAAGTTTCCATCCATCTTCTGTTAGAACTTCTGTTTGGTCGTCATAGCATGTCATAATTCCAGCGCCACGTTTATGAGGATGCGGTACAAACCATGTATATTTTTCTAATGGTGGAAATAAATGATAAGCAGGGAAAGGTAAAGAATCTAAATCTTTTATAAGTGGTCTTGGTTTAGTAACTATGATTCTGTTTCCATATTTGAATGCAATACCTTTTACATTTTTTAGATTTTTTTTGTTTTCTATATTTTTAATTAATTCAGATGTTGTAATTTCTCCTTCACCTATGACAACATAATCTATATCTGCTATTTCTAATAATTCATGGGATTGACATGTTGGATGTGGACCTCCCATCATAATCTTTATATCTGGATTATATTGTCTTGCTTTTTTTACTAATTTCAATGAGCCTGCTATGGTTAACGTCGTTGCTGTTATACCTAAAACTTCATTTTCCTTAACTGATTTTTTGAATTTTTCATCCGACTCAACATTCAAATCAACAACGGAAACTTCATGTCCATCTCTTTCTAAAACAGATGCTATATAACCCAAACCTATATTTATAGTCTTAACTGGTTCAAAACAAGAATAATTGGGACTTACTAACAGAACTTTCATTTTATTTCCTCATACCTTTCATTCTAAAATAATTTAATATTATCTATTTTTTGAATCGTCTACTATTATCTTTTCACTCTAATTTTCCAACCTTCTTTTGTTGATTTCTTATGTAACTTTCCTTTAATTACTCCGAAAAATGAAAAGAACCAATAAAGTATGACACCTAAGAATATTCCACCAGCTCTTCTTATACTATAAAACATAGCGGGTAAATAGAAATCAAACAATCCTCCTCTGTATTCACCGTAACTTTCTTTTATCTGTCTTCTTGCTATTTCACCCCTGCTTTTTATTCTTATTAAATCTCTAGGTGTAGATGGATATCTGCTAAGCACGGTACCAAAATGTAGAAAATCTTTAGTTGGTATCAATACTTCATATCCATTCTTTCTTAATTGTATTGATCTCTCTCCATCATCACACAACGTGAGTTGATCACCAATGAGTGCTTTCTTTCTGAACATGTTTACAAAGAATGGATATTTATTGTCTCTAACATAGAATTTTCCATTTACATTCTTAGCGTATTTCATAATTTTGTATTCATGAAGGAATTGATTCATGAAGTTGTCTCCAACTATGAGTAACGATGCTCTTGAAGTATCTGCTGGTCTGTAATCTGCAATTCCACCAACCTTAGGATCTTTGAAATAATCTACTATTCTTTTAAAGTTTCCTGTTGGTTGCAAGAACCAGTCAGCATCATGTATCAGAATTATATCTCCTTTAGCTTCTCTTATCAATTTAGAAAGCATTTTTGCTTTTCCTTCTCTTTCATTGTTCTTTATTATCCTAGCAAATTTAAATTTTCTAACAATATTTTCTGTCTTATCAGTGCATCCATCAAGACCTACAAGAACTTCTAGATTAGGATACTCATGCTTTTTTATGAATCCCAATGGTTCCAAAGCATTAGCTATTACCTTCTCTTCATTGTGCGTTGGAATAAGTACTGACACTTTCATATTATCAACGTCTTCATGATAAAACAGCTGGAACTTTATAGATCCCCCATCTTAGATTATTTAACTCTACTACCTTTTCCAACTCCAACTTGCTAAAGCGATTCTTTACAATAGGATCGTTTTGGTTTTCTGCAGCAAAATCAATTGGACTTATAACGTATGATACACCATTTTCTGCAAGATATTCTACGAATTTCTGAGGATCATATATATTAGATATTCCTACATTTATTATACCAGTAATATCAAACAAATAACGATTGGATTCCCATTTCAATATTCCGAGCTCACCTACACCAACAATTTTATTTTCTGGAATATTATGATTTATCCATTCTGCCATTTGGAAATAAGATTCCAGTCTGCCATTCAAATAATTTAGTTTTCCATTAAGAATCAAATATTGTGATGCAATAATTATTATCATTATGATTGAGAATTTTATGATAATTTTCTTTTCTATTTTTAATCTGTCAAATAAAAGGAATGCACTGATTATCAGGAACGGTATAAATAGTGTGATATATCTGTAAGCATTTGAAGATAATACAAGTAATACATGGACAAAAATTATTATGATCCACCAGAGATGCATTACGATCTCGTTTTTCATTAACTCCTTTCTATTTATGAAAAATGCTAAAGAAAGTATGGCTATACTGAAAAATATAGGATCCATACTTATAGTTTCTAGAATAAAATTATATGATAGTTTCAATGGTCCTATTGACATTGCAGTTGTTCCAAAAGCTATGCGCTTAGCTAAGAATGATGTAGAAAATATTGAACCTTCATTCACATAAGTTAAAATCAACCATGGAGACACTATTATTAAAAACAAAACTAGGTTAATAATTCTCATTTTTATATTCTCAGATAATTTCATTTGTTTCGTATCAACGAAAAATCTATGGGCTATTAGCAACAAGAACAAGAAACCGCCTTCTGGTCTTGCAAGGAATGCAAAACCGCATGATAAAGCTGAGAGATTATATTTTTTGGAAATGTAAAGGTACACTGATAACAAAGATAATGTTATGAATAGTACTGTATCTACAGCAGATGCTGAAAATAAATTAATCCATGGGTTTACTGCAACTAAGAATGATGCTATAATCGCGATATTTTCATTCTTAGTTAATTTATTCATCAGACTGTATACCAGCAGAATTGTTATTGCTGTTAGTATCAAGTCGATAATCTTTGAAGCTAAAAATAAATTATTACCACCGAACAACAGGTATGGAACTGACAGTATAATGGACCATAATGGTGTTGATGCAGAAGAGAATCCTTTTCCATTGTAATTGAATCCTTTTCCTTCTGCAAGATTTCTTGCATACACGTAATTTACATAAGCATCATCGCTCAGAGTATCCCGGAAGCTTGGTATACCTAGTTGGATGACTATGGCTAGTAAAATAAACGCAGACAAAAGCCTGTGATGCCTTTTACTGAAACCAAATTTCATATTCAACCTTCTTTCTTTGTAATCTTATTATCTTAACGAAATATTTGAAACTATATTTTTTATTGACATATAATAGATTATAAAAAAACTATTTAAATAAAATCATTTAAGTCAAGTCTTTGAATTTTATCATCCAACTTTGGCTGCGATCTTCTATATATTTATCCAAATATTTTTTAACCATTTTCCATTCAGGTGCCAAAGAAAATAGTTTGCGTTTGAACCTAAATTTAGCATCTATCTTTAATAATAAAAATATCAGTCTCTGCCATATCTTAAGTCCCCTATCAGCATAATGGTACCCAGCAAGAAATTGAGATAACATTGTTATTACTTTAACAGTATCTCTGAATTTTTTTCCTCCCCATGGTGTACTAAATGTCAAATAATTATATTTCCCCCATTCTTCCAAGCTTGCAGGAGGTTTAAATCCATTTTTTGTAATATAATTCATTAGGTATGTCCCTGCAAAGGGTGTGAATATGCTTATGTATTCGAATTTATCAGGAAATATTTTATTTATTTTTAGCATAAGGTCTACAGTCCTATAAAGGTCTTTAACAGTTTCAGTTGGGAGTCCCATCATAAAATAAAACTTTGCCTTTATACCATGCTTTTTGCATTTTCTTGTAGTTTCAATAATCTGCTCGATTGTAATGTCCTTTCTCATGAAATCCAGCATTCTCTGAGAGCCTGACTCTGCACCAAAATGTAATGACACGCATCCTGACTTTTTCATTTTTTCTATGAAGGCATCATCATAATTAGCAAAATAATTCACTCTACAACTAGCAGAAGACCATTTAAGATTCATTTTTTCTTTTATCATCAAATCAAATATCTTTTCAGCGCGTTCTTTGCTTACAAAGAAATTCTCGTCTGCAAACACTATTCCTTTCAAATTATATTTTTTCTTTAATATTTTCAATTCTTTTACAACTCTCTCTGGTTTGTAAGCTTGCCAACCTCTATGGCAATCTGATGCTGTACTGCAAAATCCACATCTATGTACACAACCTCTGCTTGAGAAATACCCTGTATATCGTGTTGCAATATCTTCTGGTGTAACTTCACTATCTTTTTTAATAATCATATATCTTTTCATATCTAGGGCGTCATAGTCAAACATTGGAAAATTATTGATATCCTCAAGCTCTCTATCAGAATTATGTATTATCTCTCCGTTTTTCTTAAAGGAAAGGCCTTTTATTCCTTCCAATGATTTTTTTGATTTCAATGCTTTGGCTAATTCTACTACAGTTTTTTCTCCAGGACCCCTAACAATTATATCGACTAAAGGGTGTTTTAATGTCTGCTCTGGTGAGCTAGTTGGATGCGCTCCTCCCCATACCAACGGTAAATCTGGATATTTCTCTCGAATGTTTTGTGAAACAGCAAGATTATCGTATATAGGAGAGCCTGTCATGCAAGTCAACCCTATGAATAATGTGTTACTTCCTATTGAAGACATTATTTTTTTAAGACTTTGTTCTATTGTGGCCTCATTTACTATATTTACTGAGAATTCAGCCTTCTTTAGACAACCTGATAAAGCAATAAGCCCAAACGGTAATTGAAAATTTTTTATATTCAGTCTAAAACCATTAGGAGCGTAAAGTATAACATCGTATGGCATTTACTTTCCCCTCATTTCAAATGATACTATACCCTCGAAACCTTTCCAGTATTTTCGTATCGTATCCAACGAGTTTATTTTTAATAACTTGTTCAGAAAGAAATTTGGTCTTAGATAGAACTCTTTATATGCTGTTTTTGCCCATTTGTCTGAATTCTTCACAAAGAATGGTATCCTTTCGTCTGTTTTTCCTAGCATAAAATTTAGCCAGTAGTCTTCTTTAACTATTCCTCTTTTCAATGCATGGTTAAACAAATCAGTTTTTGGTAAAGGCGTTGCAACAGTGAACATTACCCAATCTGGATCCAGTTTCTTGGCAAAATTTATTGTCTGTCTTATTGTTCTCGCATTCTCTCCAGGATAACCTATGATGAAATAAGCAAAAGTTTCTATGCCAATCTTCTTGGATAGCTTGAATGATTCTTCGACTTTCCTAAGGTCTATTCCCTTTCTCATTATTTTCAATATTTCGGAGTTTCCACTTTCAACACCATACCTCAATCTTATACATCCCGATTTTTTCATGAGTCTTAGCATCTCTTCGTCAATACAATCTGCTCTTGTTGGAGATTCCCAAGATATGTCAAGACCTCTAGATATTATTTCATTACAAATTTCTGTTATGTGGTTCTTGCTGAAAGTAAGAGTATCGTCATAGAACATGATTTCCTTTACTTTAAATTTTTCAATGCAATGCTGCATCTCATCAACAACTTTTTCTGCTTTTCTAAATCTATATTTCTCATCAGATGGACCTTTAAAACAGAAACCACATCTGAAAGGACAGCCTCTGCTAGTTATCATAGTAGTAAATGGATGCTTTGCTATAACACACGAGTATTTATCATGTGGCATTAGATGCCTCGCAGGAAATGGCAATGAATCTAAATCCTCAACTATTCTCCATCCGTTCATCTTAACATCTTTTCCCTTCTTCCATACAAGTCCTTTAACTTTAGAAATTCTTTTCTTTTCAATTGAATTAACAAGATCAAGAATTACATTTTCCCCTTCTCCATATACTCCATAGTCTATGTAAGGAAGTTTGACTGTTTCTTGTGGGTATACAGAGATATGTGGACCTCCAATGACTGTAGGTATGTCTTTGGATACCTCTTTGGTAATCCTTGCAGCTTCCAGTGCCCCTCTTATGTTAGGTGTCATCGCTGTTATGCCAACAAGGTCTGGATTGGCTTTGGCTATTTTTTCCTTTGTCTCTTGTGTTGTGAGATTAAGTGCTTGACTGTCCAATATAGAAACCTTATGGCCATTTTTCTCAAGAACCGCTGCTATATAGCCAATCCCTAGAGGAGGATATATACCCTGTACCTTGTTTATTGATTCTGGCAACCTTGTGTTTATGTTTTCTCTGTCATGATGCCTTATGAGCAATATTTTCATTATTAATTTTATTGATTTGAAGCTTAAATATAATAATAAGATTAAATATGATCAGGAGGAACCTTAAATATGAAAAGAGAAAAGATAAAAGGTTTTCTTAAACTGATGAGACCAAAACAATGGTTTAAATCCTTATATGTAATATTTGGTGCTGCACCTGCAATATTCCTAACACCCCCAGATATTCTGTTGATAGTATGGCTACTATTCTTGTGCTTGGTGAATCTCATACTCTTGCAAGGTTTCATTTATACTATAAATGATATTATTGATGTTAAAGAAGATAGGGCACATCCTAAAAAGAAGTACAGACCTATTGCAAGTAATCTTATTTCGAAGAGAGAAGCATTTGCATTCGCATCAATACTGTTAATGGTATCATTAGTATTGGCATACTTACTTGGAACTATAATATTTCTGCTAGCAATTTCGATTATTATAATAAACCTTCTATATACTCTACCCCCTATAAGACTAAAGTCAAGATTTATTCTAGATATATTATCAGCTGGCCTTAACTTTCCGTTAAGAGTAACTGTAGGTTGGTTTCTTTTTGAGCCGTTTAATAATTCAAGATTATCGATAAGCTACGACATCATAAGAACTACAATAGATTCAAAATCAATTCAATCTATATTCTTCAAGACTCAACCAATGATAATAGAATTTACAACAAATTTTTCCAGTGTAACATTAGCATATGCATCAATGGTCCTTTTCACATATTTTTTAGCAATATTCTTACTATCATTAAAAAGACTCGCCGAAATAATGTCTATAAGAAATGCAGTAAAGGTAAGAGGAGTACTAGAGAAATACAACACAACCTCACTAAAGGCAATAGCATTGTTCTCTTTTCTTTTAGCTATAGCATCTTCTATAGTTCTCGCCATTAGCCTGAAACTTATACTAATCTTCCTTGTACCTATCTTAATTTTTGGTATGGCCTGGTACTATAGACTTACGATAAAGAAACCTTCTCTTGTAAGACAACCAGAAGAGATATTTACAAAGATGAGAAGATTCTTACTACTTGGTCTGGTATTCATAATTCTGACATTCATTCTTTTGTTTATTTAGATTCCTAGAATCTTGTATATTTTTGTTCTACCAAGCGGGTAAAGGGAATATAAGATGGATGTCTGATATAAAAGAGCCTATAAATCCAGCTCCTCCTGTTACTAAAACTTTTGTAATAAAAATCACTTCCTAATGTTACTAAAATAAGATTCATTCTTTAGTTTTATGTTCAACTTGTATTTATCTATGAAGTAGTTGATTATTTCATTGAAAATGAAATCCAAATCCTTTGTGACTTTCCATTCAGGATAATCGTTCTTAAGTTTTGATATGTTGGATATCCACCATATGTGGTCGGACTCTCTTTCTTTTCCTTCCTCCCATTTCAAGTCTATTCCTGTTTTTGCCTTGATGGCATCGATTGTCTCGAAAATTGATATGGAATTGTCTCTTCCTCCCCCTATGTTGTAAACTTGGCCATATATTCCCAGAGGATTTGGTTTTGGTTTTCTAATAAAATTATACAGGGCTGCAGCAACATCAGAGCTGTGTATCTGGTCCCTTACTCTATAACCTCCACCAAATATTGTATATTTCTTTCCGAGGAGAGCGCATTCTATTATGAACGGCAGATAACCGTGCATCTCAACAGCCTTAGAGTGTTTGCCTGTCAAGCAACCTCCTCTGAATGTCGCTGTCTTCAAACCATAATTAATTGCATACTCCTGCGAATAAAGGTCAGCAGCAGCTTTTGACACGCCGAATGGCGTATGGCCGCACCTGTCTATAGGCAATTGTTCGTCAAAGCTATCTATCGCAGTATTTTCAAATCTCTTACCAACGATTTTGTAATTAAAATAGTTTGGATAGTCACCATATACCTTGTTGGTCGACATGTATGCAAATGGTATGCTCGGATTAAGATTCCTTACAATTTCCAAAAGTAGCAACGTACCATAAGCATTAATCTGAAAGTCCTCCATGGGTATCTCTAGACTTCTAGGATGCGATGGTTGGGCTGCGAGATGTATCACGGCATCAACTCTTTTTATTATATCTTCCATTGTTTCCTTGTCTCTAATATCAGCCTCTACGAGTTCAATTTCTTTTCTTCTAAAAATATCATTTTCATCAAGATTAGTCTTTATACTAGCATCATCACCAAATATTTTCCCTCTCATATTGTTGTCTACACATACTACTTCACATTTTTGATTAACCAGCAATTCGCAACAAGCACTGCCTATAAGACCCGCTCCACCAGTGACCAAAACTTTCATTTAATCAAGCCTCCAAAGTATTTTTTCCTCTCCACCTCTGCCTGACCAAACTTGTCTACAGTATCAATATCCTGGGACCATTTAATCAATTCTTCTATACCCTTATTGAAAGTGAAACTAGGTTTGAATCCCAAGTCTTTCTTTATCTTTGAAATGTCAGCAAAATCATGCCTATTGTCCCCGACTCTAAATTCTTCTGTTATTTTTGGTTCTATGTCCGACCCTAAAACATCAGCAATTGTTTTTACAACGTCTATCAAGCTCACCGGAACGCCTGTACCCACGTTATAAGAGTCTGTTTTGCTTCCCTTTTCCAAAGCCAAAAAAATTGCATTGGCAAAATCCTTGACATAAACATAGTCCCTAAGCTGCTTTCCGTCTTCATAAATTATAGGTTGATTATTATTCTTAATTCTACTTATAAAGATCGAGCAGACCCCTGTGTACGGGTTGTTAAGGCTCTGCCTTGGGCCATAGCATGAGAAACCTCTGAGAGCAGTTGTAGGTATTTGAAAGGCATTGCCGAACATCATTGCTATTCTTTCTGTGCTGTATTTACTCAAAGCATAAATGGAAAGGTTTTGCGGCGGCTTATCTTCTTTTATTCCTACCGGCTCCATTTCTTCATTACAACACGGACAACGCAACTCCCATTCTTTGTTTTTTAATTGCTCTATTGTTCTCTGCTCAGGATAAACAACTCCGTGCGTCTTGCATTTGTAGGAGCCCTCGCCGTAGATTGTCTTTGAGCTAGCAACTATTATTTTTTTAATGTTCTTCTTAATTTCAGGATTGTTTAACAATAATTCATATAGCATTGTTGTTCCGATTACGTTTGTGCTAAGGTATTTCAAAGGCTGGTACATACTTTGCCCAATACCCGTAGAAGCGGCAAGATGAACTATTGCATCAATGCTTTCTAAAGATTTTTTCCATAAATCCATGCTAGAAATATCACCTTTGATGAATTCTGCTTTGTGATTGGTGTAATCTGGTTTTTTTCCGCCATGAATTTGCACATCAAGATTGTCTAGAATTCTTACTTCATGACCTTTTTCTATTAACAAATCTGTGACATGGCTACCTATAAAACCTGCACCGCCTGTTACCAATACTTTCATCAAGTCACCTGAATTTTTTTATCTAATGTGACAACTATTTTATCCATATATCTAGGATCTATTTCTCCAGTTGCCCAGTTAAATGGATAATGTGTTTTCTGAACACTCCTTATGTGTTTGTAGTTTGTAAAAGGATTTAAATATCTCTCTTTATTAACTACTTGACGCTTTTTTAAGCAATGCGGTATTCCAGTTATGGCTCTGCCAAAATAATATAAAAATGTGAAAGGATTTTTTATCTGAATTAAAAATGAAAATAAATATATTGGAGTGAATATCAACACATTGCTTAAGCTGTAAAATGTCCATAAATTCCATAAGTTATTTCTCATGCTGTAAGAATACCAAACCTTCCAATTTATTCTTGCTTTCGATGTATTAGGTTTATGGAATGTAATCGCTGTTCTTAACCTTTTTATTCCATAACCTAGATTGAAAACTCTTGCTGTTATTTCTTCTTCTTGCGCATAAAGAAAATAATCAGAATCGTATAAAGTTTGACCAGCTTCCTCAATTATATCTTTTCTTATGGCAAAGCAACCATTTGTCATAAACAAGTAATCGTCAGGAGTTTCAAATTCGCAATCAACCCAACCGTATTTTGACCAGTGAAGAAAATAAGGGCATACAATTCCAGCCTTTGGGTTTCTTTCAAATTCTTTAATGACCTCCTCTACCCAGTTTTTAGACAAGGTCATATCGCTTTCAACTATTCCTACATATTTTCCTTTGGAATTTTTAAAACCAACATTAGCCGCAAAACATAAACCTTTATTCTCAGGTAAAATAATTAACCTAACTTTAGGAAATTTTTTTCTTACCATTTCTATTGTCCCATCTGTAGAATTATTATCAACCACTATTATCTCATCGGGTTTTCTAGTTTGCTCAAGTATAGACTCTAAACCTTTTTTTACATCATCCTTTCTATTATAACTTATGAGAACCAAACTCATTTTCATCTAAATTGCCTCTAATGTTTTCATCCATTGATTTTTGCATTCTTGTATTTGACCATCGAAATATATTTTTACCATCTTCCACTCTGGAGCAAATTTGAAGAATTTATGTTCCCATCTGAACTTTGCATCAAGTTTCAAAATTTCAAAAACTATCTTTTGCCATATTTTACTATATCTTTCTCCCTTTTGATAACCCAATAGGAATTGGCTTAACATGGAAATTGTCTCGGTTAAACTTATAAATTCAGAAGTCCCCCACGGTTTATTGTATGTCAAAAAATTATAGGTACCCCAACCTTCTAAAGTTTCTGGTGGCTTTAGACCATGTTTTATACTTTCTTCCATCAAATCCGTTTTTGCATAAGGTGTATATATCAAAACAGGATGCATCGTCTCTGGAATTATTTTATAAACTTCATTTAAGACATCTATTGTTTTGTATAAATCTTTAACAGTTTCTCCTGGAAATCCCATCATAAAGAAAAATTTAGCTTTTATTCCATGTTTTCTGGATTTCTTAGCACATTCGATAATATCGCTAACCTTTATGTCCTTTTTCATATAATCAAGCATTCTTTGAGAACCTGACTCAGCCCCAAAAAATAGTGATGTACAACCAGCTTTTTTGAGTTTGTCTATAAATTCGTCGCTATAATTAGCAAAATAATTACATCTGCACATTGCCCCCCATTTAATATTTAAATTTTCTTTTATCATCAAATCGCATATCTTTTCTACTCTGTTCTTATCTATAAAGAAATTGTCATCTGAAAATACCACTCCATTTATTTTATACTCCTTAATTAATATTTTCAATTCTTTTATTACTCTTTCTGGTTTGTAACTCAACCAATGTTTTCCATAAAATGAAGAGATAGCGCAAAAACCGCAACGGTGAAAACAACCTCTACTAGAACAATAACCAATTGATCTCGTTGATATGTCGTCATAAGTTAATTTATCTGAATCAACTTTAGTTATGTACTTTTCCATATCGAATGCTTCATAATCTAGCATAGGAAATTGGTTTATGTCAACAAAATCTGCATCAGGGTTATTAATGATTTTACCATTCTCTTTATAGGTTATTCCTTTTATGTTCTTCAAAGATTTTTTATTTTTCAAGGCCTTAGCCAATGCTAGAATCGTTATCTCTCCAGGGCCTCTGACGATTATATCAATCAAAGAATTTCTTAGTGTTTGTTCTGGCAACAGCGATGCGTGAGATCCTCCCCATACGATTGGTAAGTTCGGATATTTTTCTTTCACTTTTTTAGAAACCAAAAGACCATCATAAATTGTTGTGCCTGACATGGAACCTATTCCAAAAAATATTGTATTATTACCTATAGAATCTAAGACAATTTTTATATTGTCTTTTATGTCGAGCTCATTGACAATTTTTACCGTGCAGCCTGCTTTCTTTAAGCAGCTTGATAAAGCCATTAAACCCATAGGCATTTGTAAATTAGACTCTATTTTGAAACCATTTGGTGAATATAAAATAACATCATACTTCATTTTAAATCACTTTAATTAAATAAACTGTTAATAATGTTTATAAATCTTATAAATGTTTTATTTTTTAAATTTACCGTTTAAAATTCCTATAGAATAAGGAAAGATTAATATCCATCTAGCTATCCAACGAGGAAATGCTTTTCTAATTGATTTAAAGAATATTATCCAATAAAATAAAGTCCCTATGTAAATTAGAAATGCTAGTGAAAAACAAAGATATAAATTAATAAAATATGTGAATGGGGTTATTAAACCTAAAAAAGCAATTAGTGGTAGCAGCATGGTATAATAATATAACTGATCCTTTACTTTTTCTTTATCCATCATAACAGTTATTCCATACCCCATATTAATTGCTGTTTTCCATAATCCTCTAAAACTTGTTTTATATTGATGGTAAGCTTTTATTTCTTCATCAAACCAAATTTTATAACCTCTATCTTCTATTTTTTTGCTTATAATCACATCTTCTGCATTAACTAACTCTAAAGAAGGCCAGCCACCAATTTTTCTTAAAGCATCTGTCCTAAAGTAAGAATTACCGCCAATAACTCCATTTGTATAGCCTGTTTCTAGCGTTTCAACTATATACCACAAATGATGCAAATGAGCTACCCAGTTCTTTTTACCACCCATCGGATGTCTGCCTGTTCCAGCAGCAACTTCTGGATGATTTTTAAAAACTTTTAGAATGTTTTTTACCCAATCTTTATCTAGAACGCAATCTGCATCAGTAAATGCTATATATTTAGTCTTGCAATTTCTTAATGCAGTATTTCTTTGATTATAAAGTGCTTTACCTTTACTAATTATTACACTTACTCTATGTTTTCTCACAATGGGTATAGTTGTATCATTCTCATCATATACGACAACATAAGTATCGTCAGCTTTTACAGACTGTTTTTTTATACTGTCCAAACATTTCCCTATGGTATTTTCTGCATTTTTTGCACATATGGCAATTGTTAAATCTGATACCATATTATTCATGTTTTAAATTCTGAAAAGCTTTTGATTTTTTTACGCATAATACAACCTCAGGCAGTTGTCGCACCTCTGTTTTCCGTCCTGCTTCGCTAAATTTTTCCTAAATGTCTGGAATCTTTCATTGTTCCATATATCCTTCAAAGGAGTTTTGAATGCGTTGCCAAAATCTAATCCTTTTTCTCTTACTCTGCAACAAGGTATTATTGTGCCATCAACTAATATACTCATGCCCTGATATAGTTGTTTGCATGCTAACATCTTAGTAGAAAATTGGACTTTCTTTGAAGGTGAGAACTCATTGGAATTCCTCTCGACATTAGAATTATTCTCATCAAAGAACCAGTTGTCTGCCAAAGGAATGAATGGGACACTGAATGTTATGCCGTCAAAACCCATGTTTTTTGACATCTTAATCGCATCGTTGACTTGATATTCGTTGTGCTTCATTATTATGAACTGCCAGAATATCAATGGGTATTTCTTTCTTCTTTCCTTTTTAATTCTTATGAGCTTTCTTATGTCAGGAATCACCTTGTTAAAGTCCCCGCCGGCTCTGTATTTCGAGTATGTGTAATCAGTCGTGCCGTCAAGGGCTACTACCAATATTTGCGGCGGATGGTCTATTATCTTCTTGACATCAAAAGTCAAATTGAAATTGCTCTGCACGACAGAACCTATCCTGTTATTATTGAGGTAGTCAATCATCTTGAATATCTCAGGATTTAAAAAAGGCTCTCCATTCAAACCGAAATATACAGTAAAGATGTAATCCTTTACCTGCTCGGTTATGCTTTTAAATTCTCTAAAAGACATATTTTTCTTGTCTCTCTTTGATGTGTGAATTATCGTAGGACATGAAGGACATCTTAGATTGCATGTGTTGTTCGTCTCTATGTCGAGATATTTCGGATAACTATATAATGAGGTTCTTTTAGTTCTCATCTCAATGTTTGATAATGTAAGATTGAGTAGTTTTTTAATAGTCATATTTTTGAAGAACAAAGTTCCATCATATTTAATCGTGAATCGTACGTCTTGAAAGTTCATTTTATCATCAACCATATTCTATAGCATTTATCACATAAAAGTTTATTTCTTGTAGGTTCATGACACCACCAACAATAATGCATTCCCTTGTAAAATTTCACTTTCTTTCTCAATCCCATCCTCTTCAAAAAACTATCGTATTTATCCTCTAAAATATTAAGTATTTCAGGTTTAGCTGGATCTCTCATTTTTATCACTTCGCCTCGAAGTTCACGATATGCTTCTTTAAACATTTGTTACAATTTGAATTTTAAGTTCCTGGAACAAATACGTGATCTTGATTTCTTTTTTTAAGGAGAACCTTAACTTTTTTAATTGTATAAAAAAATCCCTTCCCTTTTAAATATCTAAACGCACGCGATGGAGATTTGAAATAATTTTTAAATGCACTGAATGTCCATTCTTTTTGCATTTTTATTGATATAGCTTCTATTTCTTCTTTTTTCAACCAAGGATAACTTACAGGAGATGAGAAAGAACCATCATACTCAGTCCAATCCTTAGCTACCAACCAACCATTTTTTTTTGCCTGATAATAGAAAGGTGTTCCTGGAAGCGGTTGAGCAGTATATATCTGAGCAGAGTCTAGGTCTAGATCTATCATTAATTTTAATGTTCTTTCAAGGCTCTCTTTGTTATCCTGAGGCAAACCTACTATGAAATCCCCATGCGTATAAACTCCATATTTCTTACACATTTTAACAAATTTTCTAACCTTTTCTTCACTCACCCATGCTTTATTTATATTTTTAAGAGTTTCAGGATTGGTACTTTCAACACCAAATTTCAGGCCTATAGCACCAGCTTTGACGAGAAGTTTCATAAGTTTTTCATCAATGTGAATAGACCCCATAAAGGCCCAAGGAATTTTTAATTTTCTTTTTAATATTTCATTGGCAAAATCTACCATTCTTTCTCTATCGAAAGTCATTATATCGTCATCAAAATATATTTGTTTAGCCCCATGTTTTTCTTTAACATATTCCATTTCATCAACAATATTTTTTACTGACCTCTTCCAGTAAAATCCTGAAGGCCAAAATACTCTAACATTACAATAAGAACACATGAAAGGACAACTTCTTGAAGTTACTATATGAATTGTCGGTTTTCCTGCAATCTCAAAATCATGATAATGTTCACATGGTAAATCTTCTCTATCAGGATAAGGTAAAGAATCGAAATTTACAAATTCCATTTTAGCTTTGGATTTTTTTATTGCTCTTCCTTTACGATAATATAAATTATATACTTTATTTACGCTACCATTAGTTTCTATAAACTTTAATAAAGGTAGTCCGTAATCGCCTTTAATAACATAATCGATAAAACTATATTTTTTCATGACTTCGACTGGCAGACCAGAAGCATGTAAGCCTGTAATAATTAAAGTAAATTTTGATTTCTTTTTTAATTCTCTTAAAATATCCATACAAAGAGAAAAAGATATTGTAGGTAATTCAACAACCATCAGACCAGGTTTAAAATCTTTAACTGCTTTTATGAAATCTTCTTCGTTGTAATCTCTTGCTTGGGCGTCTATTGCTTTTATAGTTTCCTTGGTGTCCCTTTTTAAGATAGCAGAAGCATAACCTAAAGACCATGGATATGGCGTGTAATGATCTTTTACCTTGGTTGCATTTTTTCCTCCAAGAGAATATGGTATACGCATAGTACAACCAAATCTTCCATAAGAAAAATGTCTATTCATATCCTTTATGTATGCCGGACTGTTTGTAAGCAATATTCTCATTTAATACACCTCACTCACATTTATTTAATTGCATATAAAAGCAATGACCTTCCTAAGCTTTGAAAACCAAAAATGCCGAATAAAAAATTATAAGGTAATCCGACCGGAGCGAATCTTATTTTTTTAAACCCTATATTTGAAATTAAGTATTTTAACTTTGGCTTTGTAAACCAATGTAAATGTTCTACCTCATCTCCATACTTTTCCCAATGCAAAATATCTATGGGGTCACCTTTTAGCATTTTTATTCTATTTGAAAATCTAGCAAAGTTAGGAATATAAATTATAACTCTTCCGCCTCTTTTTAATAATCTATGTGCTTCTTTTAGAATTGATACTGGATCTATTAAATGTTCCAATATGTCGGCAAATACGGCTACATCAAAACTTTCTTTTCTTAGCGGTAATGGAACTTTGTTCAAATCCCACTCTATGGTTTTTATACCTTTCTTTTGCACACTCGATAAAGCAACTTTAGATACATCAATACCGGTAACTTCACAGTTTTTCTCCAAAAAAAGTGAAGCTACGGTTCCATCACCGCATCCAAAATCTAAAACCTTTGAATTTTGCGGGATTAAGTTAGCTATTGCTCCATTATTAGAATATTTTATTAATAATTTTGGGACCGATGGATTAATGGGCGGTACTTGAGTTTTTATTCTCTTCTTCCAGTATTTTTCATAATATTTATTTAAAGTTTGTATATATACCACCTAAATTACGATATTGTTGGATTATTTAAAATGTATTTTTAATTATTAATTCACCTTTTTAATATTAATTTTTCACCCTGCAAACTATGAAAAATAAGTTATTATAGTCTTTGTCGAAATTAAGTTTTTTTATGTCTTTAATATTAACATTTTTAATGTTTTTATCCAGATAATCTTCCATAACAAAATAAGGCACAAATCCGCCTAAGAGGTGTATAATCTCCAATCTCATCACAAGTTTAGGGTTTATACCATCACCTAATCCTCTAAACTCTACTATCTCAAAATACTTTTCCAGCTCTTTCCTAATTTCTTTTTCTATGAACTCATGCTTGTGGAATATCGGAGTCCTGTTCAGACATCTTAATGTCGCCTCATGATCAGGGGTAGTCAATATTAATAATCCATCGTCTTTGAGCATTCTTCTGGCATTTTTAATATATGTTCTATAGTCATCTAGATGTTCTATAACCTCAAAAGATAACACGACATCGAACTTGTCTTTTGATTTGAAAGAGCATGCGTCTGCCACTTTGAATATTGCTTTCTCAGACGCAAAATGAGAATTTGCATATCTTATTAATTTTTCATTGATATCGATGCCTGTATAACTTTTTATGCCATTATTAACTAAGAAATAACCGCTTTGCCCTAGACCGCAACCCATGTCCAATATAGTTTTGCCTTCGCAAAGTTTGCTTATATGCTTGAAATTCCTCAAGCTGTCAACTAGATTGTTTGAAATCATCATGTTTTCTATTTCATTCACCTAAAAAATATGATTTTCTTATTTCTGCTTCTTTAATCTTTGTAAAAATTTTGGTATATGTTTTTCCTCGTTTTTACTTACAAGTATCAGACTGACTTTCAATCCTATCAACTCATGATTTTAGAGTACTTTAAGTACTGCATTGTCTTGATTCTGATAAACTATGCTAAAGCTATTGTTAGCATTTAATGTTGTTTTAACAAATTGATAGCTAAAGACTGCAGCTAAGTTTGCATGCGGCACAATATAACTCTCTGAAACAACACCACTCCATATAACTATGTAAGAAACATTGTATTTCTTTAATATGCTATTAATATACGTAGCATTATCTGTAGTCATTATCTTATCGAATTCCACAATTTGTGTCCATATATCTTTCCTGTCGGCATAGTTTCTTAAACTACCGCTATAAGTTGTGAACACTGATGCATCTTTCGGTGTATTACTCTTTACCCATTCCAGTGCTTGTACATAGCTCTGCGGAAATCTTACAGATTCAGAGGTTGCTAATCCAATGGATATACTTGAATAAAACGCAAAAATCACAATCGGCACTAATAAAATCATTAAATATTTATTTTTTTCTTTAAGCTTATACAAGAAATAACCTCCCATCAAAGCTAACTGAGGAAACACTATCATAAGATATCTATCTTCTGCAATCACTTTCCCTAAGCTGTACAATGTTAAAAACATCGCTAAAAATATAAGAAACAATAATGCTGACAATTCTATTGATTTAGGGTTCTGTCTTCTATCAAAAAATATGTAAAGTGAACCGAATATGCCAACAACTAATGGTATCCACCCAAAAGCTGATATAAAGTAATCAAGAGTCAAGAGCGGTGATGTAATTGATGAGCCCGGCCCTATCCAACCTGCAGCATAAGATGTTGTAGGAACTAACATGTCAATAACTATAAAATGCGGGTAATTGAAAATCAATGTATTTCTTACTATATAAGGCATTATAACTATAATTGAAATTCCTAAAGCCAAAAGTGCCAATTTGAATTGTTGCTTATCTTTCTTAAAAATGTAAAGACATGCCGAATAAAATGCAAAAATCATAATAATGTAGAAAGTGCTAACTTTTGCAAAATAAGATATACCTATCATAGAGCCTAGCACAATTGACTTTTTCTTGGAATCTATGTTTACAGCCATATATGTGAGTAAAGCTGAGAAGAAGGCAGTCGGCACATCAACATATGCTAACAATGACATACTAGTAAAGATCGGTATTAAAAGAAGAATTGCCACAGAGAATATCCCAACATAGATGTTTATTTTCTTACCAATAAGATAGACTAGCACCAATGTTAAAAAACCAAAAATTGCTGTAATCATTTTTGCTATTGAAAGTGATGTACCGAATATTAAAAATAAAATACTATAAAGAAGTGGTATAAATGGTGGATCTAAAGTCGGTACAAGGATAAGTTTAGCTAATTGCTCGCCTGAATAAATATACCCTGCTTCGTCCTCACCAAGAAATGCAGTTTTAGAGGCTAGATGCATATCGAAAATTCCAAGCACTGTAATTATCAATAAAAATGCAAGTTCTATTTTTTTATTTTTATTCATTTTCTCATCCTATTAGTTTTATAATCTAAAGTTTAAAAGCATTATAATCATGAAAAATAGTCTAAAAATGATTTGAAGCCGAACAACTTCCTTTTAATGTCGGAAACACTTCTTATGTTTGTTATCATCCTAAATATTTGATTTGGTCTCAGATAAAACTCCTTGAGAGCCTTGTCTATGTAATGATCAATCTCCTTCTTTGAGAATTGCGGATAGTTTAATATGGTAACCTGTTCCTTTTCAGGGGAGACCCATTCTGTCCAGTCTTTGGGAACCAAGTAGCCATTTTGTTTTGCCCACTCATATATTGGCGTGCCGGGATAAGCTGTTATGCCACTAAACTGGGCAGTATCCAGAGGCAAGCTCTTGGCAAAATCGATAGTCTTCTGTGCTTCCTTTGGGGTCTCGCCTGGGAATCCGAACATGAAACAGCCATGAAGTATGAAACCTAATTTATGTGCAGCTTTGCTAAATCTTTTACTTTGCTCGATTGTCACTCTTTTACAAACTGCATCCAAGCACCTCTGATTTCCACTTTCATACCCGATCATCAACATTCTGCAACCCGCTTTCTTCATTATAGGCAGCAATGATAAATCAATGTCAACCCTTACGTTACAACTCCACTTTATATTAAGTTTTCTCCTTTTCAGCTCATTGCAAAATTCTTTAACGTGCTTTGGGGATGCTGTGAAAGTGTCTGTCTCAATCATGAACTCTTGAATTTGCGGAAAGAGTTGCAGGTCATACTCGATTTCGTCAACAATGCTTTCTGCAGACCTGGGCCTGAAAATTCTTTTGAACAGTAAAGGGGTGCTGACGCAAAATGTACAATAATTAGGACAACCTCTGCCAGTTATCAGAGTTATGAACGGATACAATTTTCCAGGGTCTGGATAATCTTCTATTTTAATGTGATGCCATGCAGGAAAAGGCAATTCGTCTACGTTCTGTATAGGCGGTCTTGATTTGTTCCTGTATATTTTATTATTTTTTCTGTAAGCAATGCCTAAAATTTTATTAATGGCTTTTTTATTTGCCAAGTCACGCAAGGTGTAATCGAATTCGCCGTAAGCTACAACATCTATTAGTCTGTCTATCTTTAACGACTCTTCGGGCAAAGCAGAAACGTGAGGACCAATCAAAACAGTCATTATCTTTTTGTTCTTTTCCTTAATCAATCTACCATGGTGTATGTCGCTATATATCGACGGCGTGGTGCAATAAATAACAACCATCTCTGGATTGAAATCCAGAACTCGCTTTACCAAAGCTTTTTCATGGATGTCGTGAGTGGTGGCATCAATGAACTGCACCTCATGCCCGTCCATTTCAAGAACAGCAACAGCAGTAAGGAAATATTCCGGATGTCTGAAACATCTACTACGGCTCTTGGTATACCAGCGAGCAGACTTTGAAAAATCCTTGCCATAGCTTGGAATTATAGCCGAGACTCTCATTTTATCTACACCTTAGATTATAATATCAGGATTATTTATTTAAATTAGAAATTCTAGACGTGTTCCAATACCCTCTTAAGGCCTTCGTCTATCTTTATTGTGGGTTCGTACCCGAGCAATTTCTTGGCCTTTTCTATATTGGGGCATCTTCTTTTCGGATCGTCTTTTATGTTATAATGAGCTGGCTGTGAGTTGATCTTGATTTCTGATCTAGAACCTGTAGTTTTTATTATTTTCTTGGCCAAGTCTAGAATTGTAATTTCTTTGTCATTCCCTATGTTTATTATTTCCCCATCTAAGCCATCAGTTAAAAGTAATTTAAATAAACCAATCATGGTGTCCACGACATAGCAAAAGCTTCTGGTTTGTTTTCCATCCCCAAATATAGTTATAGGCTCGTTAGCTTTGGCCTGTCTGACAAAATTAATCAGCGCCCTACCATAAGTCGTTGCCAAGCCTGAGTCAAGCCGATCCCCAAAAGTATTGAATATCCTAGCTATTCTTACCGGCACTCCATGCTTTTTCCAATAATAATAGGTGTATGTTTCTGCAACCCTCTTTCCCTCGTCATACATGGCTCTTGAACTGGTGGTGTGTATTATGCCGTGAAACGTCTCTGGTGTCGGTATCACATCGTCTGGCGGATTGCCGTATATCTCGCTCGTGCTCGTCAAAAGAAAGCCTTTAATTTTATTTTTAATTCCCAATTCTAACATCTTCTTTGTCGCTATGACAGAAGAGTCCAATGTTTCTATGGGATGCTCAAAATAAACCATCGGCGATGCTATGCATGCCATATGTATGATGTAATCAATCTTCTCGTCGGCGTTGTAGTTCAAGATGTCGTCCTGCACGAACTTGAAGTTCTTTTTGCTCAATAGGTGGCCTATGTTTTCTTTGGTTCCCACAATTAGGTTGTCGACACAGATTATGTCAGCGCCAAACTCATTCAACACGTCGCAGAACCAGCTTCCCAAAAAACCTGCTCCGCCTGTCACAAGGAACGTGTGCCCTCTTATCTTGTCTTCAAACTCGCTCAAGTTATCAACAATCTCTTTCAAGTCTTTTTTTATTCTTTCATTAATCATGTCAATCAATCTCTAAACACTTCGTGGCTCTTCTCTAAAGCTATCTTATAGCTCTCTGGTTTTCCAATATCTATTCTGACTTCATTTTCTCCTATTTCTTTTGCATAAACATCGTGATTATTATTTATCATTTCCTGTATGGCGTCTGTTAGTTGCTTTTCCTGGTTGACCCCAAGGGAGATTTTCTCTATTGCATTGAATATTTCAGGACTAAAAATATATATGCCAACTGCTGTCAAGTTTGAAAGCGGCATCTTGGGTTTCTCAATTATATTTGTTACCTTATACAGGTCTGTACCAATGAGATTGCCTACAATGACTCCGAATCTTTCAGGATTGGGAACTTTTTCAGCAGAAAGAACAGCCTTAGCGTTGAATTTCTCAAAAGTGAGTATGATATCTTTAATAAAACTATAATTAGGAGAGTGAATGTAATCGTCGCCTGCCCATACTATGAAGTTGTCAGAACCAACAAAGGATTTAGCCCTGTAGACAGCGTCCCCAAAACCAATCGGATATGGCTGGTTCTTCCAGATAATCTCTGAATTTTCTAGCATGTTATAGAACTTTTCCAAATGCTTTGCGGCATTGTTGTTTTTGCTCTTTAAATATTGTAGGTAAGCTATGTCGGGTGTGAAGTGATCCTCTATGCTTCTCTTGCCTCTGCCTACGATAAAGCAGAATTCTCTGATTCCTATGTTATAGAGCTGTTCAAAAGAAACTTGAAGCAATGGTTTAACTAGAACCTCGTCGCCTTCCCTATAAAATATGGGAAGCATCTCTCTAGGAAATTCTTTTGTGTAAGGCAAAAATCTTGTTCCCAAACCTCCTGCTGTTATTACCGCTTTTTTTATCATTCTCTGACACCATATTTTTTCTTCATAATTTCATTAACATGCTCTATAGCCTTGAGGAAAACAGGGTCATGATCAAGATTTTTTTCCACATGCCTTATCATTGCTCTCAAATCCTTGGGAAAGCATTTGCCACCGAAAGCCTTGCCACAAACAGTTCCATACTTTCCTATTCTCTTGTCCAGACCAACTATGTCAGCGACTTTTTGCCCGTCTATTCCCATTTTTTCACATATCTGATATAGTTCATTGAAATATGATATTGAAGCTGCTAGACGAAGATTGTTAGCATATTTTATTATCTCTGCTGTCTTATAATCTGTTCTTATAATCGGTGAGTTCAAGTGCTTTAACAAATTTTCAACTTCATCCCCGAATTTCTTATTGCTGCCTTCTCCTATGACTATCTTGTCCTCTGTTTTGAAGTCTCTCTTGAATTCTGGGTCGTCAGTCCAGCTGTGAGCTATCTCTGTCAGGAATTCTGGCATAAATATTACACCGAAATCAATGTTGGCTTTCTTTCTCGAATGCTTTTCTAAGTTAGGTATTATAATAGACTCCGTGGTTCCTGGAACCATTGTTGACTTGAAAACAAAAACATGAGATTTGCCCTTCTTGGATAGAACCTTGGACAAATCCTCTGACACCTTTTCTATAAAACTCAAATCAATGCCTTCCTCGGTTGAAGGTGTAGGAACTGCTATAAAGGAAATGTCAGTATTATTTAATGCATATTCCAAATTGTCTGTGGCATCAAATCCTTCAGATTTTATTTTTTCAACAGTGCTCTTGTTGATATCATAGAAAATTACTTTATTGCTTTCCAAAAACCCTTTTCCTACTATTTGACCAACGACCCCAGAACCGATTATGCTAATTCTTTTCATTTCACTACCTTTCATTAAATAAGTCAAAACCGTATATATATCTTACCTTTATACTACCTAATCCGATAAATATTTAAATATTAGTCAAGATAGCATTATCATGAAAGAAAAGATTTCTGTAACAATTGATAGCAACGTATTGAAAGAGATAGAGCCTTTGATAGACGGTATAAAGATACGAAACAAATCGCAAGCAGTAGAGTTTTTGCTCAGAAAAACTCTTTCTGAAAATAGAAACGCTGTGATACTGGTTGGAGGCCCTGAAGACAAACTAAAAATCAACGGAGTATTAAAGCCGTTGGTAAAAATAAAAAATAAAACTGTCATAGAGCATATGATCGATAATTTCAAGAAATACAAATTTTCGAACGTCTACATAGTAGGTAGAAAAAACATCTTAAGCGAGATTTTCAAAACAATCGGGGACGGCTCATCATACGATGTTAACTTTAATTATGTTGAAGAGAAAGACGAAAAATCCGTGACTCTGCAGGATTCTGCTAGAACCCTAAAGCTATTGAAAGGAAAAATAAAATCACCGTTCATTTGCTCCTACTGTGATATAGTATTTGACTATGACCTCGATGTAATATGGAATTTCCACAGCAGCAACAAGAATATGGTTACTAGTTTGCTAAAGACCACACAGACGCCTAGGAAATGGGGAGTAGTAACTGTCAACGGCAATAAAATAATGAAGTTTGTAGAAAAGCCGAAGAATGTCAACTCTAATTTGGTCTACACAGGAATTTTCATCTCCGAACCTGATATACTTGAAATTCCCGGTAACTCTTTAGAATACGAGATATTTCCGAAACTGGCAGAGGAAGAGAAGTTGGCAGGATATATATGTTCCGGAAACAGCAAACACATACATGAAAAAAATTAAATAGGTCAAAGCTAATATCTCAAGGGATAAAAATGAAAATAATGGTAGTCGGAGTTGGCAAGCTAGGCTCTCAAGTGGCCTTTCTAGCTCTGCTAAGGCTAAGACCACAAAAACTGATACTTTCTGATGTAAAGGATTTGTCTGGGGATATTTTGGATTTACAACATGCATGCAAAGGCTTGAACATAAACACTGATATAACAGAGAAAAAGGAGCCTTGTGATTTTATAATAATAACAGCAGGCACGGCGAGGAATGAAAAAATAAAAACTCATGAGGAGCTCTTCAAGATAAACACGCCTCTCATGAAAGAGCTAATCAAAGAACTGAAAGGCTGCATCGAAAAAGACACGAAGATAATAGTCATGACAAATCCCGTGGAAGAAATGACAAAATTAGTCAAAGAAACTCTTCCTGAGAATTTTGTGGCAAACCCAGAGAAGATACTCATGAAGATGAGGGATAACAAAGAACTTGGCTGGGAAATCGTTTCAACAAAAGGCTATAGCAATTTTGGCCCGGCTGTTTCCGCAATATTACTGATTGAAGAAATTAATAAAGCCTAATCATCTAGCTTTGGCAAACTTTACCGCTCTATCCAGATCTTCTACGATGCCAACCGCAGTTTCAACGTTGCAAGGATTCTCTCCCTTGCCTTCAAAGAAATCGACTGCTCTTTGCTGATGAAATCTCATATGATTATCATCAACGCTATCAATCTTTTCCATGTTTCCATTTTGGTAGACGAATACAATACTCTGACCTCTAGGTTTATTTGGCATTGGTTCGAAAATTCCCCCAACAGTTACAAACCTTTCTTCAACAAGCATTACTCTGTATCTTTCGTCTGGATTTTTAATGTTATATTTAGGCAATTTATCAGAATCTGGTAATCTAACATCAGTGTTTCCTATCATTGAAGTAAAGAAATGAACAAAAGAGCCGTCCTTTGCCCTGTAGTCCAGTAAAGCTTCGCCTTGGTCCTCCACAACATTACCATTGGATAACATCATAGGTCTAAAAACAGAATTTGTGATTTCCTTTATTCTTCTGTCACCACCAGAACCGACAACACACGTCTCCATGTGTGTTCCTTCATAACCGAATGCTCCCAATTCTTTATCAAGGAATCTTCCTTTTTCAACATCAGGGATTCTATTCTTACTAAATTCAATTGAAATTGATGGTCTTTTCATTTCAAACTCTTCTACATATTTTCTGATTTTTTGTGTAACTTGGGAAGACATATAATTTTCGTTAACAACTAACTTTGCTTTTTCAAACTTTTTCTCTAGCATCCTTAACTTTTCTGTTTCTGAAGGCATACAAACTGGTTTTTCAACCAGTATTCTAGCGGCAGGGTACTGCGAAAGAATTTCTTTAACAACGCTAAAATGAGAATCGGTCGGTGTTGTCACATCAAAATAATCCGGCTCTGGACCGCACATCAGCATCTCTTCCAGACTCCTGTAAAAATACATTTGCGAAGTTTGAAATTCTTTTATTTTTTGGGGGTCGTTATCAAATACCCCTATCATTTCTGCTTCTGGAAAAGTATTTTTGTGAATTCTTGCGGCATTTCCATATCCTATTACATTTTTTGTTACCATAGTTATATTAAAACAGAAAACTTTAAATTACTTTTGTCAGAACAACAGGTCCCCATCAAACCAGATTTCTTTAGGCGTTAAGAAGGATGCTTTTTTACCTAAAAACTTTCCTGCAAACAAGGTCATTTTAGAGTAAAATATCTTTGGTTCGAAAAATCTCTTAATTTCATTGTCATATTCTTTAAAATTAGGAAAGTTTTTCAAGAGAAAGTTGCAAGCTGTTAAACCCCAGATAACACCACCTCTAGAGGTTGGTTTTGTCAAACCTATGGCATCTCCGCAAAGAGCAACTCTTCCTGCTTCCGCATTAACCAATCCTTCAGGTATTATGTGCGAATAAATTTTCTGAGGTTTAATTCTTTTAGACTTGCAAAATTTATTGAACTTATCCTTTGCTTTGTCCAAATCTTCTAATAAACCATATTCAATGCTAGAACCCCTAGGTATAACCCAAGCAAAACCGTTCTCAGAAGGGTAAACATCAACAAAGTTCGATTTATTCTTTTTGCTTTTGTACGTGTATATTCCTAGCTTATACTTTGGCTCCTTGATACCAACTGATCTTCTCACGATTGAGTTGAAACCATCACAACCTATTAGGTAGTCAAACTCATATACCTTGTCAGCTAGTATCTGCGGTTTCTTATCCTTGAAAAAATAAACTTTCTTTACCTCATTGTTAAGAAGTATGTTTGCTCCACTCTCCTTTGCAAGCTTTGAAACGTATTGATCCAACAATTTCCTATTCATGACAAGCATTCGAGGATGAAACTTTAGCTTGACATCTTTGTTTGGAAAATGAACTATGGCTTCGTCAATGAAATTCTCTATCAACTTCTCATTCTTTGGTATGAAGTTCCAAATCCTCTCGGATATCAAACCCGAGCAAGGTTTCTCTCCTATTACTTTGTTCTTTTCAAAGACAGTAACATCGTTTTCCTTGGAGAGTTTCCAAGCTAAGAAAGAACCGTTAATGCTGCAACCAACTATGCCTACTCTACTTTTCACAAGTTCTATTTAATTTTAAATACTTTTATATCATATCTATTTTATGAATTACAAACTGATGGCGCTAATCCCTATAATTATTCTGATTATAAGTGCTATTTACCTGTTTTTCCTAATAGAGAACAATCAGATATTGTTGGATATAGACTTCAAGGGAGGAACACAAATATTCGCAGAGTCTGACAAAGCAATAGACGCGAATGCATTAAAAGATGTGTTAAAGCAGTATGATGCTAACGTTAGGGTTGCAAGAAGTATAACAAACTATGCTATTTTTATTGATTTTGACCCTAGCATAAAACCTGAAAGCGTTCTAAGCACTTTACAAAAAAATAATTATGATTTTAAAAGCTATTCCGTGCAAACAATAGGACCTGTTCTAGGCTCTAGCTTCTTTCAGCAGGCATTAATCGTATTGGCTTTTTCTTTCTTATTAATGGCTATTACAGTTTTCATAATGTTTAGAAACCCAATGCCAAGCATTTTTATGATTTTAACAGTGCTTGCAGATTTAACAGAGACTGTAGTGCTTATGCAAATAATCGGGATAAAGCTTTCTATAGCAACTTTTGCAGCCTTACTATTATTGATAGGTGCCGCGGTAGGAGATAATGTAATGTTCACAACAAGACTTTTGAAAAGCAACCCGAAGGATCATGATACGATAATTAAAAAGACTTTCAAAACCGGTATCACTATGTTTGGCGCTGTTCAGGTTGCTTTTGCATCCTTGCTCTTAATATCCGGTTCTGCCGTGATAACCCAGATAGCTGCCATCTCTATAATTGGAGGAACCTTAGACCTTATGAATTCATGGGCATTAAATCTTGGTTTGCTGATGTTGCACATAAAGAGGAAGATTAAATGAAACTTGATTTTTTAAAACATTTGTTAAGAGAATGGAAAGTTTCGCTAGTCTTGATATGCGTGATAGGCTCGCTCATATTAATAGCGCCTAATCCCTTTTCAAAGGGTGTTGTTGTCACATCAATAACCAGCACCTCTCCTCTTTTAGGAAAATTACAAGTTGGGGAGGCAATAACATGGGCGAATGAAAAAGATATAAATTCCCCTGAAGACCTTTTGGCGTTTGAAAATTTTACAGGGACCTTTAGATTCATGCACTCTGGAAAATTAGATTTGGCATATCTAGACGAATCTGGCTTGGGGATATCTGTTGTCAAAAAGCCTACTTCCAACATACAGTTCGGCATGGACCTGATCGGAGGAACAAGAGTCCTATTAAAGCCTAAGGGCGTTGTAAGCGACGCAGTTATTCAACAGATCATAAGCATACTAGAGACAAGGATAAACGTTTTCGGTTTGAAAGAGGTAACGTTCCAACCAATAAAAGACTTCTCCGGTAACAGTTACATACAAGTAGAAATGGCTGGCGGTTCAAGGGAGGACATGGAAAATTTATTGGCAAAGGAAGGCAAGTTCGAAGGCAAAATAGAAAGGATAGTCAGTCTTAAAAACAACACTGGCTCCTTTTTACTAAATGGAAAAACATATTCCCTGAGGATTGATAATAATAACACCTACATTGGCAACATCTCATTAATCGGGAACCAAACAGTTAAAATTGATAATATAGATGTCCAGAATTACAACATGACCAATGATACTGCTGTTATAATGCTTACCGCATTCACGGGAAGCGACATTCAGTCTGTCTGCCTGCAAAACCAGCCTGGAATCTGCACAAACCAGATTATAAAAAGTGGCAACGGATGGGAATTTAATTTCCAGGTATTCATAACTCAAAGAGGTGCCGAAAGATTCGCCAACCTGACAAAAGATATGAATGCCATTACAGATCCTAGCAGCGGAACAAAATATTTGGACGGCAAAATTTATCTTTTCTTGGATGAAAGTTTAGTAACATCTCTCTCAATAGCAGCCGACCTGAAAGGCAAAGCTTATACAACTCCTGCAATAACCGGCTTCAGGACAACAAGAGACGATGCCTTGAAAGAACAATTAACACTAGAAGGTATTTTACAATCCGGTTCATTGCCTGTTAGCTTGGAAATAACAAGGATTGATCAGATATCACCCGCTTTAGGAGAAGAATTTATCAATGCAACTATACTTTCCGCTTTAGTCGCTGCCCTGGCAGTTTCTGTTATTCTTTTTATAAGATATAGAAGCTTTAAGATTTTGATACCGAACATGCTCTGGAGCTTTTTTGAAATAGTATTAACCCTAGGTGCTGCAACATTAATAAGATGGACTATCGATTTGTCCTCCATTGCTGGATTAATAGCAGCAATAGGCCAAGGAACAAACGATCAGGTTATGATTATCGATGAGGCAATAGAAGGCGGAACCGGAGAAGAGAATAAAATCTTCACGATAAAAGAAAGACTAAAAAGAGCGTTCTTTATTGTTGTTGGCTCTGCTGTTGTTATAATGATGTCTGTCGTGCCTATGATATTTATTGGCATAGGAGTTATGAAGGGATTTGCCATAACAACTTTGCTAGGAACTTTTATCGGAGCTATTTTAACGAGACCAGCATTTTCATTAGTAGCTCAGAAAGTATTGGAAGGCAGGGTTGAAAAGAAGCTAGAAAAGAAAATCGAAAGCGACGCAAGCAAAAAAATAGTTGAGCCTGAGAAAGTAAAAGAGGAGATAATAAAGAAGGAATGGAACAAATTGTTGGATATGGCATCGAAAGAACTGTACAACAGGCCCTTTAACGAATTAGCAGCTGAAGAAAAGGCGGAAGTTAAGAAAATATTATCAGAAACCGAAGAAAAAGAAACTAAGCATTAAATAATGATAAAGGAAAAATTTAAATTCGTTTTTCTCTAATTATTTATTATGAATAGCTTTCAATTGGAAAGCCTAGTAAAGGTTAAAACCATAGAACAAGTTAAGAAGCGCAAACCTGGCAAGCCACTTTACAGTCTAAGGAGTTCGGAATGTTACGCTAATTTTCCAGTGCCAACTGAAATTACTGGTATGATAAAGAAAATAGAAAACGGAAAATACTTTGTTCAAGTTGGAAATTATGTGGATGGAAAATTTATGCTTTCTGGCAGAACATTAACCTTTACCGAAATTTATATGTCCAGGTTTGCTAGATTAATCTAATTTTTTACAGTTTGGAATAAATTTGTTAGCGTTAAATTTCCAGAGTTTATTTTAATGCACCTGTGAAGTTTATTTGCTCAAATCAACTGTACTTCCCATCGAACCTGAAGCAGAAAAATACAGCCTGCCTGAGCATTTTGGGCATTTACCGCTCAAGGTCGGCCTTCTGAAATCCCAACCACAGTCAATACATGTAACTGACTCGAACTTCTTTAGAACGGTTTCATCAGGCGAAGCTTTCTTAGCGCCGTTCATTATGTCAAGGAGATTTGTCTGTTTGACGCCTTCTATTAATTCAGACGAAGAGACGCCACAGACTTCAAAGATTCTTTCCAATGGCGGCAACAACTGGTTGTAAATATAATACTCAGGGTCTATCTGCAAATTGTTTTCTTTTACAAAATCAGGGTCTTCGGCCCGCTTTGAGAGCAATTGATTACCTTTTATTATGACATAGCCTAATCTCTCCCCTATCATAGACCTAGTCTTGTCCCTTTTCATAATCTTCTTGGCAAGTTCAACATGAGGTTGAATGCCGTCATAAGATTCTAAAGATTTGGTAACTCCTTTTACAATAGTTAGTTTTTCCAAAGGTATTTCACTTTTAGCCAGCTTTTCTATGATTGTTCTGACATACCTTGAAGCTTTTTTCACGTTCTTTTCCTTCAAAATTATATTGAGAACTTCGAGAGTCGTTTCCGATGTCAAGTCGCACCAGTCCCTCCTAACAGTCTCTATACCTTTCATTTCCATTTTGTCCGACCACTTCTCTCCATCTTTTTCAAAGCACCAACCAGCATACCTCTTCTTGGCCTCAATCAAAAAAGTTTTGAAGACCTTTTCAAATTTCAAATCCAAACCATACATGCTATCAGAAATAAATTTCGAAATTTCCTTGCCGAGCTTTTCTGACTCGTCCTCATTCTTAACATCAGATTTTATAAATACGGAATCAGTGTCCGCATAAATAACTTTTACAGGAAAGTTTTTCTCAATCAAATCCTTTGTTTTTGTTATGGTGTCCCTGCCGAATGCTGTTATTGTGTTTGCAATGTTCATGACGTAGAGCCTTGACCTGACGTAGCCTGTGTAGCCATATAATGAATTCAACAAGTCCTTTAGCGCTAATTGTTTTGCCTCTAATATTCTTTTGTTCTCGGAATCTGTCTCCATTTTATGTTGTTTCCTCACCTCAACTCTCGCGGACATTATCTCGTCAACGACCTGAGGTATTATGCCTTTGAAGATTGTTGGCTTGACGAATTTTGTCCCATAGGGAGAGACGAAATGATCAACTTCGCCGCCGTTCATCAAATAAGTTGTGGTGCATATATTGAACGCTCTGATTAACGATGGGTACATGCTGGTGAAATCCAAACATATAACCCACTCATGAAAACCTGTCTCTGGGTCCAATACTAAAGCTCCTTTCAATCCATGCTCTTTTATCCTGTCGCCGACATCAGTGGGCTTGCAGGGCATTATGAAATTTCTCTTGTGAAATTCTCTCAGCAAACGATTCTCATGCCTCTGTGATTGGCCACCGAGAGAATCCTGCAAAAGCAGGCCTGACAATTTTGCTATTTCAAAGAACTTGTCCAACATACGCTTTTCAACAACCAATCTCAAACTTAGAACAGCATCCCTCCTGGCGTACTCGACGAACTCTCTAAAATCATTCCCATTCCAGATTTCTTTTATCTTCTCAATATAGTTTCCACCCAATTCAATTTTCCCTACGCCTAAAACTTTTTTGCAGATGGTGCTCAGGTCGTATCTCTTGAATTTTACCCAAGGGTCCCTCTTGTATATTTCAAACGTGTCGACTACCACACGGCCAGAAATAAAGGGTATTGTGCTCTGCTGCAATTTTCTTGTCATCGCCGGCTTTTCAGATCTACCCAAGTCTCTCGGAACTTTTAAAATCTCCATTCTTTTAATCAAGAAGGGCAGGTCGAATCCGTTGATGTTGTGACCACAGATTATATCCGGGTCATAGTCGATGAGTATTTCTCTAAACTTTGCCAGCATATCTTCCTCGCTTGTGCATGCTATTGTGTTCTCACCAATCCTTGCTGGTTTTGCTATCAACACTAGAGAGTCTTTTCCTTTGTATGCCGGCGAGAAGGCCATGCTTACCACTATTATTTTATCTTTTTCAGGAATAGGTATCCTCTCCCCTGTTGGCAAACACTCGATATCGACGGCCATATAATTCAGGGGAGCATTCTTCATGATTTCTATCGGCGTTATGCTATCAGCTTTCAATGCCTTGCACTTTACAGTAGTGGTCCTAGTTAACTTGCCTTCAGCATTTATCCAACTCATTCCTTTAAAACCATTGTCGGCCATGAACCTGTATTTGAACAGAACGTCAGCCTCATAAGGAGTTCCAAATGATTTTGCGTATTCTCTCATCTCAGGTGTCTGTTGCGGATTGGTTCCTGTTATTTTTAGAACTTTGACAGGTGGCTGGTACCCTATTGGCAAATATCTCTCTACGATTTCGATTTCCACACCGAATTTGTTTTTTATCCCTTCTATTATTTCTGGATACTTGCTTTCTTCGCCGTGTAGATAGAAGTAAGGCATGAATTTGTCATAGAAAACGCAAACAGCTTCTCCTTGAATATTCTTGCAGAACAGCCTGATTATTGGTTTGTTGTTGAGAAGAATGTAATCAGCGTCTATTATTTGGAGCTCCATAGTTTTCTTATTCGTATCTGAAATTTAAAGCCTTTTTGGTTTACTGCTAATGTTATTTAAAAGCATTCTTAATTTATGAGAACATTATTTCTGCTTCTTTCTAAACTTATCGTAAATCCAGACTATGAAACAGGAAATTAAATAATTTGATATGATTACAATTGAGTAAAAATACACTATTTGTAACCACTTTTCTTTTTCTAATCTCTGGCAGACTTCTAAATTATAATAGTCGCACCCTTCTAATAGTTCTACAGTTCCATTTTCATAAATAACAAAAGGTCCTTTGTATCCTCTGCCACAGCAATATTCCTCACCTGAAATTCCAATTACAGCACTATTTGAAAGCCAAATTTCATAATTTATAAAAAATACAAACAAAGATAAAATTAGAGTTAAAACAATCTTTCTCCAATCTGGCTTTAAGAATTGCTTCCACTTCATACTAAAATTATACAAATTCTGATTAAAATATATATGCTTACAGAATAAGAACATTATTTAAAAACATTCTAGAATCTTAGTGAAACTAATATCTGATTCATTATATTATATGAACCCAAGACGGATGTATTATGGATGGCAACGACGTTATAAGAAATTCTAATACTTTAGCATACTATATTCCTTATGCCGATGGAAAAATTCTGGGGCATCGTGGAGGATGTTATAGAAAACTCAGACTTTGTCATAGAGGTCATCGACGCCAGGATGCCTGAAATGACGAGGAACATGAACGCGGAGAGCCTTGTCGAGAGCAGGGGCAAGAAGCTCATAATTGTCGCCAACAAGGCCGATTTTTTGTCAAAGGAGGCCATGGAGCTCTACAAGGACAAAATCGGAAAAATACCATTCTTCTTTGTTTCAATAAGAAACAGGAAGGGTGTCACGCGTCTGAAGTGGGGCCTTTTCAAGATAATCAAGAAGAGGTCGAATAACCGCATAAGCATAGGGGTCATAGGCTATCCGAACACCGGCAAGTCTTCCCTGATCAATGCCTTATGCGGCAGGAGGGCTATCGCAGTTGGCTCAAAGCCAGGCATTACAAGGTGCCATCAGCTGGTTAAAATGAGCTCCAACATAATGCTCATTGACACCCCCGGCGTCATTCCGATGTCAGATCGCGACGAGACCAAGCAGATACTGATGAACACGCGGGACCCGTCGAATGCAAAAAGGATTGATGAGGCTGCAAATGAAATAGTAAGGATTTTCCTGGAGCTGAACAGGAAGACATTCGAAGAAATGTACAAGGTCAAAACCCAGGGAAAGAGCTTTGGCGAGATAGTCAATGAAATAGGGCTATCGAATAATATGCTTATCAAGGGCGGTAAGGTGGATGCGAGGAGAGTTTATCTGAGGCTGATAAACGACTGGCAGAAGGGGAAAATACTCTTGAAAGACAACCAATAGAGAGTAGGGGCAAACAAAATTACAAATTCAGAATCTGTCGGTCTTCTTGTGCTTATATGAAAATAACCTGATGAAAAAACTAGATTGGATCGAATATTAGTCACACCAAAAGTTAAGGTTTATTTAAATATTAAAAAATTAATCTAAAATACAAGGCGATTAAATGAAAATAGCTTTATGTGGCAGCTTGAATTTTGGTGAAAAGACGTTTAATGAAATAAAAGAAAGACTTATCTCAATGAATCATGAAGTTCTATTACCAGCTTCAATAGAAAAGTTCGGACCTAAAATCAATGAAATAAAAAATAATAAAGAATTGTATCTTAAAATCGCACCAGACTTTATAAGAAAGCATTTTGACAAAGTTGCTGATAGCGATGCAATACTTGTCATAAATTTGGAAAGACATGAAATAAAAAACTATATTGGTGGTAATACATTTGCAGAAATAATGGTTGCCTTTTACTTAAACAAGAAGATTTTCCTTTTAAATCCTATTCCAACAGATGAAAAACTCTCTTTTATAAGAGACGAGATTGAAGCTGTCAAACCAATAATACTAAATGATAATTTAGATTTGATAGAGTGATTTAAAAAGAAATTATAATAGGTTGAAATAAATGGTAGAAATAGAAATGAGGGCAATAGTTAATGAAGATTTTTTAAATAGACTGAAAAAGAAATATCAACTCTCTGAAGTAAAAACATACGGCCCTTATACTGATGATTATTACAAACCTAAGGGTATTTCTTCTAAGGAATTTGACCCAAATAATGTGACATTACGAACAAGAAAACTTGGTTCGGATAAAGATATGACTATATTGCTAGACAAGATAAGTTATGAAGCTGGTTTAAAAAAGTCTGCATATGGAAAAAAGGTCGTGCTTTTCACAGGTCCAGAAGATATAGCAAAGGATATTTTAAAGACTTTAGGCTTTGAGCATTGGTTTTCTATAAAGAAACGTGGAGGAAAGGAATACAACATTGTAGATAAAAAATCCAATTTGAATTTTAACTTTTACTTGGAAGACATTGAAAGCATAGGCAATATGATTGAAGTTGAATTTAAAACAAGTGGTGCAGAAGCTAATTCTGATAAAATTATTTATATCTTAGGGATTGAAAAGAAAAATATAATTAATAAAAACATGGCAAGTTTTGTTGCAGGAAAGCTTGGATTGATATAAAGCTAGAATTTTCGCCTAAACCACCTCTAAAATCTCTGGTTTTGCTAACTTTATGATATTACTGTAATTACCTTTACCAGAAGTTCATGTTTATTTAAATACTTTGGACTTCTCTTGTTCTCAAATCAATTAGTTTACCAAGCGAGACTATGCTTATTCCCTTATAATTTGTATTGATTTCTTTATCAGTGAAAACTATATCCGGAGAAGGCTCTACCAAGAAATCAGCATTATCGATGCTAACATATCTTTTTTTCAAAACGTCCAAAGGATCAAAACCAAGAAGTAACAAAAACACGACGTTACCTATTTTAAAAATACACGGGCTAGTAATTTCCTGTTCTTTTTTCTTTACCTTGTCCGCAATCCTATTGCTGCGAACAACATAGTCAGCTTTAACATCTTTTTCTGTGAAAGCTACTCTAACAGAATCGCCGCTAAAAACCACAGGCTTCAAAGGAACATCAGGAAATAGAATCTTGCCAGCTTTCAAGACCTTGTTGTTCATTTCTCCTGATACCGCAATAACATCATCCAAAGATATTTTCTCACCCAGTTTTTTTGATATCGAAACTTGAACTTCACCGGTGGTGTCTTCTAAACTTATAACAAAGTTGTCTCCCCTTTCCTCTTTTTCCTTTACCATGCCTATGATACTTGTAGTTCCTTCACTGCATTTGTTTATTGAAACTATGTTTGACAGTTCTAATTTCTTCATCAATAAGCTATGCAAAAATATGTATTTGTCATTCAGAGTTCTTACAAAGTCCTGCATATTGAACCTCTCCACTTTCTTAATAGCGCCCAGAACTCTTACCTCGTCTGAAACAATTGTCTTTAGAACATTCTCATTTACAATGAATATGTTTTCTTTTTTCAAGCCTTCTATCAGTTTGAAGAACTCTTCTTCGTTGAGATTCTCTATCTTCTCTGTTATTTTATCGTCTACCAGAAAGCCTAGGTTTATCAAATTTTTCAAATGACTGTGCTCGTTCATAAGAATATTTCATATAGAAGTTTTTTTAACTTATTGTTTATCGAATCTACCAACCCGAAAGATATTACTCTGCTTCTTCCATACCTTCCTTTGGAAATAACCTTGGTGTTTATTATGCCGAACAAGTCTAACTCAGCTATAAGATCCGAGACTCTTCTAGTCGTCAATATTCTCAAGCCATGCTTCTTGCACATTTCCTGATAAAAGTCATAGACTTCTCCAGACTGTATTTCCTTGTTCTTCTCTGTCAATTCAACTATTGAATAAAGAACTGCTTGCGATTGCCTTGGCTGTGCTTTAACTATCTCTATTATCCTATCAATGTCTATCTTTTCCTGGGCATTATCAACATGCTTTACAGTGACTTTCTCTTCAGCATTTCTTTCAGCCAACTCTCCTGCCACCCTTAACAAGTCTAAGGCCCTTCTAGCGTCTCCGTGCTCCTGGGCAGCCAAGGCAGCACATTTTTCCACAACCCCAGGCTCTAAAACGCCTGGCAGGAAAGCTACATAAGACCTCCCTCTCAGAATATCCTGTAATTGCAGGGCATTGTAAGGCGGGAATATTAATTCTTCTTCGCTTAAGGAGCTTTTTATTCGCGGGTCCAAGGTTTCGACAAAACCTAGGTTATTGGTTATGCCTATTAAAGATACTCTAGAATTCTTAAGCTCCTGGTTTATTCTGGTCAAGTTGTAAAGTATCTCATCTCCTGTTTTCTCTACCAAAGAGTCTATCTCGTCAATTATCAGAATCATGGTTTGTTTGTTTTCTTCCAAAGTTTCAAAGAATACTTTGTATATCTGATCGGTGGGGAGTCCTGTAAAAGGAACTTTTTTACCCAGCATACTGGATAAACAAGCCATTAATCTGTATTCAGTGTCTGCTGTCCTTTTCATCTTGCAATTAACATAAAGGACTTTGATATCATGGTTGTTGTTTTTGCCTATTTTTTCAAGTTCAGAACCAACTAACCTAGACACCAAGGTCTTTCCCGTTCCAGGCCTGCCATACAAGAATACATTACTAGGTTTCCCGCCTTTTAGTGCCGGAGCCAAAATCCTTCCCAAATCATTTATTTGTTTTTCCCTATGAGGTATATTCTCAGGAGAAAATGAAATTGTCAAAGCCTCTCTATTGTTAAAAATAGGCTTTGACTGTAAGAATTTCTCAAAAATATTTTCAGTTGAATTCATGGTTCACCTTTGTTTCTTCTGAAATTAGAAGGGTGAATATATAAATAATTTGCTTCACATGAACCCCATTGCTTCTCATGGAGGTTCACATGAACTTCACGAACGCTATTATAACAACGTTATATCGCTACTCACCCTCTGTTTTCCTATGTAGTTTCAAAAGAAGCAAAGGTTGTTCCTGTTTTCAAAAAATAGACCTTCTCTTCTTATAACAATGTTATATAATATAATATATATAATATAAAAACAAGTAAACACGACTTCGACTGGCACTGAAGGGGTGTGTGTCAGAAATTCTTTTTTAATGTTTTTAACAAATCTTCAGTATTTTTTATCTTTGTCACACCTATAGGTATTCCTTCTAGTTCTGCTATTCTTTTGGCAAGATCATCAATCTTCTCAGAACCTTGTAAAACAACCAGACCAGGTCTTAGATTTGTAACTTTGAGAGCAATCATTGAACTTCTTCCTGTGTGCGATTTCGCAAAAATCAGAGCTCTCTCGCTGGTTAATCCATATAATTTTACCATATCTATTGGAGAAAGATCAGTTATAGCTTTCAAAGAGTCTATAACAGTATAACCATAAATCTTCTTATTAGTCAGATCCTCTCTTACTATTATAGGCGCTTCCACTATCTTAGTAAAGTCTTTTATGTCAACAGGCGTTTCAAACTCTTTCATGTCTAGAACAGCATCTGATAGGATCGCTTGTGTTGGCAGAACAGAAAACTCTTGTATTAGTTTACCGCCTGTTTTTTCATCCAAATTTGTCATTGCTTCTACCATTCTTTTAATCATCTTTATTCCAGGCGATTTCCTTCTGCCGTTCTCGTAATCAGAGATAACAGAAGGCATTATATTCATTTCGTCTGCCAGTCTTCTCTGGGGTATCTTGAATATATTCCTCCATTTCTGTATTATCTTACCAGCCTCTTCGCTAAGAACTATTTCTCCGGCTATCCTTTTTGCGAGGCTTTCCTTAGCTAAAGTTTGTGTATCCATGTCTATATATTGTCGAATGAAGTTTATAAAATTATTTATTAGTTGTTTTTTCGTAACGTAAAAGTTTAAATTGTTTAGAAATATAAGCAATAATATGCCAACCGGGATCAAAGTAAAAGACGCCATGTTAACAGAAGTTATTACTGCAAGGTCTGGTCAGACGGTTCTAGAGGCTTCTAAGATAATGAAAGAAGAGGATGTTGGAAGCGTTGTGATATGCGAAGGAAGCGATCCAACAGGGATTGTTACAAGAGAGGATATTGTTAATAAAGTAGTAGCAGAAGATAAACCAGCTTCGAAGATATTCTTGAAAGACATAATGACCAATGAACTAGTGACCTGCGCGCCTGATTGCGACATTGCCGAAGCTGCTAGATTGATGTCAAAGAACAAATACGAGAGAATACCAGTGGTTGAATTTGGTAAATTGGTTGGCATTATTTCTGCAAGGGAGATTGCAAAGGTCGCGCCTGCTGTCATTGAAATCATGACAGAACATCTAAGAATAGAAGAACCAGAGAAGATTGTGGAAGAGACGAACGAGGGAGACTGCGAGCTGTGCGGAAATTATGCTGACAAATTGCATAAGATCAATGATAGGTGGGTTTGTGATTCCTGTAAAGAAGAGGCAGAAGAAATATAATTTTCTTTAGGTTATATGAAAATAACCATATGAAACATATATATCACATCGCCTAGAAAACACATCTAAAAAGAGGCTAATTTCGGCTGAATTTTGACAATTTTGAATAGGTTTTTATATTAAATCTCTCAAATAAAATTCATGGATAAAAGAATTCAACTATTAAGTGGTTTATCTGGGATGTTAATAGGAACAGTTATATTTCTATATTCAGTTCTTATAACTTTTAATAATGATAAGATATCCTTTTTAGAATATGTTATGATATCATTTGCCTTAATCGCTTTCGGAAATTATGAGCTTAGAAAGTATTCAGGCAAAAAATCACCTAAAATCATTTTAGAACCCAAGGAGTATAGAGATTACTTTTTTAGAGGTTCAATACTTCAAATTTTACCGATGCTATTTTTAATTTTTTTAATGATATTCTTATATAATTCAGAATCGCCTTTAACATCACTTCAATTTTATATGCCTATGGCCTTTATGGCAGTAATTTTGTTATACTTTGTGATTAGTTGGTACTTGTTTATTTCTTACTACAGGAAGAATGTATTTATAAAAAATTATGAGTACTATTCTGTTATCGGAGGAATTATAGCTATAATAATAGGAATAACCCAGATTATTGATATAATTAAATATAATGAATCATTGGCTTTTTTTATCGGTGTTATTTTTGTTGTTTTTGGTGTTTCTTCAATTTTGCAGGGAATTATCTATAAGAAAAAAAGAATACCAAATGAACTAGCAAATAAAGAAGATAAGATACAACCTATTTCAAAAAAATTACCTATAAATTGGAAGCAGTTTCTAATGCCTACCCCATTTAAAATAATAGCGGCAACATTCATATTAATAATTATTTTTATTGCTATGCCCAGAGATAAATGCGGTATACAAAACCAAGCTTATTTGCCTACTTGCCAACAAAATTATATTATTTACGAATATCAATTTTTAGCTTGTACGCATATTTGCATACTGCCCAATTCTGTAAATTTTTATAAGGTAACAGATTTTTCAATAATCTTGATATTTTTTATAATCTCTTACTTAATTTCTTGCAAAATTGCTCCAGATTTTGATTATAGAATTAGACATAGAAAATAATAAATAAAGCTTCAAACTCCTTTGATATTGTTATATTGGATATAACCATATGAAAATACGTCTAAAATGCCTGTTTTCATGTTAACATATGAAAATAAGGTCATATAAGTTATGAGTAATCTGAATAGAAAACATCTATAAATTATGGCTGTTTTTGGCTAAATTTGATAGAAAATAGGCAGTTTTTTGATAGGTTTTTATGCTGAAATTTCTAAATTAGATGTATGAATTGGAAACAAATTCTAAATCTTAGAAATAAATATATAATTTTTACAATAATTATCGTTTTAGCATTAATTCTGTTCATGCAGGTCAGTTTTAATGTTGATAAAAAGCAGTTGACAGAAACTGTGTGGGTTCCAAGCGAATATGTAGATTCTTCAACAGGTAAACTAGAAAAAGTAGCAATTCCGCAAGAAAATGTTCTTAAAGAATTTGATGAAGTTTACATCTCCTTCGATGACCCGATAAGGAAGACCTTAAATTTCTTTCAGTCATGTAGTTGGTACTATAATATCAAGGTAGGACAGATTTTGCTCTATAGAGTTGAAGCTCATACCGAGCCTAGAGATATTGCAACTGGTGGTGAATGCTATGGAACAAAAGAAGAATTATTAAAATCAATGGGAATTAATCAGTATCAATATTATTATTCTTGCCGCGGAATTGTTTTATCAAAGGTAGCAACTTGTATTTATGATTAAATTATCTTATTGATGTTTCCAGTAGTTATATGAAAATAACCAGCGGTAACAACTCAAATAAATTTAAATACTTTTAAAATCTACATATGCTTAACCGAGAGGTTGAAGAAGAGCTTATAGAACTCTTGAAGGAAAATAAGGACGTACAAGTCATAGTTGAAGGAAAAAGAGATAAAGAAGTTTTATGTTCATTAGGTTTCAATAAAATACTTACAATACACAAAGGAA
>CAYGWD010000002.1:0-61705 GCA_964353745.1 uncultured archaeon
AAGTGCGGTTATTCTGAGACAAGGACGAAATAATTTTTCACCGTCTTATATGAAATTTCGCTAATGTTGGATTAAATAGGTGGCGGTTAATTTCTTTAATACTAGGAAATAAGAAATAGATAGGATTATAAAGACTAGATTATTACTTTTACTAAAAATCAAATATCTATTACCATAACTCCTCTGATTTTTGCTTCATTTGGAAAGTATCGCATACCATATTGCACTCCATCTATATAAAATTTGTTTGGTTTGCCATCCCACCCACTAAGGTATTTCAGTTTTCCTTTATCAGAATAAAAATCTAAACCTATAATTTGACCATTTTTCCTTACAAATTCATCAATAGCTTCAGCATCGCTTATTTTAAACTTTTTAGATTTTCGGAAACCGAGTATAGTCTTATCAACAAAAACCCTTACTTTTTCTTTTAAAGTATAACCACCTTTATTTTTTAAGGTTTCCGAAACACTTCTTACAGTAACGCTCATAAAAATAGTATAAAAGTAAGCAATTTAAACATATTTTTCTAGTATCACTTCCTTTAACTTATATCTATTTAACCAATTTCAACGAATATGAAAATAACCCAGTGAAACTCCCGGGTGACTTTTTATAATCTTAGATTTAAATAATTCTAGAAAGTAAGGTATTATTATGAAAAATAAAAAAACTGCACCAAGAAAATCAAATCATGAGCTTCATGAAGAAACAGAAGTGGATGATAGGTCAGAAGGCGAGAAGGCAGCGGATCGTGAAGTTGAAATGAGAGAAGAAGATACAAATTCATCAGATTAGATGTTCTTTTAATTATTCTTCAAACATAGGTCTTTGCCATTTTTGGATATTTTTCTCGAGGCTAGTTTTTTAAATTTCTTCTCTCTAATTAATTCATGACAAACGAAGTCTACGAACCAAGGGAAGATTCGTTTCTGCTTGAAAAATATGTGAAAAAATTCGCAAGAGGTTTTGTTCTGGACATTGGCACAGGCTCTGGAATACAGGCAAAAGCTGCTGCAGAAAAAGCGGATTTTGTGATAGGTGTTGACATAAACCAAAAAGCATTAGATTTCTGCAACCGTTTCAAGTCAGACAAGATGTTATTTCTCGAATCCGACTTGTTCTCCTTTTTCGAAAAGAAATTTGTAAATCCAAGTAATGGTTCATTTAATATAGCTGACGCAAAAAGCAACTGTCTCAATAAGTTTGACACGATAATCTTCAACCCACCATACCTTCCCGAGGACGAGAGTGACAGGAACATCGCGTTGGATGGCGGTAAAAAGGGATATGAAACTATTGAAAGGTTCTTGAATAAAGCAAAAAAATTTCTTGCGGAAGACGGACTGATTCTTATTGTATTCTCTTCGTTAACAGATAAGGAAAAGATAGACAGATTGATTCAGGAGAACGGTTTCATAGATGAAGAACTGGAAAGGGTTCACGTTTCCTTTGAGGATATCTATTGTTATAAGATAACCGCTAAAACATCAAAATAAATAATAATGAAGTTCTTTGCTGGGAAAGTATTTAAATTTTAGTTTTAAAACTTCTTTTATGAGGAAAAGAGCTTTTATCTGTAGCAGTTTGCGTACTCTTGAAATAAGAGAGGAAAATGAAAAAATAGCAACTGTGACAAATGAGACTGGTTTTGATTTGTATCTACCACAGAGAGGACTTCCTTATGGTGTAGTTAAAGACCCGAAATTAATTTTTGAAACAAATTGCAGAGAAATCGATAAATCATATTTTATGATAGTGAACACAAACGGACTTTTGTATAGCGAAGAGAAAATAAAAGGAAATTCATTAAGTAGAAACATAATAGAAGGAGCAGGAGTTGAATTTGAATGGGGATATGGAAGTGGAAAAAGAAAACCAATAGTTGTTTATTCCACAGTATCGGATGCTCCATTTCCTAGAAATTTTACTACGCATACCTTGGAGGAGCTAAGACAAAAACTGCTTGAGATAGCTGAAAAAGGATTTAAATAATATCAAAATTTAATTCTGTTTATGATTTGCCTAGGTTTGGAATCAACTTATAGAAGTAAATAAATTATATAAAATTCTAAATGCTAATATTGTCTGAAGGTGAAAAATTGTCTGAAAAGTATATAGAATTTAAATTAACCGACTTGCCAATAAATGAGTTTTGTATTCTTTTGGAACCCGATGTGCAAAGGAAGTTAATAGAAGAATCTGCAGTTAAAATAGCTAAAAAAACAGGAAGAGAATACGGGAAAGTCAAAGATTTAGCAAGATATCTTAAGAATAGGTGTGAAAGTCTCTCTGAGATAAAAGTAGAATCGCTATGGAACCAGTACATTAGATTATGGAAAATTAATAGAATGTTTATCCCAATTGATTGCATTATTGAATTATGTAAACTGACCAATCAGAATTCTGAAAAAATTAAAAAACATATTATTAGGCTAAAGCACATAACGGGAAGAAATCATTCTTCAATATCGTTCAATTTCCTTTATGATGAGACCATAGCTGGTTTGGGAGAATTGATAAAGTGTGAAGGTCATCTTAAGAAAAATTTAAGACAGTTTAGCTTGGAAAATGCGAGCGTAGACCTGATAAATCACTTTAAATCACTTCTAAAAGAGTTAGGCGTGAAAAATAAATATGAGTTGTTGAAGGTTGAGACGGACATACCAAAGAAGGCTATTATTAGAAAGGTTCTAATCAAAGGTAAAGAGATCAGGTTTTATACCAGGTTCAATAAATCTGGAAAAAGAAAGGTTATGTTCCATGACAAATTCAAGTATGGAACTAGAAAGGAATATGCTATAATAACTGATAGTAATGCGATAAAAGTTGCTGTAAAGATACCATTTAGATTAAACATAACGGCAGAAAGCACTTACGGAATTTCGAGTTCGTCTATCCATATAGATGTTACAAACATCACATTATCAAAAATTTTACACTTGCTTACAAATGTTCCAAGCGGAAAAAAGTCAAAGATTATTGAGTTTTGTCCGTTACTTGGATTATCCCCTTTAATTGTGAAAAGAGAGGCTATAAATGTTATTTTTGCTTCTGAGTGCTGGTTGGAAGGAAATAGGATTCGTATATGCTTGAATAGTTTAGATTACGTTAAGGATATTTATAGCCTGCTTAAAGGGTTTGGAATGAACCCAATTTTAAGCGATTATAATTATCTTTCAATAAATACTTGGAGAGACCTAGAGATATTTGATAAAAATTTTAATTTAATAATTAGCGAGAAGGAATTAAAACTCAAAGAGATGATATCGAATAAGAAGAACTTTAAACATGGAGAAGGGTTATCAGAAATTCTCAATTTCATAAAAGAAAAAAAATCTGTCTCTGTGAAGGAAATATCATCGAAATTTAACAAAAGTAAAGATGATATATGGCAGCATCTCAAGAATGGCGAAAAACAGAATCTTATAGCGAAAAATACAAACTTCTGGCCGTATAGATATTCTTTAACAGAAGGAGGTGAATCATCTCTTGAAAGATAAAACGTTTTGCCTAGGCATCGAAGGTACTGCTCTAGTTTGCCTGCAGAAATACTTTTGGTGTCGGTATTGCTGATGATAAGGGAAACATTCTAGCCAATGAAAAATCAATGTACAAACCTCCTCTAGGGAAGGGAATAATACCTCGTGATGCCGCTGACCATCATTCTGAAAATGCAATGACGGTTCTAAGAAAAGCTTTAGAGAAAGTTAATTTAAAAATGAGCGATATTGATATAATCGCCTTCTCTCAAGGGCCTGGCTTGCCACAGTCGCTTCGCGTTACCGCGGTTTTTGCTAGAACATTGTCTTTGAAAAATAATAAACCTTTAATTCCAGTTTGTCATCCTATTGGGCATATCGAAATAGGTAAGTTAACAACAGGTGTCAAAGATCCTATAATTGTTTATCTAAGCGGTGCTAACACCCAAATAATTGCTCATCTTGAAGGTCGATATCGAATAATAGGCGAGACAGAAAATCTTCCTTTGGGCAATGCTATTGATATGTTAGCTAGGGAATTAAATTTACCTATGCCAGGCGGACCCGAAATCGAAAAGCTGGCATTAAGAGGAAATTACATAAATCTTCCATATACTGTTAAAGGTTGTGATTTAAGTTATTCTGGTATTTTAACAGAAGCAGTAAAGAAATATAATCAAGGCGTTAAAGCAGAAGACGTTGCCTATTCTTTTCAAGAGACTTGTTTTGCCATGCTAGCAGAAGTGACAGAGAGAGCTATTGCCCATACCGATAAGGAAGAAGTTCTACTTGTAGGTGGAGTGGCTGCCAATAAAAGACTGCAGGAGATGCTAAGGATTATGACAGAGGAGAGAGGAGCAAAGTTTTTTGTTGTTCCTCAGGAATATGCAGGCGACAACGGTTCAATGATTGCTTGGACAGGAATTCTCGCGTATCAGAAAGGTTATAAAACCACTATCGAGGACAGTCATATCAAACAAAAATGGAGAGTAGACGAAGTGGAATGGTAATGCGCATTTTAGAGTGTGCATCTCTAATATTTCAGTGTTTCTGCTGCGAAAGTTCAAATCCGGTCCCCTGCACTAATGATGTTCTTCACAGCTGACCTGGGGACGGCATTAAGTTCTTATTACAGATTCAACATCAGAAGGAGAATATTTTAGAAATTTTGCTTTCATAATACATTTCAAAGCTTCAGTTGGTCTCACATTATCTTTAAACCTAAACATCCTTTCATCAAACTCTTCCAAACTATTTGCATCATAGACTAAATTAAAAGTGTAAAGAGGTTTACCGCCAGAAAATCTCAGTTTGTCTACAGTTTCAATATAAAGCATCGTCCATTTCCTATCCTCTTCTCTGCTTTTGCTTGAATGACCCCAAATAACACAAGGACTGCCAGCAACAGTCATGTATGTTGGACAATCTGTTTTAAAACCTTCTCTGGTTAAATGAGTTTTTTCTGGGAATGGACAATTTACTAAAAGTTCTCTTTTTCCTTCATAATTTTTAGATACCTCAATCACATCATCAAAGCTATGCTCTTCTTTACAGGACAGACATGCCTTATCAGCTTCGTCTATATTATTTTCTGGTTTTGACCTTTGCTTTCTATCTCTTAACCAATAATCAAAATCCTTTTCTTCTGTTCTATCGGTTCCATATTTTAATAATGTTTGAACATCACCATACTGAAGCATGCGAAAAACATTATTACCATTAAAAATTCCTTGTCTTTCTAATTCATCCAAAATTCTATTTCCTATTCTTTCTATAAGAAATCTATCTACAGTAACAACTAAAGTATTATTATGTTTGTAAGATTTCATAAGATGCTCCATTAGATTAAGTTATTCTAAAATCTTTAAATTTTTGATTAGTGATATTCTAATTATGTCATATACACAAACTTTACAACCAATAAAAGATGAAATGGCTATATTGAAAAGGGAGAGCCCTTTTGAAGCTATGAAATATGAAATGACCATGTTAAGAAAAGAGAGTCCTTTGGAAGCTCTTAGGAAATATGTAAGACAACTTAGAAAGGAGATGGAAAGATGATGAAAGAAGAAAACCGTAGGTTGTCCTTTTTCTTCAAATCCGGCCCTCCGCACAGCGAGTGTTCTGTTTAAACTATATTTTTATCTTATAATAACATCTTATCTTAATTATGAAAACATTGAATGCTGTCATAATCATACTCTTTACAACGGCTGTTCTAATGCTAGGATTGATAGAGACCTTTAACGCATTCAAGGAGAGTTCCAGAACAGATGACTTGAAAAATATTTCTATGAATCCGAAGGATTATCTGAGCAAATCGATTATGTTGATAGGCAACGTCTACCAACCAATGGTTCTTTTTGACTACAGGAACAACGGTATAAGGTATGCCATCTCCCAGGAGAATAGTCAAGGCTTTTACCACATGAACCTGAACTCGTACAACGGTGGTTGGGTAGAGCCAGGAACCTACAGGATGAGAGGCATTGTTAATTACGTCGATATCTGCATCTGCGACTATAGGTGCGTTGACTACATTGGCAACTGCGTTTACACCTATGAAAACCTTTATTCGCCGAAACTAACCGTGAGTGATTTCAAAACGAACCTAACCTCTGATGATATCAAGGACGACTGGTATCCTAACTATGACTCTTATTCCAAGGTTATTGATTACTTGTGTCCCGTTAATAGAAGGGACTATTTCGAGTGCAGCTACGATAGGAAGAACACTTTTGACGCGTTTAACTTTCAGTGGCAAAGTGCTGGCGGCATATTCTACAAGGAGTATAGATGCAGGCCTGACAGTATGGAGAGGGTCTATTACGTTGATGCCACCGGGCCGATGGTAAGGATTTAATTCTAGGATAGATTATATTATAGTTATGAAAGGCGTCTCGGAGTTCGTACTAGTATTGTTAATTTTGATTATCGCAATCGCGTCGATATTGGTGTTGTGGCTTTTTTATAACAGCATGTTTGGTTCTGTCACAATGTCGGAGGACACTTCCTCCTTGGGCGAAGCCTTATCATCCTGCATGAAGATTGACTCCGCCAGGGATAACAAAATTTATTTAAGAAACTGTGGTTCCGGAGTAATAAAAAATGACACCTTAAAAGTCTACTTTGACGAAGAACCAGTTAAATTTAGCATGGCACCGCAATCTTTAGGTAAAGGAGAGGTAGGAACTGTAAGTTTAACCAATTTAAATCTTTTTTATAAAGGTGTAGGAGAGAATTATAAGATAAGAATTACAAGTCCTTCTGGATATGTTGAAAGATATGTAAAAACTACTTTGCCAAGTTCTTGTATCCTTTATTTTAATTTTGACGAGGGCACTGGGACAATTGCTCACGATTCTTCGGGTCACGGAAACGATGGAGTTTTGCACAATGGAACTGAGGTATGTTCTAATGGCTATTGCCCTAAGTGGGTCGATGGAAAATTTGGAAAAGCCTTAGATTTTGATGGGTTGGGAGATTTTGTAGAAGCTACAGACATTCCAAATAGTTCTTTGACTATAATGGCATGGGTTTATCCAAAACAAATTTCAGGTGCCCAAAGAGCCATAGTTTCAAAATGGAGATACCCTACTCAAAGTGATTACGAATGGATGTTCCGCTTAGAATATAAAGGGTCTGGCATTAGCGAATTTCAATTTTTCACTGTTGATCAAGATCCAGCATGGAGAAAGTATTATATTCCATTAAATAAATGGTCTCATTTCGCTGTTGCCTATGATAGAGAAAATGTAGATGCTGAATTTTACTCGAATCTTGAACCAATAGGTAACTATTGGAATGGTGGGAAAACTAGAAACACTACACAACCAGTTAGAGTAGGTGCACAAGGAACTGGAGGTGGCAGCGATGGAGATTATTTCAATGGAACAATAGATGAGGTAAGGATTTATAATGAAGTTTTAACACCTGACAATGCTCTGACATTAACATTAGTAGAACTAACTTAATCATTTCAATCTAATGGTTTCTAATAATTTCGGTGCCATTGTCTCGCATCTGAATATGTTATGACAGGTTCTTGCAAATTCTATGCACTTGCTGCTTTCTCCGTGGTCCACTATTATCCTTTCAGGAGCCTGTTTCAATCTGGAAATATAGTTTATCAGTTGTTTATGATCAGAGTGGCCTGACAGACCGTTGATGTTTGCTATCTCTAGGTTAATTGGTATGCCCATATTTCTTCCATTCTGTTCCATTGGTATTTCCTTCCAGCCTTTCTGTATTCTCCTGCCTAGGCTACCTTCAGCCTGGTAGCTTACGAAAACCAAGCTGTTGTTTTTATTCTCTGCCAGATTCTTTAACCACCAAACAGACGGTCCGCCTACGAGCATTCCGGATGTTGCAATAATAACGCAGGGTTCTTTTGCTTCCAAAACCTTTCTCCTTTCTTCCTCAGAACCTATCCTCTTGAATATCGGATTTGTAAATGGATTTTCACCTTGTTGCAGAATTAACTTTTGCAAGTCTCTGTTAAAATATTCTGGATAGGCAGTATGTATGGCGGTTGCATCCCAAACCATTCCGTCTATATATATGGGATGTTCAAAGCCAGCCCTTGATAGTATGACCATTACGTCTTGTGAACGCTCGACAGCAAAGCTTGGAACCAATGCTATGCCACCTCTCTCAACAGTTCTCTTGCAGACATCTACCAATTGTGCTTCTGCTTCCTGTCTTTTTGGCATTATGTCTTCACTCGATCCATACGTGCTTTCTGTTATAACAGTTTCAGCTCTTTGGAAGTTGTTGCTCGTTGGCTCGAACAAGGCTGTCTTATCAAACTTATAGTCAGATGTATAGAGGACGTTGTGCATTCCATTTCCTATGTGTACATGAACAAGAGCACCGCCAAGAACGTGCCCCGAGTTCAACAGAGTCAGTCGCATGTCCGGTGTTATGTCAGAAACCTGGTCATAATCTAGGCATATCGTATGCTTAACAGCTTCTTTGATTTCTTTTGTTGAATAAGGAGGTATCGAGCCTTCTCTCTGCGCTAATTCAACATAATCCATGCATAATAAAACCATCAGATCTCTGGTTGGTGTTGTCATATAAAGAGGGCCTTCATAGCCGATCTTATACAAGTAAGGAACCATACCTACATGATCTAAATGAGCATGAGAAACAACAACAGCGTTCAGTTTGTTGATATCGAATTCAGGGACGTTCAAGTAAGGATACTCGTTTGTTCCAGGTTTGATACCGCAATCCAACAGAACTTTGCTCTCTGGAGTTTGCAATAATAAAGCTGACCTGCCAACTTCTCTGAAACCTCCCAAAGCAGTTAATCTAACCCAATCAGTAGACTTCCAACCGCTATGAATGTGTTTGCCGACCTTGTCCAAGAACTCTTTTCTAAATCCAGACTCCTTGTGAATCAAATCCCTTAGAACTTTAACAACATCGGAAGGAATCACAGGAGCTCTCTTAACAATGGGCAACCATAGGGTCTGTTTCTTTATTTCCTTTAGTATCTCTCCGCCCTTTCCTATCACCAATCCTGGTTTCTCGGCTTCTATTGTCACTGTGCCGAATTCAGGCTCATAGTCTATGTCCTTCAAGCCAGCCTCTTCGGGAACAAGCTTCTTTATTGCTTTCGAAGCATCTTCCATGTCAATGCAAATAGAAGGATCGGGTCTAAGAATTATCCTCTTCTTTAGCTTTGAGACTAACTCTTTTATCTCGGTTGCGTCTGATGTGAATAAATCCTTGTCCTTTGTGTAAAGAACTATCTCGCATCCCTCGAACCTTATGTCAGAGATGCTCACGCCAGGCAGGCTGCTCTTTACCCTTTCAAACAATTCACTAGTTTTTTCTTCAACCATTTAATTCACCATTAGTTAGAAATTTTCATACTCGAATCATATATTTACGTCTATTTTCACGTCCTAATCTTCTCATTTCATCATGCCATTTGGGATGCTTCCAAGGTTCCTTTATTTCTGCTGCGTTTACAACTTTGAGTCCTTTAATATATTCTTTATCTTCTGGAGGCAATTCTTCGCGGTGTTCTTTCATTTCTTCTGCTAATTTCTCTATTTCTTTTTCAGTTTTGCTTTCATAATCAACCATAAAAATCAAAATTAAATTTTGTTTACAGAACTATTTTCTTGGAATTTTCCTCTCGTACCAAACTTTACAGCAATCTAGTTCATCCATGTCTTCAGTATGCAGTATTTCTCCTCTTTGTACAGGTCCTGCTTTTTCGAATTTCTTTCCGATCCTTTCGCGAAATGTTTCACGATGTGAATAATTACTTTCCATAGATATATCATCTAAAGCTAATAAAAGATTACATATACTTTTTCAATTCCTGCGATGTCAAGTCTCTATAACCGTTTTTATCAATGACTGCAATCTGTATTTCCTTTCCTCCGGATCCAATGTCCCTCTCGATCGCAGTCCTAATCGCTTTGATGATCAAGGCAATGGCTTCTTCGACTGTCATGCTTTCTTTGAATTCAGATTCCAAGACGCCGTAAGCAAAAGGAGAACCAGAACCAGTTGAATAAAACTTGTCCTTTACGTCAAATCCTCCCAAAGGATCGAATGAATATAAAACAGGTTGCTTGTCATAACCCGCCAGTATGAATTGGTTCATGAAAGGATAATACTTTGAGCCTTGCAGTATGTTTGACAACAAGGTGGCAGCGCCCCTGATTGTTATGGGGCTTCTTTCTATTTTGTATAATTTTAACTGAGCCTTCAAGATTCTGACTATTGCTAAAGCATCGCCAACCGAGCCCGCTATTGTCAGTCCTATGTGATCGTCTATCTGAAATATCTTCTGAGCTACTTTTGAGTCTACCATATATCCCATAGTGGATTTTTGTTCTGCGCCTATGACAACAGCGTCCTTTACGATTATACCAATGGTTGTTGTTCCTTTTTTTACATCCATCATTTCACCAGAAACTTCACAATTATCATAATTAATAATGAATATTTATAAAGGTTATGGTTAATAGCTCTTGGCAAAATTAGCAACGACCTTAGCCTTTTTACCGCAAACTATGCAATCACAGAATACTTTCTCTTGTTCGAATGGTAAGTTTATTATCTTTGCTCCAGTGTCATCCTTTACCTTGTCCTCGCACTTCCTTTCTCCGCACCAGCATGATTGAATTATTCCGCCTTTTTTCAGGGCTGTTTTGAATTCATTGTAAGTCTTCACCTTGTGAGTGTTGCTCTTTAAAAAATCTAATGCCTTGTTGAACATGTTTTTGTGTATGTCATCAATCATTTCTTTTAGCTTCGATACGACGCTATCCACCTTTACTATATCCTTTTTGTTCGTATCCCTTCTGACCAAAACAACTTGTTTGTTCTTTACATCCTTTGGTCCTATCTCTAATCTTATTGGCACGCCTTTCAACTCCCATTCATTATACTTGAATCCTGGGGAGAACTCTTCCCTGTCATCCAGTTTTGTTCTTAAATCAGCTTTTATCTTTTTTTCAATTTCTTTTGCCTCTTTTAAAATTTCTTCTCTTGTCTTCGAATCGTAAATAGGAACTATCACTACTTGAATAGGAGCAACTTTTGGAGGCAGGACCAAACCTTTATCGTCTCCATGTATTGCAATCATCACACCAATCTCTCTTGTTGTCATTCCAAATGTGTTTTGCCAGGCATATTGCTTCTTCTTTTCCTTGTCCAAGAAAGTTATATCAAATGCTTTTGCAAAGTTCTGACCATCATGATGAAAGTCAGGTCCTTGTATGGCTACTCCGTCAGGCATCAGATGTTCTATGCTTGACGTGAAGACAGCGCCTGCAAATTTTTCTTTATCAGTCTTTCTTCCAGTAATTCCTGGCAAAGCCAACAAATCTTCTGTAGTTTTACTGTAAATTCCTAAAATTTCATCCCCTTCTGCTATTGCTTCTTTTTCATTTGCAAAAACAGTATGACCTTCTTGCCATAAGAATTCTCTGGTTCTCAAAAATGGAATAGCATGCTTGAACTCCCATCTAACGACATTGTTCCATTGATTGTATCTCATAGGCAAGTCTCTCCAAGATCTTATCCATTTTGAATAACTAGGATACATTATTGTCTCGGATGTTGGTCTTATAGCCAGTCTTTCATCCAGTTTGCTGTTACCAGTTTGAGTAACCCATGCAACCTCTGGAGAAAAACCCTCGACGTGCTCCTTTTCCTTGTTCAAGAGCTTTTCAGGAATGAATAATGGAAAGTAAACGTTCTGAATGCCAGCCTTTTTGAACTGGTCGTCTGTGAACCTCTGTATCTGTTCCCACATAAAGTAAGCGTCAGGTCTCAGGATTATGCAGCCTGAAACAGCGCTGTAATCGGCTAAACCAGATTTTAAAATAACCTCTATATACCACTTATCAAAATCATCCTTCTTGACAGACAAACCAAGTTCTTCGGACATTTGATTCACTTTTAATTTTGTTTATTCACATTTAAATTTGTTCTTAATTTTATTCCTTTGCTATGTTCCAAAGGAAATTAAATATTTCTTTCATGGTATTCGCAACATCTATATCTTTAATGTGCAGAAAATAAGGATAGTTAGTATATTTCATTATAAAGCTTGAATTTCCAGCGACTGTTATGCAACTTAAAGGAATTGATTTGAGATACCGTACTTCGCTTAATGAAGTCTTTTTTAAATCATTATAATACTTTGAACCCTTCTCGCAGAAAAGGAACCTCGCTTTAATTTTATGTTTGACCCTAAAATTTTTGTGCCACTTTAACCATAACCTGTTAAAAGACTCATTCTTGTACGAAGTTACTCCCATCGCAAGCCATTCTTTTATTTCCCCTCTTTTTACCTCATATTCAATTTCTTTAAGCATTGCCTTTAACCCGTCTGAGTTTTTGTATGTGTTTGCAAAAAGCACTTTATCTTTCGTGATTTGTTTTAAAAATGGGATTATTCTGTTTGCATCTTTATTCAGATTTTCGATTCTTTTTCTTTCATCTTCTATCAGGTCAAAAAGTTTTTCTGGATTTGATGCATAGAACTTCTTTTTGTTTTCTACAACAGCGTAAGATGCCAGACCCTTTTTGATTAGTTTTTCAAGAATTTCATAAACTATCGAGGATGACACGCCAGAATTTTTTATTATCTCGGATTTTGCGGAGCTTCCTTTGAGAAGTGCTAGATAAACCTTTGCTTCGCCTTCTGTCAGTCCAAACTTTAGAAGATTAGAAAAGACCTTTTCAGTTCTCATACTTTTAGATTGATTTTAATAGATTTATTCATTTGGTTCACTAGCGGTGGTGAGCTAACAAATTAATCGCGTCGTAAATCATGATTTTATATGAGTGATTCAGCCTGTCTGTTCTCCCAGACTTCTTCTGTTAGGGTCGTGTGGGGAGTTTATGGAAAATGCAGTTTGGACTGCAGGCATTGCTCCGTGTCAAAGGAGGATTACAAGAATCCGGAAATAGACAAATACGAGCCTGTGATAAAGGATATGAAAACTTCAGGCGTAGATACTATTTACATGTCTGGTGGAGAACCTCTACTTTGGAAGCACAGTTTAGATTTTGTGAAGTTTGTTAAGGAAAATAGGATTGCTGCGACAATGGGAACCAATGGTACTGAATTAAACAAAGGGGTTGTTGAAAAACTTTCAGATTTGGGAATAGACAAGGTCTTTCTCAGTTTGGACTCTCACAAAGAAGATGTTCACAACTACCTTAGGGGAGAAAATGTTTTTAGAAAAGCTGTGAAAGGCATGGAACTGTTAGATGAACACGATGTTTACACAAGAGTGGATTCTGTTCTATGGAGAGAAAATTATAATAATTTAGATGATTTTGTAGAATTCTGCAAAGATAAAGGTGCAGAAGAAATAGCTTTTGCTTGGCCTGTCAGGCTTGGAAATGCAATAAAAAACCCTGACATACTGATTCCTGAAGAAAAATATTTTGAAGTCGGGCAAAATTTGAAATCCCTAAAAGAAAAGCATTCGAATGAAATAAAGATTTCTTATCACAGGTTTGAAAAATTTGATTCGGATTGCAAGGGTTGTAACGGAGGAAGAAGAATATTCTATCTTGACTGGAAAGGCCGTCTTAGCCCTTGCTTTTGGATTTCTAACATAGATTCAGAATTCTTTACAAAGGAGAGCGTATTCGATAAGGATTTTTCTAGGCTGAAAGAAGATGAAACAATTGAAAAATTCATAAAAATGGAAGAAAAGAGAAAAGAAGGTTTTGGTCCAGGCTGTCCGGCAATATGCAACATATGTAATAAAAAAACTTGTTCTAAAGACCCTTTATTTGAACGCTGATTTAAACATTTATCTTTAGGTTTTTTAACGCATTCTCTAATGATTTTGTAGCATAACTTAAACCGCACTGAAGCTCAAAAGTAAAATAAGGAAAGTCTTCATTTGTGGAATCTCCCTGGTGCTCTGTTACCTGACTCATTACTGCAGAAACAATTCTCGGCATATACGCTTTCCATAAACTAATTATTTGTTCGTATTCTGCAGGATTTTCCTTGTGAACCATAGTGGAAGAACCTACTCGTGGGGTTCCCCAAAATTCTTTATGACTAAACTCTTCTATTTCGCTTCTAAATTGATGTCTTACATCATTGGCAATGTTTGCTTCAACGGAAAGAGCCGAAGTCGAAAAATAAGAAAGGTCTGAAATTCTTTCATTTCTTTGTGCTTCCTCTAAGGCATCTAAAGCTAAAGGAAGTTTTCTAATGCATTCGATTCTATCTGATAGTCTGCTTGCATAGCCTGCAAAAACTTTTCCAACAGTTGTTTTCCCGACATGCTTTCCATCTACGCGTTTTGGAATTTTTTTATCGCTGTTCTCTTTAGCTATGGTTGAGACTTTAGTTTCAAGCGAATCAAGCCTAGGAACAACTAATTCTGGAACAACTCTATTTAATTTGACTAGAACATCTGAATTCCCAAGTTCTATAATTTTTTTATGAAGTTCCTCGTCACCCGGAACATATCTATAGTCAATCGGACTAACAAAACTAAACCTGTCCATAACAATAAGAAACAGTTAAAATATTAAAAATTATGGTTTCAATATTTTTCTTATCCTTTCTAAACCTTTATTAATTTTTCTATGTATTAATTAGTATCTGTGATTTAATGCTGATAGGCATTTAACATCCTATCAATTAGAGAAACCAACAAAACGAATACACTCTGTTTCATTATTATTAATGTGTTCAATAATAAAAAGATTATGGTTAAACTTCAGCAGACAAAAGACGGTCAGTTTTTTATAACATTTCCTAAGGCTTTGGTTCAAGCTAAGAAGTGGAACAAAGGCCAGGTTCTTAAGATATCTTTTAATGAAAGAGGTCATCTAGAGATAGAAGATTAAGGCTTCTTTTCCTTTAGAGCTATAGAAAAATTAGGATTCAATATCCACAGCCATTTACCTTTCTTTAATGGATCATATCTTCTAGCTACTATACCTAGATTCTCCAAACTAAAGAGCATATTGTCTAAAGTATGATAGGAAGGAATTTTAAATCCTCTCTGCTTCAACAGTTTCTCACCAGATTTAGAGAGGTTTGGCATGAATATTATAAATGGTGGTTCTTTTTGTTTTTGTAAAGAATTTTTTGCATCTTCTTTTGGAACTGAAAGTTTTATTTTATACCTGTCAGTTAATTTAAAGATATATTTTACTCTTAATAGTTGTGTTGTTGCTGGGCTTTCCTTCAGAACATCAATTATATCTTTTTCTACGTCTGTTAGAATGCTATCAAGAACATCAATATTATCAAGAAGTTTTTTAGATAGAGGAGTAGCTGAAATAGAAGCTGTTTCAGGTTTTTCTTGTTTATAGCCTTCAAATACCATTTTAACACCTTGCAACAATTTTCAACAACATATATTCTTTAGTATAGTATGTATTTAAATATGTTAGCCTCTTCTATTATATTGCAGGTTGTTGCAGGTAGCTATCATGAAAAAACCAATAACAATAAGACTAAAGGAAGAAACTTTGGAGAGATTGCATAAAGTTAAAGAAGATACAGGAATTTCAATCCAAACTCTTTTAGAAAAATCTTTTGAGAGGTCTGAATTTTATGTTGAACAAAAAAATTGATAATCAAACTTTAGAATGGAGAGAGATCTGGTCGAAAATCACAGATGAAAAACCTTCTGAAGTATTAAAAATGTTAAGGGAGGCCACAAAACCAAAGGCCTCATAATTTCGAGATTGGGAGAATCTCTATGAATAATGTAGTTGAGCAAACTAATATTAATGAAAAGAGAAAGTTTGATTTTTCTGAGATTGTCTATCAAAGGATAGCTAGTTATTTTAATAATCAATTCTTAATCCAGCAACCGATAGAACATCGAACTCTAAGAAAGTATGTCTGTCGAGTTTTTAGGATAAGAAAGAAAGATTGTCAATTTCTATTTCGTGAGATGGATTCAAGAGGCCTATTGCATCTCAATTCAAGAGGCATTACGATTCTAAAAAAACAGGAGGCGATTGTGTGATAACAAAAATGTATGTGGTGAACACAGAGAAGATAGACCACGAAAAATTGCAGAGTTTTATCTTGAGTGGGTATGAGAAAAAATGAAGAAAGAGGTTTGGAGAGTTTGTAATGATTGTGGCTATGAATTCACAGAAAATAGTAGATATTGTCCTAGCTGTGAATCTGAAGATGTAGGAGAGTTTGAAGATGAAACAACTGTTTAATCCTGATTGTTCCAGGTGTAAAAGGTTTTGGCTATTGAATTGTTCAGCCAATACTATCAGATGTAGAAAATTTGTTAGAGTTGAAGTTTATGCCAAATGATTTGAAAGAATATTTAACACAGGAAAGAATAGAGTTAGAAAAGACTCAAGATAATCCTGAGCTTATTGAAATGCTAGATGATTGGTTAGATGCTTCTAGTGAGCAAGAGATTTTAGAAAATCCTAACCTTTTAAATACTATTGTCAAAGAAATTAGCAAAAAAGTAGTCGGAGAAGAGGAAACAATCAAGACAATATTGTTATCTTGTTTTGGTTCAAAGGTCGAGAACCATCAGATAGCCTCTTATAATCTATTGATTAATTCTGAATCTGGAGCTGGTAAGGATTTTGTAGCGTATAACACGATACAGATTTTACCCAAAGAAACCTGGCTGAAGAGGACCAGGATAACTCCTAATGTCTTTACTTATTGGCATAACCCAAAGTTTGAGCCTGAATGGTCCTGGGATGGAAGAATTTGTTATCTTGAAGATATTTCTGATACTGTAATGAACGCTGAAGTTTTCAAAACTATGTGTTCTAGTGGTTCTAGTGCTACTGTCTTGATAAATCAGATACCGATAGATATAGAGATAAAAGGAAAACCTGTAATGGTCCTAACTTCTGCTAATGCCTCTCCCAATACAGAAGTTACTAGAAGATTTACTATTGTTAACTTGGATGAGAGTGTTAACCAAACAGAAGCTATCATGAAAAGACAGGCCAATCATGAAACTAACGGATTGGAAGTTGAATATAATAAAAATCTGACAAATGCTTTGGCCAAACTGAAAAGAATAAAGGTAAAGATACCTTATGCTGAAGTTTTACCTGAATTTTTACCTAAGAACTCAATTATAATGAGAACTCATTTCCAAAGATTTTTAGATCTAATAAAATCTTCTTGTGCATTACATCAATATCAGAGAGTTCAAGACGAAAATGATTTTTATTTAGCTGATGGTCAAGATTACGATATTGCTAGAGAGGTATTGTTGAAGCTAACTTCTAATCCTTTTATGATTCCTTTAACTCACAACGATAAGAAATTGTTAGAAATATTTGATGACCTAGTAGAACCTATTAGTGCTAAAGAGTTGGAAGCTAAGGTTAACTTTCTGTCAGTAGCTCAGATGTATAACTTACTCAACAAGCTATCAAAATATGGATTTTTAGAAAAAACTATAAAGGAGTATGAAGATAGCAGAAAAAATTCTACTGCATGGTTTAAATCGGATTCAATTAAAGTTAGTCCTTTAAAAATTCCAAAATGGTCTGAAATCAAAGAAAATCTGCTGAATAATAAGAATGGTCAGAATGATTAGAACAATAAGAATGATTAGAACGATTAGAATAATTCTAATGATTCTAATCGTTCTAATCGTTATTGGCCTCTAATCGTTCTACTAACAGTAATTGATTAATAAAAAATGGTGTGAACATGGCTAAAAAAATAAGAATTGTTATTGTTGAAAACGAGTTAAAAGAGTTCCAGCTCGGTTTGAGACGTTTAATCCGACAGATTGAGAAGGGAGTTTGAGATGAACGATAAATTATTGATAAACAGGCTGAAAAAATTGGATTTAATGATTTCAGCTCTTTTGAAAACTCTTAAGGAGCTGGGAGAAAATGAAAAGGAAACAAAGGAATTAACATCCTTTTCAATCAAACAATCCAAGCTCTTTTTGAAAACATTTTATGGATCTGAAAGTCAAAAAAAATCTTCTGAGGGTTATTGAAATGAGATACTGTAAAACCTGTCAGGAATGGAGAGAAGATTTAAAGAACTGCCTTAGAAGGAATCATGATATAGATTGGAACAATTTCAGAGAGGATAAAGTTGGCATGGATGTATGCCTAAACGAATAAAACACATCAAAAGAATTCAATTTTATTATTTGTTATAAACATTACCTAACTGTTGTTTGTTGTTTCATTAATAATAGGATGTTAAAACAATACAATTTTTAGAGGTTGAGAAAAATGCCAAGATTGATAAAACTAAATAAGTTTGGCAGTCTTTCAGTTGTAATACCTATTGGCATTGTAAGGTCTGCAAAGCTTCAAGCTGGAGAGGAAATGGATTTTGAGTTGATGAATGCCAAGCCTCTGGTTCTGAAATTGAAAAGAAAAGAAGAGCTGGAAAAAGACGAGTGGAGTCAATAAAAAACTAAGGAGAATGATAAAATGTCAAAGAAAACTGTTGGTTGTGATCCATACAGAACCGATGAAGAGAAAACTTTGAATTTCAAATTAAACAAGGCTGAACTGATAGCAATCGAGTCAGGCCTTCAAATGTTTGCTATAGAATGTAGAGATGATAAAAGCATGAGAGAATCAGTAGAAGATGCTCACTTTACTCTCAGGGATTTGATAATACAGGAGCATGAGCAAAGGAAGGAAATCTCTAGCAAGGAATTAGAAGAAAAACAGGCTTTTGGTAGAGGATAATGGCTGAATTAAAATCTTTGGCAGATTCAGAAAATGAAGTGATGCTCTCTAGAAAAGAGTTTGATTTCAAACTTGCTCTGATCTATCAGATAAATCGTATAGGTCAGTTGTCAGCTAGTGTTTTAAACATCAGTTCTGGTGATGCAGGTTTCAAGGAATATACTGATGAATTAAAGGTATTGTCAGCTTACTATCTGGAGAGTGCTATTTCTATTCTTGAAAATATGTTAGCCTTCTATCTGGATGAAGAGGTAAAAAATAAATTAAAATATCTTGAAGCTGACTTTTTGTCTAGGCAGGATCATATAGATAAACAAGTTTTTGGAGGAACAGTATTTGGCTCTTACTACAATAGAAGAGATTATGCCTTGAGGAAATTTAGAATCCTGATGGAGTTCATGGGCAAGAAAGGTTTGTTATTAGAGGAGTTAGGAAATCTAGGAGAAGAAGGTTTGTTATAATGCCTAATGTTATTATCAGAGATATTCAAGACAAAATTCTAAACAAGAATCAAAACTTTATCTGTGCCATAGTTGGAGGCGTTGGGAAAGGTAAGAGTTATATCGGTTTGAGATGGTGCGAACTTATCTCTCCCAGGTTCAATCTTGATTATGTTGTATTCTCAGCCAAAGATTTTCTAGCTTTGGTCAATTCTGATAAGTTGAAAAAGGGAGATTCTATTCTTTGGGATGAAATGTCTGTTGATATGTATTCTAGGAACTTCATGGAACTTCAGAACAAATTAATAAACCATGTTCTAACAACTTTCAGAACTAAGAACATAGCCTTATTCTTTACAGCACCTTCTTTAAAATTCGTAGACGTGGGAGTTGGTAGACTATGCCATGCTGTTATCGAGCCTGTATCTATCAACAGGGAAAGACAATCTAATATCTTCAAATTCAAATGGATACAGGCTAATCCTATCACAGGGAAAATAATATATCCTTTTCCTCACATAGTTTCTAAAGGTAGAATCAAAAGAATTGAACGAATGGAATATAAGAAATCTAAATTTGCTGATGCTTATGAAATAAAGAGAAAGGAGTTTGCTAACAAGTTATCCAAATCAGTAGAGAAGGATATACTCAAAGCTGAATCATCCGAGAATAGAAAGAAGCAAACTGATGAAGACATCATAGAATCAGGAATCAGGGAAGGTATTGATTGGAAGAAAACTAGAGATGTCTGTGCAAGGTTTAACATTCCAAGAGATAGAGCCTATAGGATTCAATCTAAAGTGAGCATGTGAGAGAGAAGCATATCTTTCTTTCCTTATCTATTAAATTGATAATAGATTATAGAAGTATTAATATTAGCTAACTTACTAACTTTATTTTGATTTGATTTCTTTCAGTTTGTTAGAAAAAGCTTTGCATAGATCAGGATATTCTTTCATCATTATCCTAACTGCTTCTTGCATGGATATTATTTCTCTGCTTTCTTCATCCAAAGGCATGGCACAATTGCCACAGAATTTATTAGTCGGAGAGTTTGGAGTGTTGCATTTAGCACAAATAATATAATCTAATGCTCTGTCTATGCTGGTTGTCTTTTGCTTCAGGCCTTTCTTTTCAAGCATTACATCGTCTATATCCTTTGCTGATAAGCTGATGTATATCTCAGGCATACGAGAGCTTCCTGTCCATCCAGCAAACTTTTTCAACCAAGATTCTTGATAGCCTTCTCTTGCTAATTCAGTTAGCCTAGAATGTCTAAACAGATGTGGATGAACTCTTTTTCTTATCTCTGTTCTTTTAACAGATAGTCTTATCATTCTGTAAATTCCAGCAATAGTTAATCTGTTTCCATAATCCTTTTTAGAAAGACATATGAACATAGGAGAATCTGGATTGTCTTTGTAAGGATGGTTGTTTATCCATTCCTTCAATATCAAAGCTGAGTCTATAATCCTAATCTTTCTTTGGCCTGTCTTTCCAGAGACAGATAGAACATAACCAAAGTTATCAGAGACAGCATCCTTTATGCTCAAGTTGGTTATCTCTCCAATACGACAAGCTGATTCATAGAGAAGCAATATGATTGCCTTGTCTCTCAAGTTATCAGTTCTGTTTGCTATCGTCAAAATTTCTTCCTTTGTCAATAGCTGGTCTGCTGGTAAGTGATTATTATTTCCTCTTCTCAAACTGATCCATTCGACAACATCAGGATAACCTTTTTTCATCTTATAGTATTTTTGAAAGAATATCTTGATTGTTGTTTTTCTTCCTATCTTTGTTGGTTCTGATAGCTTATCTATAGATAATAGGTAGCCTTCAACATCCTTTCTTGTTATCTTTTTCAAAGGCTTCCTTACTTTTAGAAAGAACAATCTTAATACAATCAGATAATTCCTTCTTGAAGATAGAGTTAATGATTTCAATACATTATCCTTATCAAATTCTCTCAAGGCTTCCAAGTGTTCAGGCAGTATTTTTTCTGATTCCTTCAGCTTCTCTGCATCTTCTCTAAGGATATTTCTCCTATCAAAAGTAGTGTTGGATAGCATGGTCTTTATATGATTCTCCAGCTTCTCTGCATCTTTATTAATTTTTGCATCCATAATTATCTTGAGGTTATGAATCTTATTATTAATGAAACATTTGTTGGTGCATTCCCTTGTTAATAGGCATATTCTCTGACTGCCATTGCGGCTATAAATATGGTGAAGAAAGGTGGAAAGATAGCTTCCTAGCTCTGAACGAGGCCATGGACAAGACAGCGGACTGTGATTTGATAATAATACCAGGGGATTTATTTGACACGAGGATACCTAGGCCGGAGGTGTTCGCCAAGGTTGCAAGAATATTGAGCAAGGCGCAGACCATACCTTCGGAGACAAAGTTCCTGGAAATAATGAACAAGGAAAAGATAGAAATGTCCCCGCTAGCATTAAGAGGTATACCGATAGTTGCTATTCATGGCACTCATGAGAAGAGGAGCAAGCACTTGATAAATCCGATACAGTCCTTGGAGCATGCAGGTCTGTTGATACACTTGCATTGCGCAACTGCTGTCTTCGAAATAGAGGGAAGAAAAATCGCTGTTCACGGCATGTCCGGCGTTCCAGACAGATATGCCAAGGATGTCTTTGAACAATGGAATCCTCAACCAGTTTCAGGTGCGATAAACATTCTAATGATTCATCAGAGCATAGAGCCTTACATATATTCTCCTTTGGAACCGCCTTCCATGAAGATAGACGACTTGCCAAAGGGTTTTGATCTGTATTTGTTGGGCCATATGCACTGGCATGAGAGCAGAATATTGAACGACGGTCAATTGCTTGTGTGCGGTAGCACTGTTCCAACAAGCTTGCACAAGATAGAGGCTGAACAGGAAAAGTGCATCCACAAGTTTGATGGTAAGATTATAACCAGCATACCATTGGAAAATCAGAGAAAGATATTTTGGAAAGATTTTGACTTTGAGCCGAACATAAAGGAAAGCATTGAGACTTTTGTTGCTTCCATCTCGCCTTTCAAACCCAAGCCGATAATTAACATAAAGGTAAAGGGTTTGATAAAAAAAGACCAGCTTCTTCCGAGCTTTTCCAAGATAGAAGAAAAGTTCATGGACAAGGCCATTGTTAACATAAACAAGGATTTGGAATTCGAGGGCTTTCAGGAACAATTGGAGATGCTGAATGCGTTAAAGGAGCAAAAACTTTCTCCTGAGGAGCACGGCTTGAAGATACTTCAGGAGAACCTGAAACAGGCCAACTGCGGGATAAAGATTGAAGAGATATTCGAATACCTGGTTCAGGGAGACGTTGATTTGATGTTCAACATTCTTACTGGCAGGCAGACCACACTCAAATCAGGACTGGAGAAGTGGACTGAATGATAACCAAAGTTAAATTAAAAAATTGGAGGTCTCACCTAGACACGGAAATAGAATTTGCAGAAGGCACTAATTGCTTTGTGGGAAACATCGGTTCCGGTAAAACGTCAATAATGGATGCAATATGCTTTGGTTTGTTTGGAACATTCTTACAATTGCAGCAGAAGAAAATCAAGTTAGAAGATATAATAATGAAAAAGCCGGCTACACAGGAAAAGGCAGAAGTGATGGTCTCGTTCGACATCGGCGATGAGAGCGATTGGACGGTCAAAAGGACAGTCACCAAAGGAAAGACGTCGGCCGAATTGAGAAAGAACGGTGAACTGATAGAGGGCCCTCAATCGACAAAGGTCACAGAGGAAGTTGAAAAGTTATTGAAGATGAATTATGATTTGTTCTCAAGAGCTGTTTATTCGGAGCAGAACCAGCTTGACATGTTCCTGACAATACCCAAGGGACAGAGGATGAAGAAGATTGATGAGTTATTAGCGATAGACAAGTTTGAAAAAGCCAGAGCCAGCACAATGTCGTTGATAAACAAATTTTCAACTGCCTTGAACGAGAAAGAGCTGATGGCTCAGAACCTAAGGTCTGACGAGAGTTTGAAAAGGCTAGATATGGTCAAGAGAGAATTTCTCGAATTCAAGGAAAAGGAAGATAGGATGAAGGGTCAAATGGGTGAAGTCTTCAACAAGAAGATTGATATGACTAAAGAAATATTAAACCTGAAACAGCAGCAGAAAAAATTGCAGCTCATAGAGGGGGACGCAAAGAAGGTTGCAGCTCTGATAGAACTGACAGAATCAGACATAGAAAAGATAAAGGGAGATTTGGTTGAATTTTCTGAAAAGACTGACGATGGCCTGAAGATAGAGATAAAGAATAATGACGATGAGATTGCAAAGCTCAGTGCAAGTCTCAACGACGAGAAGAGGAACCTAGACGCATTAAAGGACAAGTTTGCAGAGGATAATGCTCAAATAAATCTCCTGGAAAAGGAAAAAATGCCAGACGCAGAAAAGCTTGTGAAAGAGTTGGACGAGATGACTGAGAGCGTCAAGAAGAATCAGATTAAAAAACTTAGTGCAGACTTGGAGGACAGTAAAAAAGAGCTGGAGAAGAACCAGCTAGGCCTTCAAAAATCCTTGGCAAGACTCTCAGAAATAGAGGATAGCATAAACGAGTTGGGCCTGGTCGGCAGCACGTGTCCTGTTTGCGATTCTAAACTGACTGAGAACAAGAAGCTAAAGCTGATTGAGAAGAAGAAAGATATCAGAAAGGATTTGAAAAAGGACATAGAGAAGTGCGCCTCTGTTATAGAGAAGATGAAGCCTGAACTGCCTGCATTGGAGAAGAAGATAAAAGAAGTGGAAAAGATGCAGGAAAGATTCGAAGTAATAAAGGACAGTAAAAAGGAATTAAAGGCATTGGAAAGTGTTCTGAAAGATCTAAAATCGAAGAACCTTGTTTTTGAAAACCAGAAGAGGATGTTTGAAAAGAACATTGGTTTGATAGATGAGAACACAAACAAAATAAAGGAGCAACAGGAAAAGATAAAACAGATTCTTTCTAAAAAGGAAGAGGCGAACATAAAGTTAGACAGGATAAGAGAATACAGGCGGCAACTGACAGCACTTGGCTCGGAAAAGGAACTGCTGATATCATTCTCACCTTCCGTCCTTGAAAAATTAGAGATAGATTATCAATCCATCATCGGTCTGGAAGGAGAACTCCAGGCCAACCTGAGGAACCTTACCGAGATAAAGAACGATAAGCAAAAGCTTTTGGAAGAAATGGAGAACAAGAAGAATCTGCTGGAGAATTATGAGCTGGAGATAAGAAAGATAAGCGCCATCTCTGACCAATTAAGACTGCTAGAGTCTGCACTAGAAGCCACGCAGGAGCAGCTAAGAAAGGATTTTGTCACAGCTGTTAACGAGGCCATGCAATTCATCTGGTCTGAGCTATATCCGTACAAGGACATCTACAGCATTCGTTTGGGTATCGAAGAAGGTGATTACGTTTTACAATTGCAGGATTCCACTGGTTGGATTCCTGCCGATGGTGCCGCTTCTGGCGGCGAGAGGTCAATGGCCTGCCTTGCTTTGAGAATCGCTTTTTCTTTGGTCCTTGCTCCTCAATTACGAATGTTAGTGCTAGACGAACCAACAGCTAACTTGGATGCACAATCAATAGATATTCTCGCTGATGTTCTCAGGGAAAGAATTACCAAACTGGTCGAGCAATGCTTCCTCGTGACCCATGATGAGAAATTGAAAGAGGCTGTGAGCGGTTTCTGCTACGAGTTCAGCAGGGACAAGTCCAAAGACGAAGTGACAAGTGTGATGCTCGTTAGCTCGCCTACGCAAATTTAAAAATTCTAAATTCTTAAGTGATATTATGATAAGATTTCTATACAAACATCCAGCATTATATATTTCGAAAGAAAAGACACTCGTGATAAGCGATACTCATATAGGTATCGAATACGAAATCTATAAATCTGGAATAACAATACCTTCTCAAGTTGAAAGATTGGAAAAGAGAATAGACAAAATGATTAAAATCACTAAAGCCAAACATTTGGTTATTTTAGGTGATGTAAAGCATCAGGTCCCTTCTATTTCTTGGCAAGAATATAGAGAAATACCAAATTTCCTAGAACATTTTAAAAATGTAAAAATAACCATAGTGAAAGGAAACCATGACGGATTTATCGAGAGACTCGCTCCAGCACATATCAACATTTACGAATCTCAAGGTTTCAAATTGGGCGATATTCTTTTGACTCATGGTCAGGCTTGGCCTGATAAAAAATACTTAGACGCTGAATACCTAATAATCGGTCATGTACATCCAGCTATTCAGTTTTTGGTAGAAAGCTTTAGATCGATTGAGCCTTGCTGGCTGAAGTGCGAGATAGATAATAAAAAATTATTTGAGAAATTCAAGGTTAAAACCAAATTTAAACAGGGAATAATAATGCCAGCCTTTAATCACTTGATTGGCGGCATGGCTTTTAATTCAAAAGATTTCGAGCCATTGGGACCTTTGCTTACAAATGAAATTTTGAAATGGAAAGAAGCTGAAGTTTATTTGTTGGATGGAACTTTCTTAGGAAATTTGAACAAGTTGAAAAAATAGGTTTAAATCTTTAATCTCTCTATTTGTGTGCATGGAAAATAAAGAAGATAAAGTATGGATTAACAACGTCTATGGCATGGATTGCGTAGGCAATGAAATAAGAGTTTTATCATATGAGGAATCGCCTGATAAGTGGGAAGGCACAAAACATAAAAAAGTTTTTGATATAGACACAGGGAAACTAAAAAGCGAAAGAACATACGAAAGTTATTCATTCTGGGACATTCCATTAAGTGTTTTAGCTATAGTACCATTAGTTCCTTTATTAGTTCCTTCTATAAGGAGAAACGTCAAAAAAAGGTTATCTAGATATAATAATTTTATTAATCATGTTCATACAGACATTTGGTCATATGATAGAAATGCTGAAGCTAGAGTCGATAAAATTCTAGAAAAGGGAATACGAAAAATTGATGTTCATAGAAGCATGGAATCTGCCGAAAGATATTATGATAAAAAACTAGAGCCTGTAAAGATTGATTCCTCGGAAAAGTTTATTTCAGCCTATTCTAAAAGAGAGCTAAAAATAACTGCACTTGGAATGGGAGCGGATGCAATAGTGGATTATGGCTTTTTCGTAAGCAAGGCAAAAAAGAGAGTAGTTATGGGAACACCGGTAAAATTTGAGTAGGCTAAAAAATAGATTTAAATTTTTAACCTTTTAATTAATTAAAATGTCTATTAAACCACATAACAAAACAGAAGCTTGTTTCTTAAAACTAAGAAAAGTATTAAGAAAATATAAAATAGAAGATCGTGAACATCCTGATATTGAATTATTTGATTTGAAAAACGGAATTATAATAGCAAGAGAAGATGATGGTGCTGATTATTTTGGCAAAGTATATACTATAATTAAAGATTTGAAACCTGTAAAAATAGAAGAGGCTAGAAACATATTAGGTCAGTTAACTAAAGTGGAAGTACCTAAAAGATTAAATTGCGAATATAACGCCTTAACGAAGGTTGATGCGGCATGTCTTTCAGCTGAGCATATTGGTGAATCAGAATATGATATGCTTCCTTGGAGAGAAAGGGTTGTAACAAGCCAAAGAGGTTATTCAGACATATTCCATAAATACGAAGGTCAACCTGATAAAAAACAAGTAGAGAAAAGTTTAGATAAGTTTGAAGATCATTTTGGATTAAAACTTCCATATAAAAGGAGAGCAGTTAAAGTTCCTAAAGTAACTATTACGCTCTAAACAACCTTTATAGAACCTTTTCTTCCTAGTCCCAATTGCAATTCTTCTCTAAATTCCTTGGTAAATCCGTCAGTTATCTCAACTTCTTGCCCACTCTCCAGACCGTCGGACTGCTTGCCCCATAGAGTCAACTTTATGGTGCCAGAATCATCTTCCAGAGTTGCTTCTGTTAATGTAGTCGCAGTTCCAAACTTTGTCATAATTTCTCTAGGCTCTTTCAGTTCTGCTATCTTTGCTTTTATTTTTACGTCATTCATTCCTGCTTTAAGTTCGTTTATTTGCATTAAATCACTCTTAAATAATGTTATAACAAGTTTATAAATTAAATGATTCGCTAGTTCAAATCCTGCCCTCCGCATTACATATTCCTCACGCAGAGGCTGCAAGGTTAATAAACCAGAATTAATAAATTGATAATATGAATTGGAAGCAATTTCTGAAACCAGACTGGAGAAAGTTTTTTTTGTTTTGTTTGGTTTCGATTATACTTCTAAGCGTTTCAAAGGGAGCAAATATTTTAGATTTAATTACAATAGTATTTGCAATTCCAGCATTTATTGTAATAGGAGGTTACATGATTGAAGGTGGACTTCTACCATCGCCTACTAATCGTAAGGCGTTTGTAGTAGTCTTTCAGACAATTATAGTCATTTTTTATGCTATACTAGTCTTTTTATTTTACTTGCGATATTGGAATGAAAATTGGTTTTATGGCATTCCTCTAATAGTTCTACTCATACCGTCTTTTATAATATCTTGGTCGTTAGTATGGATTTACGATAAATTGAAGAAGAAATGACTAAAGTAAGCAGATGAAAAGTGGAATGCTAGTAGGGTTCCTGCCCTCCAATTTATATCATGGTTCCAACCAAATAAATCATCAGCAACAAAACCAGAACAATCAGATATTCTCCCAACCCACCAGTTTTTATTGGTCCATTGAACTTTGGTTTCTTTATTGGCCATAGGGGCATTATGCCTTTGTGCGTTAGCGAGTCCCCTATCAGATGAGAAATAAATCCGATGGAAAATATTATACCGACTTCTCTGCTAAAAAATATGCCGGAGCTAAAACCTAGAAACAAAAATATTATCATGACCCATATGTTGTGCAAAAGTTTTCTGTGATATCTCCTTGACTTTACATCCAGGTCTGGTATCAGAACGCCTACGAAGGCAAAAACCGCCATATAGATAGGGAAGTTTAGAACAAATCCGAATAGCAAGAGAATGAGAAAGGCCAATATAAGGTGCGTCATTTTTTCCATAAGTAAAACTTATTAACCATGTTATATAATTCTTTACTTATGAGACCCAAGGCAATATTCTTCGACGTAGACGGTACGATGATTTCTTTAGATGTTGCAATTAAAACTTTTCAAGACACTTGCAGACATTTTAAAATTGGTGTCCTAGCCAATGAAAAATTATTAAAAAAAGCAATAGGCTATAGACTGTCCGAAACAATAGAAAATATAATTCCGGAAGCAGTACCCATTGTAAAAGATTTCATGAAGTATTTTGAAGAAAAACAGATTGAAAACATAAAAAAACATTCTACACTCTTACCGTTCGTCAAGCTTACTATTGATTTTTTGTATAAAAGTGGAATAAAGATAGGAATTGTAACAACCAAGAAAAGAAGTGAGGCTCTAGCTGTTTTAGAAAGATTCAAATTGCATTATAACACGTTAGTTGCAGGAGATGATGTTAGAAATAGGAAACCGCATCCTGAACCAATCTTGAAAGCCTGTGAAAACTTAGAATTAAATCCTAGATACTGTGTATTCGTTGGCGACCATCCATTCGATATGCAAGCTGCGGTTGCTGCTGGTTGCCTTCCAATAGGAGTTCTAACAGGTTGGGGAAACACAAAAAATCTTAAAGATGCAGGCGCAAAGTATATTATAAAAAATTTAAAGGAACTAATTAAATTAATAGATAGGTGATAAACTTCAAGAGATTTTATGTAACCACTCCAATTTATTATGTAAATGACGTTCCCCATATCGGACATGCTTACACAACAATAGCTGCCGACATTCTTGCTAGATGGCACAGGATGAAAGGAGAAAAAGTATTCTTCTTAACAGGTCTGGACGAGCACGGGCAGAAAATAGAAGAGGCTGCCCTGGAAATGGGACTTACACCCCAAGAACTTGTGAATTCTTTGGCGCCAAAGTTCAAGAAGACTTGGGAGAACTTGAACATAAGCAACGACGATTTCATAAGAACGACGGAAGAGAGGCATGCAGAGGTTGTTACAGAGATAATCAAGAGAATTTACAACAATGGCGACATCTACAAAGGCGAGTACGAGGGTTGGTATTGCGTGCCTTGTGAAAGTTTCTGGACAGAATTGCAGTTGGTTAATGGTAAGTGTCCTGAGTGCGGAAGAGACGTAAAGAAAATAAAAGAGGAAACCTACTTTTTCAAGTTGAGCAAATATCAACAAAAGCTCTTGGACTTCTACAACCAGAATCCAGAATTTATTTCTCCTGAGACTAGAAAGAATGAGATGGTTAACAGAGTAAAGGAAGGTTTGAAAGACATCAGCATAACAAGGACAACAGTCAAATGGGCAATTCCATTTCCCTTTAACGAGGACCATTACTTGTATGTCTGGATAGAGGCTCTTATCAACTATATAAGCGCTCTAGGCTTTACTGGAGAAAAATTCGAAACTTTCTGGCCGCCTGACGTTGAGTTGATGAGCAAGGAGATCAATTGGTTCCACAGCGTGGTATGGCCTGCAATGCTCTTTTCCGCAGGGTTAGAAACTCCAAAGAAGAATTTCATACACGGCTGGTGGACTGTTGAAGGCAGAAGAATGGCAAAGTCTGTTGGAAATGTTGTGGACCCGAATAAGATGGTAGAGAAGTATGGAGCAGACGCTTTAAGATATTATTTGTTCAGAGAAGTTCCTTTCGGGCAGGACGGAGACTTTTCAGAGAACTCGTTGATAAGGAGATATAACACTGAGTTGGCAGATTCTCTAGGAAATTTGGTAAACAGAGTCTTGGTTTTAGTTGAGAAGAATTTTGAAGGCTTTGTACCAAAACCCTTTGAAACTAAGGTAGAAAAGCTTGCCTTGAACATTGTCAAAGCCTTTGAAGATTCTATGGAGAGGTTCGAGTTTAACAATGCTTTGAACGATATTTTCTTTTTTGTGAACGAGCTGAACAAATACGTCAACGAGCAAATGCCTTGGAAAATAAAAGACAAGGAACAATTGTGTGGAATTCTCTATTCCCTCCTAGAGGGCTTGAGAATAATCTCTATTCTAATCTATCCGTTTATGCCAGAGAGTGCTGGCAAAATTATGACACAGTTAGGATTAGAAAAAGAATTTTCTTTTGATAAATTGAAATGGGGAGTTTTAAAATCTGGAACAAAGACTAAAAGAGACCAAGTTTTGTTCAATAAAATCAAATAATTTACTATCTTGCTATGTGCGCGAATGATGGTGTCATTATTACCCAATCTTCGTCAATCCCTGCAATGTCTCCGTTTGTTGCTATGCACGTTTTTCTTAGTTTGTCTATAGCTCTCTTCAATTCTGAAATATCCTTGCCTCTCAAGGCCTTTATCTTTACGAGAACTATGTTGCCGTCTCTTATCTGTTTCTGAATTCTGTCAGTGTCTGAAAAATCTTCTAGCTTGTCAACCTTTATTGGAACCTTTCCGCTTGGTGTTTCTACGTCTTGCGTGTCCAGTTCTATAAACTCTTCTTCGTTTAATTCTTTAAAGCCCTTTCCAAAAAGTTTTTCAAAAACCATTTTCTTTACCTCCAAAATTATTATAATCTTAATTATATTCTAACATATAAATAGCTATTTCTGTGCGCTCTCCAGTATCGAAACTATGTTCCATATCTGCGTTCTAGTGTAAGTTGGTATGTTAGGATCATTAGAAATCTCATCCATGTTCGATATAACTGTGTTGACTCTTATGGCAATGTCCTGCTTCTCGTCCTTTAGTATGTTAATCGATTCTTCGCACTTAGTTCTGATATTCCTAGGGACAGACCTGTCGCTAACAACTTGTTCAATGATAGGGATAACATTTTCAAACATTCAAAACACCATGCCATAAGCATCATACTTCAAATACCTTGTCCTTAAGAATTTAAATATTTAATTGATTTGACCCTTTTTCTGCACTTTACGTGTAATAAGTTGTGAATGAAGCAAAAATAACTTTAAATCTTTTTCTTTATATTATTAGTTTTATGGAAGTAGCAAACGGAGTAAAGGTTCTAGAAGATGGAAAAGTATATGCACCTATAAAATTTTTTGGTGAGGAATTTAAATACCAAGGGAAAGATATTGTTCCTGATATAAATAAGGTTGTTGAACAAACTATAGAGGAATTCCCAGATTTTGCTAATAAAAATCTCGCTTTTGTGCTTTATGAGTGCTCGCACAATAATGGTTTTGCAACAACGAATACGCAAGTAAGAAAAACTGCCATCAAAAATAATCAGCACTGGGTTTGTGGCGGGGTAAATGTTAGTCCTGCTGTTGGAGGAACTGAGGAAGTTGAAAAACAGATTCCAAGATTCGAAGAACTTTTAGACAAAGAGGGATTCGTTCACAAAGAACTTAAACCAGATGAAATAAGCTTAAATATGAAAATGGAAAAAGAAAGAAACAAAATGCTTTCATGCATGGAAATTTGTCCAGATTATAGATTCGCTTTGTTTAGAAGTGATATGCGACCTGAATATTTCATTTATGGTCACCATGCTTATGCCGAAGGTCCGAAGAGGAATTTCCCATCGTTAGAAAAAGTTAAAGCCGATGCTTTAAATGTCGCAGCAATTACTCAAGCTATGAATGATGCTTTTAGAAATACATTTTTAGAATTAGAAATGCCTAAAGATAACCCTGAAGATGACATCAAGGATTACTGTGTTTGAATAATTTACTAATTAGATTTTACTCAGCACTAGCTTTTTCCTGCCCTTTGAATATCTCTTCAAACCTTTCCTGCGATTCCTTCAGCTTGTCCTTTAGTCTAGCTTCCTGCTTTTGCAAACTTTTGATTCTAAGGTCTATAGTTTCTTTCTTTTCGTTCAATTCCTTGGTTAAATCTTTTTTTGTTGACTTTATAAGAATAGGACCAACAGCCTTGTAGACATCGTCATGTTCGCTCTTGCCCAATTCCTCCAAGGCCTTTTCAATATCCATGTTCTGCATGCTTAGGCTTTCCTTCTGCATAAGCACTGTCTGCATCTGTTGTTGAAACGTCTGCAACTCCATCAAGACTTGTTGCGCTTCAGGACTTAATTTTATCTCAGCCATTTTATGCCTCCAAACCATCTATCGATGTTTTAATCAGTCTCATATACGAATTAATGCCGGCTAACAGGCCTGACACATCTTCTGCTTCTAATTTTAGTTTTAATCTGTCCTTGCCTGCCTCTATTTTAACAGTAAATTTTTTCGTTTCCTCTGTCTCCGGCTTCAGCGCTTTGACGACTATGTCGGGTCTTTCGCATTCTATCTCTATCTCAGCCTTCATTTTAATCTGCTTTTACTTTCTTGATTGTTTTAGGGGTGTCTTTGTATATGATCCTATAACCGCAATAAGGACATCTTATCTTGTCCTTTACTCTCTCCATCTCAATATCCTTTCCGCATTTAAGACATTTATACATTTTGCTCACTCTTTGGAAAGTATGCAGCGCCTGCGAACTTTGACTTGCACTTTTTGCAATACCATACTCCTGCTGCAATTCTTTTCAGCGCAGGCCTTTCGCAATAAGGGCAAACCTTTTCTTTTTTCATTCTGCCTTCTATTTCCCTTATTGCTTTTTTTGTTTTGTTTCCGTATCTCACTCCATATCTGCCGGTCGAACCAACCTTCAGTGTTTTCTTTGCCATATCATCCCTTTACCATATTCCTAATTTCTTTACCTTTTAATATTGATAAATCTACTGCTTTCTCCAGCTCCTCTGTAGTTAAATAGCCGTCACCGCCTTTTTGGGCAGCGCATAAATCTCCCTTTTCATTTGTGGTTAGAGTTATTCTCGCGTCCAAGGCGTTCTCTTCTTCAACCGTAGAGTCTATTAAAAGTTTGTCAGATATCTTAACAGTGGTTATCGCTATTGGGACATCTCTCACCGGAAGGTCCCTGTCTTTTGCTTCAAGATTTATTTTTCCATTCTCATACTTTGGAACTTTTGTGTTTAGCAGAGCTGCTATCGCTCCTATTGCGCTTGCGTCGATCAAGTTTCCGTCATGGTCCAGAACATATATGTCAACGTTTATCATCCAAACCTTTTTTCCTTCTTCTATGCATAATGACTCCAAGTCAATGCACTTGCTCTCTCTTATGCCTCTGTCAACCACTCTTGCCAACTCAATGGCGTTTTCGTTTGGTGGTCCTGATTCAAAGGTGGGCGATGCTACTGGAACCAGTTCTGCATTGACAATCAGCACGCCTTCATTGGGCATATCCGGATAAGGTTCTCCCACGCTCATTTTCACACCGACCAAAACATGCGTGTTGCCTATCAATACTCTGGCAGAACCTTCGGCAGTCTTAATAACATTCTTCTCTATTTTTATTGGTCTGAACTCATCAAATTTTCTCTCGTCAACTCTCATTTCCTCTTCTACCAATTTTCTAACGTAACTTTCACTGGTCTTCAACATTTTCTTCACCTGTTTTATATTTTTCTCTTAAAGCACTAACCTGCTTTTCATAAACCGTAGCGCAGCCTTTTTTAGCCAAGTTAATCAATTGCAGAAACTCTTCTCTGGTTATTATTCCATCCAACTGTAATAGAACTATCTTGTCTTCGTTACCAATAGTTGCGACCGCCATATCTACCTCACCTTCGCAGTCCTCATCACCTGCAACGTCCAACACGATTTGTCCGTCGACCTTTCCAGCGCTGCAAGAGCTTATCAAATTTTTCATTGAAACTCCTGCTTCTGCCAAGGCAAGTGATGCAGCGTTCAATCCTGCGCATCTTGTTGAGGCATTGGCTTGCAATATTTCTACGAAAACATCGATCGCAGTTTTTGGATAGTCTTCAAAGAAGATTACGTTTGATAATGCTTCTTTTATTACCTTTGATATTTCAATGCTTCTTCTGTTTGTTCCAGGTCTTCCCCTTTCTGTTGTTGCAAAAGGAGCCATGGAATATCTGCATCTTAAGAATGCTTTTTGAGGGTCTTGAAGATGCTTTGGATGCATTGTCTTAGGTCCGAATACGGCTGACAAAGCGTACGTATCTCCGAATTTGAAAACAGCAGAGCCGTTAGCTCTTTTTAACACACCGACCTCCAAGCTTATAGGTCTGAAATCTTCAAAGCCTCTTCCGTCCATTCTTTTTCCGTCAATAATCATTTTTATTTTTTCTTCTGTCATATTAATCACCTTTCTCCAATAACTGTGATACCTTGTCCGTCAAACCAACAATGTGCGACTCGGCATTGATTGTCAAGACAGCTTTTGCAGCCAAACCTTCCTTCTCGCCTTTTATCCAGACTACACCGTTCTGTCCGACTATTATCTGGCATTTTGTTTGGTTCTTTATCTGTTCAATCATCGAGCCGTCCTTTCCTATTAGCCTTGGAACTTTGGAAGGTGTGATATTTAACAGTCGTCCACCTATCAGTTTCCTTGATCTGTGATCGTTCATCGTTAATTGAACCTGCTTGGATTTTGAAACATTTAAAACCTTTGCGTATATCAAATCTCCGATATCATAGTAAACAGATATATCCGTTTTCGTCAAATCGACATACTCTCCCACAGCCTCGCCTAAGGTCAGTATGGCATCGTATGGTGAGTTTATATCGACTATCCACATGGTAGTTTGCATATCCTCTACGAATCCTATAATTCCGTCGCCTTGTCTTGGTATGTAAACTCCTGCCAAAGGAACGACTCCTAAAAATCTTTCCTTTATCTTTACCAAGCCCATTAACTTTGCTTTTATTCTGTTGTTCTCTCTAAAGCATCCTGAAGACGGTAAAAAGTCTAAACCTGTCGCTAGCGTTTCTCCAGGAATTACGAATTGCCTTTCATTAACCAACAATTCCGATTTTATATTATCCATTTTAATCACCTTAAATTTTTTTAAACACCTTAACTTCGACCTGACCATGAGTCAAGTCATTCAACCTATTGTAAACGTCTGGTTGCATTCCAGCCGGTATTTCTATCAAGCAAATATAACTTCCATCTTTTGCCCACTCTTCCCTAATGATTGTTCCTAGACTTCTTACAACGCTACCAGCCTTTCCGGCAAAAGAAGGAGGAATCTTGATTGCTAGTTGTACTTTTTCAAATTTTATTGGTATGATAGTCTGTATCTTAGTTAACACCTCGTCAATCTGTTCCTCGACTCTTTTTTCCAAGTCAATTCTAACCTTTGACTGCTCCATTGCCCTGAGTATTCTGTCAGCAGGATGAGGAAAATTTGTTTGAGGATTGACCCCTCTTTTGGATATTGTGTTCGCGATTGCCCTGGTCTTTTCGTCGAGCATAGCCTTCCTCTGTTCCGTAGTTATCTGAACGTCACCTTCTTTAATAATGGTGAAGACTATCTTCTTGAGATCATTTGTTCCAAAGGCTTGGCTTATATTTACGGCAGAAGCTCTCAGTCCTTTTTTTGAGTCTTCGAATATCTCCTCAGAGGCTATCAATTCTTCTAGGGCAATTTCTTTTCCAGTTCTCAAATCCATTGCTTTTACAGGATCAACCAATATTTCGAATTTTAATCCATTCTTTGTTAATTTGGCTATAACAGCCTTCTCTAAAGAAATCAAGTAATCTACCTTCTAAATTAATAAGTATCACCAAAATTTCTTAATGAACTTCAAGCCCTCGTCACCATAAAATTTCTTGAAACCTTTACTGTTGATAACAGCTAACTCAACCTCTGTTGCCTTTACTCCCTTTTCTCCTGATTTCAGAGCCTTTATCGCAATCTTAATCGCATCCTCTTCTGCCATATTATCTTTCCATTCTTTCCTCAAAATCTTCAAAGCCTCTGGTGCTCCTCTTCCTATTGCATGCGCTTTCCAGCCATAAAATGTGGAAGAAGGATCTATCTCAAATAATTGCGGTCCTTTTTCATCGATTCCACCAAGCAAGAAGGCGACACCGAAAGGTCTAACACCACCATATTGAGAATATAGTTGCATGATATCAGAAATCTCTTTAACAACTCCTAACACGTCTAAAGGTTCGTCGTAAGTTAATCTATATATCTGTGCCTTAATTCTTCCTCTGTCAACCAATATTCTTCCATCTGCTAAAAATCCAGATATTGCGGCTCCTAAATTGTCGTCTATTTGGAATACTTTTTCTCCGCCTGCGTTCGGTACTGCCAGTTCCATCAATGGTCTTGTTCCTGCGAGAACTATTCCATTAGCAAATATTACACCTATGGATGTGGTTCCGCGCTTAACAGCCTCTCTGGCGTACTCTATCTGGAACAATCTTCCGTCAGGAGAAAATGTTACTATTGCTCTATCATAACCCATCATTTCTGGTATTGCTTGAATAAAATCACCTATAATTTATAATTTTTAATGTAGTTCTAAATTTATAAAGGTTATTCAATGAACTCGTTTAGCCTAGATTCTCCAAAGAATTTCATTTTCGTTGCTTTTATAGAACCGGAAATTCCCAGAACCCTGAAAACAACTCTCACATCGCCTATCCTTTGAATCAAGGCTAGAGAAGCTCTGATCTGTTCCACGTCGTTGTGGGAGCATCTCAATATTCCCATCTGCCTTTTCTCATCGTATGCGTCCTTGATAACTTTTATATTGGCCTTGGACGTGCCCATCTCTCCTATGAAGTTTAAGATAGAGTGCCATATCGTGTTGATCAAGTCTTGCAAAAATATATTCTGTTCAGAGATTACATGGAAAGCTAGATATCTTGTTCTTCCTCTAAGACTAGGAGGCAATATTTTCGGTCTTTTTTCTTCTTCCATAAAATCACTCAACTATCTCAACCCCATCAGTTATCTTCTTTCCTTCCAAAGTCTTTTTGTTCTCATTAATGATCTCCAAAGGAACAGAACTCATCGACAAGAAAGCCTTTCCTATGTCCATCTCAAGAGCATTGGCTATTGATATCAAATCTCTCGGAGCTCTCATGTCCCAGACAGTTTGCGCGCCAGAGCATATAACCATAGGGGTCCTGAAATGGTTGCACAGCCTGATGTTCTGAGCAATGTGGTCTAGTATGTAGGATCTAGGTTTCCTGAAGCTGTTCAGTATCTCTCTAAAGTTTATCTCAATGGCAACATTATTCTGCGTTGCTAATTGCAGGCAAGGCTCGTCCAAGCCATTGTCATACCTACCAAACTCAGGATGAGATAAGATATCAACTCTTGGATCCTCGCAGGCAGCTCTGTTAATGGTGTAATCTCCGCCGCTAACAGCAACTATCATAACCTTTTCCCTGACCCTGCTTATAACCTCTTTTAATTCTGTCACATTCTTTGCTTGAATCTTTACTCCTAGATAAACTTCCAAGTCTGTTTTGAACTTGTCTATCTCATTCTTTAATTCATTCAGTTTTTCCAAGCCTTGATAATTATCACATATGGCTATTCCTGCGTATCCCAATCTCTTGGCAAAGTCTATTATATGCTCTACACCACTCTCTCCGCCTGACAAATTGCTTTGGGTGTGCAAATCGTAAAATTTCATCGCTTTCACCGTTAAATGTTACCATTAATTATTGGTAGTTATCTTTAAAATATTGGATTTTTTGATAAGTTTTTATTGTAGGTTTTATTAATTCAGGACATGAAAGATTAGGGAAAAGACAGAATGGGTTTATTTACCCTTCATCAATTCTTTTATTGGAGTTGTGAAATCTAAAAAATGATCTTTTGAAATTGGAACCAAAAAACTTTCGTGAAAAGCTTTAACACCTTTACATTTTGTTCTAATATTTGCTATAAAATCTATGTAGTCTTTATAAATTTTATGGAAAGCGATTATTAAACAATTTTTTCCCATTCCCTCGCCTGAGGCTGCGAACGCAATTTCAGGGTAAGTTTCCTTCAATAGCTTCAAACAAGTTTCCATGTGTTTCTTTGAAGTTTCACATCTTCCAAAATTAAAAGAAACTAAATTAATTCCTATTTCTGGAAATGCCGGCATTACTGTGTAAGTTTTAATAACGTTTTTTTCTAGTTTTTTCCTAATTCTTGTTATTGTAGGTTGAGACAAGTTTAATGTTTTTGCTATGTCCCTATCGCTTTTTTTGGAGTTTTTAACTAATTCGATAAACACATCTTTAACTCTTTTTTTCATGAATTAAATAATGATTAGAAATATTTAAAGTTAAATTAATAGTTAATGATGCTTTCTTTATCATGCGTCACTTTTAAATGTTTGGTCAGAGAATCCATTCGAGAGAGCATTCCACGTTCAACTCGATGGAAGTCGTAAACCCTTTGTAAAGTATTTTAGGCTAAAAATGCCATCTTTTGGCTAAAATGCCAAAAATCGATGCAAACTCAAAACCCTGGCCAGTTTTTGATTTTTGTTTGATTTATAGAGTTTCCTAAAATATGTAAAGTATCATAAAGTATGGCGTAAAGTAATTATAACTTCTCTTTCTTCTTTATTTTTTTCAATCTAAAATTCTTTGACCCGGTTTCAAAGTCTTTGGCATAATAATAGGGTGCAAGTATTATTGCGATTAAAGCAATTCCTATGAAAATTATTAATAAGGCGATATAAATTGTAAAGGTTATCAGGCCAATCACAATAAAAACTACTATTCCTAAAAGCATCAAAGCTAGCAAAAGACCTAAACCTCTTAGATAAGTTTTTAATTTGTTTTCCATGATTATCTTTTCCCTAGCATGCCGGTAGCCAAGCCCATACCAATGCCAGCAGCGAGCGCGCCTCTATGCTTGAGGTAAGGTTCAAGTTCTGCAGCTAGTTTTTCTGCAGTCATGCTTTGAAGCACAACCTTTCCAGGTCCTGTTAGTCTCGCTAAAAATATTCCCTGACCTGCAAACAAAGAGGTTTTAATTCCGCCAGGTCTTTGTATGTCATAAGTTACTGTCGGATCAAAACCTACTATATGGCTTGTCGCTACCTGTATAGTCTGTCCTTGACTAAGATTATACTCTACCAAGTCTCCGACCGCATGCACAAAAACATTTCCAGGTCCTGTTAATTTTTGCAATATAAATCCTTCTCCTCCAAAGAAGGCAGCACCTATCTTGGCGAATTGAAAGTCTATGTTCACTCCAGGTTCTGCGCACAGGAAAGCTCCCCTTTCAGCAATAAAGCTTTTTCCGGCAGGTATTGAAATAACTTTTATTTTTCCTGGAAGTGTGCCGGCAAAGCCAATCAGCCCTGTTCCAGATTCACAAGTAAATTTTGCAAGAAAGAAACTTTCTTTGGTCATAACTCTTTTTATCGCACCCGTTAGTCCGCCTTTCATTTCAGCGTCTATTCTAACGTTCTCGGATTTGTAAACAAGCCTTCCAGCCTCAGAATAGACATATTCGCCTTTAGCTAACTCAATGTTTACAATCTGCAAGTTGTCTCCGATTATCTTGTATTTCATAATTATAATCCTCTAGATTTCTTTCCTGCGGATGTCAAGCCTCTGAATACCCTTCCTCTGTTGGCAGGAAGACATATCCAGTTTAACTTGGTATCGTTCTTTATGCAAGGATGCTCGGGGTCGACCATTATGATCTCGAACCATATGTGCTTTCCATCCTCGGCAATATAATAGCTGTTTAGGACTTCCAAGTTAGGGAACTTTCTCGCGACTCTCGCCTCCGCTATATGCTGCAGATTCATGGCAGGCGTCATTGAGGTCATTCCTGCGTGCAAGGGCTTTCTTCCACCGACAAAGTGCTCTCTTTTGCTAGAACCTTTGCCAATTCTCGTTCTTGCCAAGACAAAACCCTGCTTTGCCTTGTATCCGAGTGAATGGGCCCTGTCTAGTTTTGTTGGCCTTTCTATTCTCAATGTGACAGGCTCTCTTCTCCAAGAAATTAGTCTTTCCTTGATCATCTTTTCGTATTCAGGACTCTTCCTAAATTGTTTAAGGTACTTTGCATAACCCATCTCACATCACCATAAGGTTTCAAGCTTTATTAAGTATAAGCACAAGTGTTTTTATTCTTTTTGGTTTCAGAAATTTTCATCTATAGTTTTGCATAGAACTTTCCAGGTCACGCAAGAATAATCTAAATTTTTCTTCTTCAGTTACCTTCGTTGGTTTGGCTACTAATCTGTCGCTTATGCTAGCTATCCTTATGCCTTCAGAGATGAAATGCTCCCCAATCTTCCTTGGTTTGTTTGGCGATTCTAAGGACATAAAAAAGATATCAACAGAAAAAGATTTAAAGCTGAATTTGCAGGCTAAGTTATTTATATTAAAAAATTTATAAGAGATGTAGGTGAAAATTAATGGGAGTAGAAAAAATCATACTAGGAATAATATTAGTGATAATAGGGTTGTTGCTTATATTGCCAGTCACTTGGTGCCAGAGCATTTCACTGCCTTGCTTTAGTTTGTGGCAGGATCTATGGCTAGTTCTCAAGGGTATTGTGCCGGCGTTTCTGATATTCATTGGAGCGATTTTAGTTTGGATAGAATCGGAAGAACTGAAAATAGAGAGACCCAAGAGAAGAAGATAATCATACCCTTAGCTTATTTATTTCATCCAATTGTAAAATAGAGACGGTTAAACTTTTTATTAGTTTTTTGTTGCCGTATTTTACAATTGTTTTATTATCTTTTGCGTCAGAGTATCTGGCGGTCAACTGAGCCGCTTTCTCAATCGAGTCGTTTTTCTTAGGGCCTTGCAGGATTGTCAAGGGACTCCCTATGTCAGGAACTTCAAAGATGTAGTCTGTTCTTTGTTTTAACTCTAGCAACTTTTTGTTTTCTTCCTCGTTCCTGCCAACGATTATCTTGTTGTTCTTGTATCGGAAGTGCCTGCCTACCTTTAAGATTTCTAAATCTTCTTTCCTTATATTCTTCTTATGCATCAACAGGTCCCTGGTCTTATTGGCAAACTCCCTGTAAGTTAACAGGCAACCGCCAGCAGGTGAAGGGTACTCTTTTATTCCAAACTTCCTTGCCAATTTGAATTGCCTTTCCCTTTTCCTGCCGCTGATATCAAGCAGCCTGTTTCTATCAACCCATTTTTTCTCAGCCTCTGTTATTGGAAGCAGCTTGGCTGACAGAGGCCTTAGCAATCTTCCCTTCAAACCAGCTTCCTTCTCTATCAATTCCAAAGCATTCTTGTTCTGACTCATTGGCCTTTCTCCAAGAACCTCTCCTGTAAAAATGAATTTTGCTCCAATCTTTTTTGCATAATTCTTTGCTTTTTTAAACATGAATATCTTGCAGTCTATGCAAGGGTTCATCTCAGATCCATAGCCATGCTTGGGTTTCCTTAACATCTTCAGATAGTCTTTGGTAACGCCAATTTCCTTTAATGGAATTTTTATTTGCTCTGCCATTCTAATTGCATTTTTAGGCGGAAAGAAAGGCGTATAGAAATTTACTAGTTCAACTTCTATTCCTTGTTCTTGAATCAGTTTTGCGGCTATTATAGAATCCAAACCGCCTGAAAACAAGCCTAACGCCTTAATCATAATAGAGATTGCTTTTGATAATTTTAAAAATGATGCGCTAGTTCAAATCCTGCCCTCCGCACATCTGATGTTCTTCGCTAATTGACATGTAGAATGGCAATAAGCATTTAAAGATTATTTTCTTATTTAATAAAACTGATTAAATGACTACACTTTATACACTTGACATGGATTTGATAGACAGAAGTAAGGAGAACAACCCTTCATTACATAAGATATATGTTCTAGAAAATCCTGAGAATCCTTGGAAAGATGAATGTAATGAGATTGCTAAAATGAAAAACGATTTGCAAAAATCTAGATTGTTGCAAAGAAGTCATTATGGAACTTTTGTTTGTCACTCTGATTTAGGTGGTGGCTATACTCTTTTGTCCGAATTTAATCCAAAAAATTATTTCTTGAAATTGCCTATACTTCTTAGAAACATCAACTTAGAAACACCAAAATTGCATGAAAGAGCATTTCCTATTGCTTCTGAAGCTAATATAGTGCCTTCACTGAATATTGCAGGAAGTGCTATTGCCAGCTTTGATCAAGAAATATTATTCGAGCAGGGTCCAGAAGCTTTTAGGGAAGAATGGTATCCTGAAACTGTGTTTAAAATTAAAAAATAAATAATAGTAAATACAAATTCATAAGATGATAGAGATACGAAAAGTAAGTGCTGACTCGAGAGGAAAACTGTTTGTTCTAAACGAGGATGGCGTGGAATTTGCTCACATAGCCACAATAAAAAAGGGCGCATCCAGAGGCGGGCATTTTCACACCAAACCTGAAAAAATAATTGTCCTAGACGGGGAAGTGGAGTGCTGGCTCGCAAGGACCGAGAACAAAAACAAAGAAACAAAAGGTTCTCTGCACGAAGGCGAGGCTTTGGTAGTGGAGGCAGGAGCGGCCCATCTGCTAAAAGCAAAAACAGACTCTGTAATAATAGGAGTTATAGGCGAGGCCGAGACGACCAACTACGAGCCTTACAGAAAAGTGGTTGAGGAATTTCTAGCTAAAGACAGCTCGTAAAAGATAAGAATTTAAATCTAATTTTATAATTATTTTTTAGTAGTAAAAATGTGATGCCATGAGAGAAATTGTGGAATCCTTAAAGAGAGCTTTGGAGAAGAAAGATTTCTATAGAACTGTTGAAAAGACAGGAGAACTTTTCGTAAGAGGTATGGGTTACTCTCTTGTTGAAGAATTTGATCCTGTAGCTAACAGTGCTGAAAAAGCTTTGTCAGGCCGTTTTCCTAAAACATCTGTAAAATCTTTCAAGGGAACCCTTAGGGAAGCTTATCAAGAACCTATCGGTAGTTCTCTCAATGTTAGTCACTATGCAAATCCTTCAGCAGAAAAAACTGAAGGGTCTGTTTGTAGCATATGCTATTATGGCGGATACCCAGACGCTCTTAAACTGAGTAAAACAGAATTCTTTCCTTATGGTGTTCTGTGGACAGAAGCTCTTCCTAGCAAGGAACAATTCCCAAGCAGCCAAATACAGCACGTAGAAATACTGAAACTGCCGAAAACTCAATTTATTCAACTGAACTCTGAAGAATTTTTAGAAGCTATTGAAAAAGTCTTTGAAAAATCAAAAAATAAATAATTCTAGAAACAATTTCTAGCATGGAAATTTTTTCTTCTGATACGGCATCCTTATGCGCGAAATGCAAGGGTAGGCTATGGTGTGGCAAGGACGGATGTCCTATTCTTGTCAAGTTCTATACGCAGACAAAAGTCAAACCATTGATAGACTCGACATACATGGAAGGTTCTTCACCACCCTCAGTATTCATTAACCTCTAAGCGTTAAGTTTAAATCTCTTTACTTCTTAGTAATAATTGATAAAAAATAAATCAAAATATGATTGTTATGAATCAACTGACAACATATGTTATGCCGGAACCTCGCGTAAAGATTGTAGGCAGAGAATTTGGATTTGTAGGACAAGCTATTCCTGTAGAGGTTGAAGGCAACGTATTAGATTATCTAAGAGCAGCTGGCGTATATAATTCTGATGCGGATGTCCACAACGACTATGTTCATTTTGACGATAAATTTTCTGTGTCAGAAAGATTAGGAGAAGTTGATGAAGTATTAGCTATAATTGATGGACCTAGACTGAAAAAAGATTTGGAGAGAAAGGGACATGCATTTTTGATGGCTAAAGGAGATGCCGGCAAGTTCAGAGATGATAAGGACAAAGGATTTATAACATGCATAAACAGAGTAATTGAGGATTTAGTTTATCAGAAAATACCTAAAGAACTTAAGTTAGATTCTGAAGTAAGACATCTAAAATTGCAGGAGGCAGTTGAGCTAATGCTTTCTGACAAAGAAGTCAGAGATACAATGTGTGATTATTGGCAGAAAAATTTAGAAGTTTTTATTAGTTTATATAAACCAAACAAGTCTTCTTATACATCGAAAGATGGGAAATTAGATATTGTACAAACTGAATCTGAATCTTTAAGTCCACTTATGGCTGCTTCTGTTGGGTCTAGGTGGAACGATTCCTATCCTCATCGTCGTCCCGTTGCTGGTACAGGCGGGTTGATAGGTAGGTCGGAAAATGGATCGTTGTACGGTTATGGCTCTACTGTCGCCAGTTTGAAAATGTCTCAAGTAAAAGAATAAAAAAATTGTTTTCTAAAATAAATTATGCAAGAACATTCTTTCCTTCTCTTCAAGTTAGAGGAGACTTGAGAATATTCTATGATTACAAACTTCCAAGAAAAAGCAACATGGGAAAGTTTGAAAAGAAGTTAAGATACTAATTAAATATTATAAGGAAAATAAAATTACTAAAGAAAAATTAATGAAATCAGTAGAAAGATGGTTTGCTCATGCTAAATGTGGAAACATATATAAATATAGAAAAAATTTATGAAAATAATAAATAATACCACCAACAATATTTAGTTATGGGTAATGGGATTGTTAGTCTTTGGTCCTTACCAGAAGATAAAATTTATTTAGGTTTGGAAAAAGAATTCAAAGAAAAAATTTTCAATTCAGCAAAAGAATATGCAGGAACATGGGACAATCTTGGTAAAGAACTTAATTTAAAGGTAAATAAGTACGGTAATTGCAAAATTATAGAAAGTGCAAGATGTAAAAGATTTAGTCTTTCATTACTCAATAAAATTATAGATTATTTGAATTCTAAGGGTATAAGCATAGATAAAAGCCTCATAGAAAGAAAGGTAAATGTTATTTCTTCTAAACGTGGAGGATCGAACAAATTGGCTAACAGCATTTTCAATCCAAAATTGCCTTTTAATTTCGATACAATTGATGGGTCTACTGTAATATCCTCTATTTTTCACGATGGTGGAATCAATAGTAGAAGATTGCCTCATTACAGTAATCCTGAGAATCTAGAGTTAAGGCAAAAAGTTTACAAAGCTTTTACAAACGTTTTTGGAGAATTTGTGTCTAAAAAGAGCAATCCTATAGAAAATCAACAGTTATACTTTCCAAAAATAGTTGGGATTGTTCTAACTTATGGATTAGGCATACCTTGTGGGAGAAGAGTTATAAACAATCCATCTATTCCTGAATTCATATTTAATTCTTCAGATGATATCAAATCAGCATTCATTCAACAAGCTTTTGATGACGAGTCTCATGTTCATAGAACTGAGAGAAATATAAGCTTGAAATTATCGTCCGGATCAAAAAATCCTTCAAGCCTCATCATTGGCATAAAAGACCTTTTAGAGGATTTGGGAATAGAGGCTAGCGGTCCTCATTATATCGATTACTATGAAACCAAAAAAAGTGTCAGAGCTTACAGATGGTATATATTAATAACACACCAGGATAATCTAAAAAGGTTCTATGAGAAAGTAGGGTTTCATTCGGCATACAAGCAAAAGAGACTTCAAGAGATAGTTCAGACCATCAAATGCCATCATTATTCTACTAAGAAAACGCATGAAATATATCAAATTGCTTGTAGAAATCTCCAAAAAAGATATGAATTTATAACCAGTAGAGAACTTGCTATAGAGTTAGGTAGGAGTCAAGAATTAGCCAAGAAAATTATTCAGAAACTTGTGAACAATAAAATTCTATTAGTTAAAGAATGCCGTCATGGAAACAGAGGAGCTAAATATGTTTTAGGTGATAAACATGAATCAGTGTGCATTGTGTAAAGGTAGATTATGGTGTGGAAAAGGTCGTTGCTCACTTTTGATTAAGTTTTACTCTTATACAAAAGCAAAACCTCTCATTGATTCAACCATGCTTAGCGGTTCGAGCCCTCCATCGTGCTTTATTGGTTCCTACGGCTATCCCAAGGTATTCGTAGGTCCAATGCTTCCTCCTCAACACGGCGATACGAGCATAATGGACACGCCTGAACTATGGGCTAACAAATCAATACAAGAGATAGTTGACTTTAGATTCCAGTTGGTGAGAGGAAAATACCTGACCAACATAAAGAATTTTGATGGAAAGATAGTTGAGATAACAAGAGAAATAGCTCTTGCAGAGAATTCGCCAGACGCGGAGGTCGAGTTCAAGACGAAACCCACTGGAAGAATTATTCTAAATGACGAGGTCCAACCATTCGGTCCTTCTGCATCAATGATTAAACTAGATGTGGGAAATTATACGTACAATAAGAGAGTGGAAAAAGCGTTTTATGATACTGATTTGAAAGCCAAGGATGCTGTCATTAATTTGTATAAGGATGGTTTGCTGGTCTCTAAGATACAGAAAGCATTTTCAGTCGGCGCCTTTGGCTTGGAAAAGAACAGGAAATTCGTTCCAACTCGTTGGAGCATTACTGCTGTTGATGATACGTTAGGTAAGAATATGATTGAATACACCAAAACCTATCCTATAATAAATGATTTCAAAATTTATGAGCATAACCAACTAGACAATAAATGGATTGTCCTTATGATTCCGAGGGAATGGTCTTACGAATTGATAGAGGCTTGGTATCCAAAGACATTGTGGAATCCTGATAGCGTGAGAACAGAGATTTTTTCTGACCATGAATTTTATGACGGTAGAAAGACTTATGCAGAGATAGGCGGATGTTACTATGCAGCCAGACTTGCGGCCAACGAGTTGTTGAACAAGGAGAGAAGACAGGCAGGAGTCGTAATAATGAGAGAGGCTCATCCAGGATACATCATGCCCGTAGGAGTGTGGAATGTGAGGGAAGCCGTCAGACAGGCCGTTAAAAAGGAACCAATGAGTTTTTCAACTTTGAACGAGTCACTAGCATATATCTCTAAGAAGATGGATATTCCTGTTAAGAAATGGATAGAGCATAGTGCTGTATTGAGAGACACTCTGCAGCAAAAAAGATTGGTAGACTTTTTGAAGGTGAAAGAATGGAAGTAAAAGAAGTAAAATGCAAGACGATAATGAGCAAGTCAGGGCTTCATGACAGCGATTTTTCTATAAACCCATACAGGGGCTGCGAGCATAATTGCTTTTATTGTTACGCTCCCTTTGTGCTCAGAGAGAAGAGGCCATGGGGTACATTCCTCGATGTCAAGACCAATGCAGCTGACGTCTTATCCAGAGAGATCTTGAAGAACAAGAGCGGAAACATTCTGATAAGCAGTGTCACAGACCCTTACCAGAGCTTAGAGAAGAAGTACAAGATAACTAGAGAATTGCTGAAGAAATTAAACAAGAATTTCTTTGTTTCAATACTGACCAAATCTGCTTTGGTCCTAAGGGATTTGGATTTGTTCAGGAAATTGAACTGCGAGGTCGGCATGACAATAACTACCCTAGACGATAATATAGCAAAAATATTCGAGCCCAATTCTTCTCCTCCCGAGGAAAGGCTTGATGCTTTGAGTTACATCAAAGTTTCAGGCATAAAGACTTACATATTTTTCGGTCCTCTGTTGCCTTTCATGAGCGATGTTAATCTAGAGAAATCAATCAGCAGGTTTTCAATGGCAAAGCCTGACAAAATATACGTTGATAAATTAAACATAAAAAGAAAGGACCATTGGGAAAAGATTAAAGCTGCGCTTGCGGCCAATTATCCTGACATGGTTGACAAGTGGGAAAAGGTTCTGTTTTCCGAGAATGATTATTATGAAAAGTTGAAGCAGCGGATAGTAGAATTGTTCCAGAAATATGATTTGAAATACGAGTTATGCTATTAAGTTCACTTTCAAATTCGAGTAAAATAGTTAGATTTAAATCCTTAACTGATGAACTTATTTTTCATGGAAGAACGTTTGTATAGTGCATTGGACGTTTTTAGAGGAAACGACTTGGTAGAGATGGACTTGACAGTACCTTCTGGGAAGGAAAATGAAGTTAAAGGCATGCTATATGACATGTCAGGCACAAAGAATGGAATGTTCCAGAATGGTTGTTGGCAGTCAAAAAACCCTCAGACTAATACAGTCACTTTTTGGTCTCCAACTCTAACAGTAGAAAAAGCAAAAATAATATGTAAAGATTGCCCAGAATACGTTGGAATAAAGTTAAGCGCTGTTTATCCTGTCGGTTCCGAAGAAGCTGTTTACGAAGGGCCATTAACATTGGCTAGAAAAGAGTTCAGGTCTCTTCAGAGAAAGTTTAGGAAATTGATAGGAAAGACCTAGATTTTTAAAAAACAATAATTTATCAACACATTCGTAAACTAAATTAATAAGGTAAGACAATATTCTTTCTATGAAATTGTCAAAGAAAAAGCTAAACCAGGCATTAAACAATTCAATAAAAGACGGTGCAGCCTACTCTGCGATGGATGGCATAACCAGCACTTACACCACGCCATTCGCTTTGGCTCTGGGAGCCAATGACGCTGAGGTAGGAATATTGAGCTCTATTCCCAATCTCTTTATCACTTTGTCTCAGATATTTGCAGGAAAATACATAGAAAAAAGGGGCGGAAAAAAAGTAGCCGTAAGCCTTTCGTTAGCGCAAAGGTTAAGTTGGTTGCTCATCGCCTTCATACCTTTGTTTATTTTTCAAGGCAGTTTATTCTTGTTCATATTTCTAATAGTTCTGATACAGGTTATCCTAAGTTTTGCTTCAACCGCATGGTCGGCTTGGATGGGTAATCTTGTTCCTGAGAACATCAGGGGCAGTTATTTTGGAAAGAGGAATGCGATAGTAGGCATTTTTAGTTTTGCCACGGCACTGATTGCAGGATGGCTGCTAGGATTGATAAACGGCTTGATAGGATTCTCGTTGGTGTTTTTCCTTGCTTTTATCTTTGGTTTGATTTCCTACTTTTATCTAACAAAAATACCAGACACAGGATATAGACAGGAGAATAAGTCAAATAATAATTTCAATGCTTTCAAATTCATCAAGGATTTTAAGAAATATAGCAACTTCCGTCCATTTACCGTTCACATGTCTTTGTTAAGTTTTGCGGTAAATATAGCGTCGCCTTTCTTTACAGTCTACATGCTCAGCGTCATGAAAATAGGCTATGAATGGTACGGCATAGTTGTCGCAACAGAAATTTTCGCAAGGATTCTGATGCAGAGATATTGGGGTAGGCTGTCTGACAAATTCGGAGACAGGACAATAATGTGCTTGTGCAACATCCTCATAGTATTCTATCCGTTGCTGTTTTTGTTTGCTGTCAATACCTTCCAATTAATTTTGATAAGCATATTCTCGGGCATTGCTTGGAGCGGTTTTGATCTTACATCCTTCAACTACCTATTAGACATTACACCGCCTGAAAAGAGGCCTTCCTATATTGCAAACTATAAAATATACGTTGGCTTTGCCTTGTTTCTAGGACCTCTGGCAGGGGGTTTTCTGTCCCAATATTTTGCTAATACAACCTTTTTATGGCTGAGCGGTTTGCAAGTTATATTTTTGCTGTCCTTTATCCTGAGAGGCGCAGTAACTGCTTATGGTATTCCTAGGATAAAGGAGGTTAGGGCCAAAAAGATTTTGCCGGTGAGCGATGTTTTCCTCAAAGCCTTCGCAATCTATCCTGTCAGGGGGATAACGCATGAGTTAGTCTATGTTCAGAACAGATTCGAGCAATGGGAAGATGGCATTAGAAAGAAATTTAAAAGTCTAAAATAAATAGCATAGAGGTGATTCTTTGAAAAAATTAGTTGTAATTGCGTTAGTAGCTATGGTCTTGACAGCTACGATAGTATTCGCACTGCCAAAGCCCTTGCAGAACAATAAGGATGCATTCAAAACAATGCTAAAGGATTATCTGAGTCCGGTTTTGCACGGTTATGGGATAGGCTTTACACAAGACAACTACATCACAGCAAAATGGCACATCACTAATATAAAAATATTAAACAAGACTGAGATAAAAGATGTGATACAGAAAGCAAAATCAGAAAACGTGGCAGACTGGAACACTATGCTGGTAAGGATAAAGTCCGAATTGGATACAAATGGAATGATCGCAAAGAAAGGAAGAATCAGGATGGAAGGTAAAGATTATCTTTTGACAACAATTCAAGTTTCTGATGCAAACGCTACCGCAGAAATAAGGGAGATGCCTGACTGGAACGCTTGCAAACAGCAGAATGTCTCGGCAGAAGATTGCGAGGAAAATGCAACAAATATTGGTAACATATCATTAACTAAGAAAACAAGAGCAAACCAAGAAATATCTGGCGAGCCAAGAGTTTGGGCAGGAACACTGAATTTCAATAATACCGCTTATACGTTCGTTACACTGGTTTATCCGAGGTGATGCTATGAATTCAAAATTGATAATAGTCGCAGTCGTTATAGCAATAGCGATAGCATTTATGGCCTTTATTAGTTCACAGAAAGTTTCATCTGGAACATCCACGAGTGGAACCACAGTTACAAGCGAGGAAAGTTCTATTGTAGACGATCAGGTAAACAGCATATCCGAGGAGCAATTGAAGGCTGTTTCAGCAGAAGACCCTAACTTTATAGCAGATTCTCAGAACAGCATAGTAGCTGATGCAAGCATATTTTATTATGAGTGATTTTCCCTTTTGATTATTAATCCAGAATATATTTGTTGAAATATTATACTATTAATCTTAATCTCCTGACAGCGTCCCTGACAGCCTCGGACCTGTTGGGATAAAAGCCTTTTTCTATAAAGCCATCAAGCTTTTCGATAAGCTCTCTTGTCAGCCTTATTTGAATTGGGTGCATAACTAAATTAAAGACAGAAAAGGATTTATATGTGAATTCCTTTAAAAAGGTTTCTTTCTTCGATACACCCGTGTTATTTCTGTAATTCTCATGCAATTTAATTCGTAGAACTTATCAATGTGACTGATAGAAAAGGATTTAACTTAATTTTTCCACTGAAGTGGTAATTTTTATTAACACTATAAAGAGTTAAATATATCTGTATTTCTGATAATTTTTATATTTTCAATTGAAAATTATCTTTCAATATAGCTCTTTATTTCTTTTATAAACATCCTAACATCTATAAGGCTATTTTTAATTATTTCTTTCAAATGCTCAACTTTAATCCCAGCATACCTATGAACTAGAAGATTACGAAATTTTGCCATTTCAGCTAATCTTTTTCCAAGCGTTTCAGATATAACTTTGTTTTCTATAAGTATTGTAAACATTCTTGAATATTCCTCAGCTCTTTCAAAACCCTTTGCTGATATTATGTGATTGGCTATATCTATACAAGCTTCTGTTATTTCAAACAAAGAATATTTTACAGCTTGAATATCTCTATATTCCTTTAATTCTTTCCCCTTATAATTTTCAAGGAACTTTAAATCATCTTCTATTATATCAAACTTTGCTTCTATTAGATCTTTATCTATCATACGCCTAACCTTTCTGTTCTCATTTTATCATATTCCTTATAAAATGGCTTAAAATCTATATATTTACGTATCATGAGTGTTTCAAATCTTATCCTTTTACTTTCATCTCTTGAAAATATTAACTTTCCATATTTTAAAACTTGATTAACAAAGCGTAAGGGTTTGTCATTTAAAACAACAACCTCAACATTTTTTAAATTTGCTTTATTCTCTATTTCTAAAGCCAACTTAACCTCATAAAAGATATTTTTTTTAAATTTTTCTTTTAAAACTATTCCAATATCAATATCACTACTTTTTCTCATCTGACCCCTTGCTAAAGAGCCGTACAAGTAACTAAAAGCAATTTCTTTATGTTTTTCTAGTATTTTGGATATGCCTTTTAATTCCATATCTTCTAATTAAGTTTGTTAGAATTTATATATTTGTAATTAATATACAAATTTATATCGAAAAATTTATATATTATTGGTTCAATAATGGTGCACATGGTTCAAAATAAAGACAATATCGATTTGGAGGCAGTATTACTTTTGCTCAGGGACGAAAATCACCTAAGAGGCATAGCTAAGCAGTTGAATGAGCCGGTTTATTTCATAGAATTTATAAAACAGCCAAACTGATCATAACTTTACATATTTTTTTATTAAATTTCTTTTCATAATGAAAATTTTGTTTATTATTTCTTTTCCCTGCTTGAATTCTACCTTGGTTCCATAATAATTTATGCTGTTCCTTATCCATCTAAGCCTGTCGAATTCCTCGTACTCAAATTCCTTAAATAGATTTTTCAGCAGTTCTCCGATGCAGATGTGAGATAAAACTTTATAACCCTTATAAATGCAAATCGCTTCCATCGCCTCCCTTAAAGAATCGTATGCAAGAGAGACATATGCTGAGATGTTAACGCTATCCACGGACGCCTTCCTTACAGCATCCTCTTTTATCTTGGACATTTCTATCAAAGATTTGATGAGATTTTCATCCACTTCTGTTTTCTTTATCAAACCTTTTTGGAAGCATTCCTCTATGTCCATTTTACATTACCTTGCACAACAATGCCGTTTAAAACATTGTTAATAAGATACTCGTTCTTCAGCTCTTTAACATTATTTACAACGAAGAGTTGTAATTTTCTGTTGATTTTTTCCTCAAACCTTTTTGTGTCAAAGCTATCTGTCTTTTCAGAGATTATAAGCAAGTCAAAGTCGCTTGTTTCTGTGTCAAGGCCGCGAGCAGCGGAGCCGAACAGTGTTATTGCCGGTTTCAGATAGAAGATGTTCAAGGCATCGAGCAGACCAGATTCTCTCAGCTTTCTTAAATTATAATATAATTTTAAATCTCTGTAGTCATTGCTTTCTAGGTTTGCCTTGTACAAAATGAAAATTCTTTCCTTCCTTTCTTTCAAGAAATTCCCCTTTGCCAATTCCTTAAGCTCCTTGCTTGCCGTGGCCGGAGAGACTTTTAGAACTCTGGAAGCCTCCCTTACGTTAAATTCTCTGCTCGGCTCCTCAAAGAATATTCTCAACATCTCAAATATTTCGAACATATATTGTACACCGTTCCTCTCTTGACTCCTGTCTTTTTAGCGATTTGTCTATAGCTAAGGCCTTCTCTTCTTAATTTAAGAATTTCTTCTATCTCTGTCTCGTTTACAATATGTGAAGAGTACGAATCTATCAATTCCGTCATTTGCTTTCCTTTGACATCAAAATTCGATCCAACTAATTCATGAAATTTGCGTATATTATGATACCCCAATATTTTCAATCTATAACAATTTTTATCTTTGTATAAACGGCTGATTATTCCAATGTTTTTTAATTTTTCACGTATTCTTTTCATGATGAGGATATTCTGGTTTGTTATGATTATTTGTTTGCCTTTGACCGATACGCAACCCTCTCCATCGAAAAATCCACGAATATACTCCAAAGTAATTTGATTGTTCATTTTATCTTACTATTGTTTAAATATATGAACAACTGTTTAAATAGCTTTCTATTATGAGATTTTCTGAAGATTCATCTAAGGATGAAACATCTTTAACACATAATGATTTTTACGCGTTTTCGTAATTGCTGTGCAATTCAATTCATAGTGCTCCCCAATCACGAATGTAAACCGATTTCAGATAAAAATAAATAATATAATTAACAATTATCTTATGAAAGTGAGTTCATTTTTTAAGTAAAACTTATCAATTACTTATGTAATGACTGCGTAATGGGAGATAGGTATTAATATTTTTGTTTCCTATTGTAAGTTATGTTTCGCTTAAAAAAGAAACAAAAAATAGGGGGTGTGTAGTTGTGAAAGGTTTATTAGGTAAAGCAAAAATACCAATAACAATTTTTTCCGTGATATTATTAGCAATTTTCGTGATTAATTTTGTTCTACCCTCTATCGCTGTAAGCAGCAGCGCTGTCATTACAACTGATAAAGGAGATTATTCACCTGAAGAGACCGTACTGATTTCTGGAAGCGGATTTGCGCCGAGTTCTCCGTTAACTCTTTCTGTTACAAGGCCTACTTTACCAGATTATACTGTTGATTCATGTTCTGTTTCCTCTTGTGATTTATCAATATTTTTAAACGGCCCTTTAACCTCTGATGAGGAAGGTTCGTTCTTCAACTATCCTTACAAGTTAGACGGTATCACAGGTGCGTACACTGTTGATGTGAGTGACGGAACAATATCGGCTCAGACAACTTTCACAGATTCTAGAACAATAAACTGGGTAGCTTTGGATGGTGGCACACATTGGACACCTCCTTCACCAAGTTCAAACGGAGATGCTGTAACTGTTGTACCTGGTGCTAATATCAATGCTGAGTTATCAGTTACAACAAGTGGAAGTAATGATTATGATGACTGGAGATGTACGGAATACAGAATAGAAGGCTATAGCACAGTAGAAGTAGACCATGGTAATCATAATGGAGATGGTACATACACAGATACTATTTCTATAACTGCTCCTCCTACTCCAGGAGTTTATGATGTAAGATTTGAAGCATATGAAGATGATAATTGTGATGGGGGTGATAGTACAACATTAACATTAACAGACGCTATAACTGTTGAAAATCCTCAACCATTCTGCGGCGATGGTATAATTAATGGTAACGATGTATGTGACGATGGAAATCAAAACAATGGAGATGGTTGTAGTTATCCAGCATGCCAAGTAGAATCAGGTTGGTCATGTACGAGTACAAATCCAAGTGTTTGCAAAACTATTAACCCAACACTTCCAAGTTCTTGTGGAATAGACATGGTTCTTATAATAGACAGTTCTGGAAGTATTAGCAGCAGTGAATTAACCCAAATGAAAGACGCATTCAAGGGATTTGTAGATGCGTTTTTGCCAAACACGCCGACACAGATAGCTGTTGTTGACTTTGATAGTCTTGGACATTTGGTTCAAGATTATACAAGCGATATTGATGATATAAAAAGTGCGATTGATTCTGCAACTAGTGGTGGAAATACTAACTGGGAAGATGGATTGAAAGAAGCCCATGATGAATTTAATAATAGAGCTGATAAACCTGATTTGTATGTATTTGCTTCTGATGGAAATCCAAATACAGTTGGAGACACCTCTCCGTCTTCAGTTAGTGAAAGTGTAGCAGTTGCAGCGGCTGTAGCTAAAGCTAATATAATCAAATTAGCTGGTGTTAGAGTAATCACGCTCGGAATTGCGATTGGGAGCGGTGGTGCTACTAACTTAAAAGCAATATCAAGTGATGATGCTTATTATGACTCAGATTTTGAAACACTTGCAGATACTCTTGCTCAAATTGCAGAAGAACTTTGTGGAGGAACAATAACTGTTAAAAAATTAGTTGATGGAAGTCCAGCAAGCGGTTGGACATTTACTACATCTGTAACAGGAGGAAGTTCAGTTCCAACATCCTCAACAACAGGTGGAGACGGTTTCATAAATCCTGTATTTGATATAGATATAGATGATACAACAGCAACTGTTGACGTAACAGAAACTCCAAAAGGTGGATATTTCTTTGTTAGTGCTAATTGTATTGATCAGAATCAAAATCCTGTTGGAACACCCGGACAAGGAACAGTTACTGGAATAACTATCGAAAAGAATGATGCTATTTACTGCGAGTTCCAAAATACAGAACATGAATGCGAAGTAGATGAAGATTGTACACCAACTCAAGATCCTTGTTATGAAACACACTGTATGAAGGGTGAGTGTGTTGATGTATTTGCTGATAACGATGGTCCAGACACATCAAATATTGTTGTCGATCCTTATTACAATAATGGTATTTTTAATTTGACTGCAACAACACAAGACCAATGTTCTGTTATAAAAACAGCTGAATATTTTGTCGGTTTTGTTAATGGTGGTGTAGGTTCTTGTGATCCAGATGCACCTGTAAAAGGAACAATCTATCCTGCAGACGATGGAAGTTTTGATTTAGATAAATTACTTGAAAATCTTTTGAAAAAGAATATAGTTTTCCGCAGTGACGGTGTTAACTGGGCATGTGTAAAAGCTCAGGACAATGCAAACAACTGGGGTAACTGCAAATGTGTTAACTTTGAAACTGATGTATTACCACCAGATTGTCCTTATGACATTTATTTAGACAATGTTTTGTATCCAGATGAATACCTTATATGTGGAAACAATGCTTGGTTGAATGCAACAGTTTGCGACCAAGAGTCAAAAATGCAGGGTGGAGAATACTTCTTAGACATAACAATTCCACCAGTTCCAACACCTTGGTCTGGTTTCTGGATGAATACTCTATATAACTTCACAAGACAAGACTCTTGGAAATGCTCTATAATTGGAGCTTTAGTTGATACGAGCAATTTGGCAGATGGAACTCATTATATAAAACTTAGAGGTAAAGACACTGCAGAGAACTGGGGCAAGATTTCAGAATGTTTGGGCGTTTCTTTCGTAAGGGACACAACAGCACCATCAACAACAAAGAATGTTGATGAAACAAAGATTAGGTGCGGCATAACAAGCGACGATGAAAAAGGGAATAGTATTGAGCAATGTTGGTACATACAGCAAGGTACTCACATTCATCTAACTGCTTCAGATCCAGACCCCCAACAAACAGGAGAATTTTCTGGTTTGGACAAGATAATGTGCCAGTTCAGATGGAAATTGAACTGGGAAGATGATTGGAGTGCATGGTCTGCACCAGCAGAATGTCCGAACCCAATAGTTTTTAATGAAGATTCTTATCACGAGATAAAGTACTGGGCGGTCGATAACTGCGGCAACGCAGAGGCACCGCACTATGAGATAGATATTGTTGATACTCAGGCGCCTTTGGTTACAAAATCTGTTGGACAACCGCAGCATGTATGCGGAGAAGGAGAGAATTGCGATTATTATATAACAGGTCAAACACCGATTACACTCGACTGCGTAGACCAAGGACCTCATCCAGTTGATAATGTAAAGATATACTACAGATACTACTTGGATGGTCAGACAGAACTACCACTGTTTACAGAAGATAGTGACCATGTGGTATTCACAATACCTCAAGATTCAAGGCATATTGTTGAATACTACTGTGTTGATGCATTAGGAAACAGTGATGGAACCATGCAAACACCGTACCACGAAGTGGACATTGTCGATAACAAACCACCAATCGTAAGCAAAGACGTTGGTACACCAAAGGTAGAATCCACAGGAATGACACAATATCAGGTTCCAGATAAATTCGATGTAAAGGATACAGCGTGGTTCATAACTCAAAACACAGAAATAACACTAAGCTGTCAAGACGATGAACCGCACCCATCTGATCACGTGAAAATTTATTACAAGTATTATGTCGACGGCGTATTACACACTGATTGGACAGAATACACCGGAACACCTATAAAATACGATGAAGACACATATCACGAACTTTATTATTATTGCGAAGACATTCTAGGCAACAAAGGATTGACTCATTATGAATTGGATATAGTTGATACCCAATCACCTCATACAACTAAAACAGTTGGTAATCCAAAAGTTGAAGGAACTGGAGAAGTAGATTGGTGGATAACTCAACAAACTCAGATAACGCTTGATTGTACAGACCAAGGACCTCATCCAGTTGATGATGTCGCACTATATTACAGAATTTATAACGATAGCATATTGATTCAAGATTGGACATTATACACAGGCACATTCCACTTCACAGAGGACTGCAAGCACAGATTAGAATGGTACTGTGTTGACGCTTTAGGAAATTCAGAAGGAAGCGCAGAACAACCTATAGTAGAAATAGACCAAGTAGATACTGCACCACCGGAAATCGTAAAGTGGGTTGACGACAGCACAGTCCAGCAAGGCGATACTGTCAGGATATGTGCTAACGTAACAGACAAGAAACTTACAGGAGACCCTGGAGTTGGCGTTGCTTGGGTAAAGGCAAAATTAGTTTTAGGGGACGACCCCATATACATAAACTTGGTTAATACCGAGGGCGACACATACTGCGGCGACTGGCAAGTACCTGACATCAAGGATTGCTACTGGTGCCACGGTCTTCACTGCGAATATAGATGCGTTTGGGAACTTTGGGTAAAGTCAGAGGACTTGCTTGGCAATTTCAATAAAACAGACGGCATACAGATAATAGTTGATAATGCAGATCCAAAAATACAAGCAGTGTTATGGCCATCAAAAGACAAATACTATAGAGACGGAAAGAAATTTGAAGTAAAGGCATTGGCAATAGATTTTGGCGGCGATTCGAATATACTTAACTCAGATAATTGCAAGGCAAGCGAAGTCAAGGAATGCAGATTCTATGCAATAAAGTATGATTTTGAATCAGTAGATCAATCTGAAATAAAGAATTTGTGGGATTATTTGCACTGGCTAGAAGAGACTACAGGAACACCGATAGAAACAGTTTACTTAGGTTCAGTTCCTTGGGTCGATGGTTACTGCAAAGGTTCATTACAATTCCCAGTTGATAGCGGCTTGAATCACGAAGATATCTTATTCCTAGCATATGAGATAGAGGACAATTCAGGAAATATGAAATCTGGATTGGCAGAAGACTGGGACGGAGACAAAGTAACAATGAAAATGGACCAAGTAGGACCGAGTGTTGTGATTACTGAGGGTGGAAATTTACCAGGTCCATTTACAACAGGTGATCTCGTGCAAGTGTTTGCCACTTTAGAAGATATTGATTCTGGACCTGCTGATTGCTGGGCAGATATTTACAAGTGCATAGGAGAAGAAGGTTGTGAAGAAAGTGTAGATACTGGTTATAACTTAAATGGATATGTCTATGATTTCACCTGTGAGATAAGTGATGGACTACCAGCAGGACTTGCTTCAGGAGATTATGAAATTAGAGTAGTTACTACTGACAATGAACTTAATACAGGAACAGCTTGGGATTATTTAATTGTTGATAACACGCCACCAATAGCAGAACTCCTTCAACCAGAACCAGAAGGTACCTATGACGAAGAGATTCCAATAGAGATAGGCATAACAGATGCAACAGGCATAGAAGATTCAACAGTCCAATACAGAATATTTGAACCATCAGCATGGTATAGCGGACTTTTGTGTCTTTTCGGTTATTGTCCATACGATAGCACTTGGCAGACAGCAATTTGGAATAGCACAACAGAGACATACCAAGATACATTTGATGCAAGTGAATTAGTAGAAGGTAAGACTTACTTCCTTGCAATAAGAGGTTGTGACGTCCTCTACGATTCAATGTTGTTTACAGATAATACTGTAGATTTGTATCACTGTGTTATGAGGTAATTCCTATGAATAAAAAAATAATTTTGGTTTGCAGCATATTTTCTTTTATTTTGTTAGTTAGCAATGTATATGCATTTTGTATAGACAGGACTCCGCCTTCAGCCCCTGGAAACTTGGTAATTCATGACAGTCCATATGATGCAGACGGGAACATGACTTTAACTTGGACAGCGGCTACTGATGGTCCATGTCCATCTTCTGCTGTATTATATTACAAGATTTACAGAAGTAACGACAGCGTTAATTTCACTTTGATAGGAAATACTGCATCAGTCAGTTTTGATGATTTTTCTTCTCTGCCAAATGGAAAATATTATTATCATGTGACAGCCGTTGACAATGTAATAGACAATCCTCACGAAGGGCCTGCAGTCGAGGGATCAACAACTGTTGGCGAGGCACCATCGACACCATCTCCACCATCTAGCGGAGGCGGCGGAGGAACTACTAGCGGAGGCGGCAGTTTCAGTGGCGGTGGATTACCACCAACTTGCACAGAGAAATGGAATTGTACAGACTGGTCTGAATGCATAGCAGGAACGCAGACAAGGGCATGCAAGGACGATAACAAGTGCGGAACAACCATAAACAAGCCAACAGAATCGCAAACATGTTCCATATCAACTGGCGGAGCAATAGGTGGAACAACAACCCCAGAGTGCACTGAAGATTGGTTATGTTCAGAATGGTCTGATTGCATAGAAGGAACAAGAACCAAAACCTGCGTTGATAAGAACAATTGCGGAACAGCCATAAGCAAGCCGACAGAGGCCGAGACATGTACGGTTTCACCTGCAACAGGACTCTTCCTATCCATGAACACTCCAGTAGGATACGGAATTGCAGCTTTGATATTAGCAGCGATAGTTGCAATAATTTATTTCTTCTTCAAGAAGAGAAAGGCATACAGGCACAGAACAAAGTAAAACTTGTAATGTTTTAGTAGTGTTAAATAAGCATTTAAATTTTAGTTTCTAAAAAGATAATATGGAAAGATTTTCTCTGAGGCTTATTCAAAAAACAAATAAAGAAGATGAAATTTTGGTTTTATCTCAATTTTTACCTCAGATACACGAGATATGCTCCAATAAAATAAGGGCAGGCATAATTCATTTATTGATATCTTGTCCGGAGACTATACACAGCATGAAGGTCGAGGATATATGCTTTAGATTGGGAATAAGGCCAACCATATGCATTTATCACCTGGAAAAATTGAAAGAGTGCGAGCTTGTTGATGTCAAGAAGAATCAGAAGTATGGCAGAAAGACCAGAAGAAGCATCTGGGGTTTGAACTTGAGTTATCCGAGTTGGATTTCAGAATGCTATAAAATGACCAGGAGTTATTTCTTTTCTGAAAGAGATCTTAACAACATCATTAATATCAACAAGAGCGCAAGATAAAATTTGTCATAATCTTGTCATGTTTTTGTAATATGTATGTTCAGTCGTTGTTCTATTTTTGTATCGTATTTGTTTCAAAGGTCTTTAAGCCAATATTTCCTTCTTAATAACTCTTAATGAATTCGATTTCTTTAGCGCCGAGGAGGGGCGGTTAACAAGACAGTTCTTTGAACAAGTCTTGCTCGATTTTTTTTGAGAGTAAATACCCAAATAGGAAAATAATTTGAAAAATAGGTGAAAAATATGAATACAAAAATTTTAGCTAGTTTAGTATTGATAGGAATAGCTATTTCAGGAATAACAATGGGAACAGTTGCATACTTTAGCGACGTAGAAACATCAACAGGCAACACATTCACTGCAGGTGAATTGGATTTATTAGTAGATAGCAAATGTTCTTACAATGGTGTATCACAATTACCCTGTACTTGGAGTGCAAAGGATTTAACAGGTGATCTATTCTTCAACTTTATCGATGTTAAGCCAGGAGACTATGGAGAAGACACTGTAAGTCTACATGTGGTTAATAATCCATCATGTGGATTTGTTAAAATTACAAAAACTGCAGATAGTGATGTGAGTTGTAATGAACCAGAATTAGCAGCAGAGCCATTATGCACACCTAGTGGAGACGGAGAATTGGATGAATACCTCGTTATTAAAGTCTATAAAGATTTAGATTGTGATAACGTAATAGATGCAGATGATACGGAATTAATAGGAATAATTGATGGTGAAAGATATTGGGCATTAGGAGATTTATCTACAAATCCAGCTCTTAAAACATGTATTCAATTCCATTGGAACTTACCTAGTAGCGTAGGAAATATTGTTCAAAGCGATTCATTTACAGCTGATGTAATATTCTATGCAGAACAAAAGAGAAGTCAATTTGCTACTTGCCCTGTAGGATTGGTACGTGTAGAAAGCTCAACGCAGAATTTTAGTCCGACTGGATGGGCAGGATGGTCTTGTCCCACAGGCACAATTGTAGTCGGAGGCGGAACCACATGCACTTTACCGTTGGCAATCTCGAAGGCAGCAAAGCCAGGCGACCCGCAATATCCCGTATATCCTCACCACATTTACACTCCTCCTGAAACCGGATGGGTAGTGCAGAACGGCGGTACTTCGCAGTCTTGTAAGATCTACGTTATCTGTGCTTAGTAGTCCTTTAACTCAGTGGTGACAAAATGAAAAAACAGATATTGCTATCGATATTAGTAGTTAGTAC
>CAYGWD010000003.1:0-55310 GCA_964353745.1 uncultured archaeon
TCTCGATCTCGAACCTCAAATTCCTAAGAAGTCTCAGTATCTTCTCCTCGTAGGACCCTAGTTGCGTTTTAAACTCATCATGCTGTTCAACCTGCTTGCCTATGCCATCCTGTATAACCACTATATTGTCCTTATAGCTGTCTACCTTATTATCCAAGACCAAGAAGCACTGGCCTATGGCTGTTGAAAGTTTGTCGAACTTTTGGCTTAATTCGCCTATGGAAGAGCCTATATCCAAGCTTTTCTGGTCTAGAACAACTTTCTTATTTTCTTCCTTAGGTTCCTCTTTTTTCCAAAACTTAATCTTGAGCATCCTATCGCTTTTTCTTCTTTCTTGAGTACTTTTGCCGAGCCTTTAAAGGTCCGCCTTACATTTTTCCTATATTATTGATATATAAACAGTATTAATAAACCTTGGTCAAAAAAAGTTGCTTAAGTTATGCTGTTCCTTATCGTTCTTGCTCTGCATCTCCCTAAGTATTGACTTCATCCTCTTCTCTTTTCTATAGGCTGTCCAATAATAGCTCTCGTCTATAGTGTCCTTGGTTAGCAAGAATATTATCTTTCCTACCTTTGTCCTTCCAACCCTCCCCCTTCTCTGTATTGTCCTTATCTCAGAGGGAACTGAATCGTAGAAAACAGCTATGTCCGCTGATGGTATGTGCAATCCTTCCTCTCCTATTGGCGAGGTGATTAGGCAATTGTAGTAGTCCGCATTGAAATCCTTTATAACATTTATCTGCTCCTTTTGAGTCAGACCTCTTTCACCTGCCTGGCCAATCAGGATAACAGGCCTGCAACTATCCTGAATCATGTCATAGATGTTATAGATATTATCCCTGAAATGGGAGAATATTATAAATTTTACGTTCTTGTTTTTTTCAAATTCTCTTGTTATTATCTCTTTTAGCTTTAATATTTTTGGATGCTCTCCAGATCCCTCAATTATTCTCATTGCCTTGATAAAATTAATGTCATTCAAAATCGCTCGATCTGATTTTGTTTTCTTTTGTTTGATTTTATCCAAATAAATTTGTGTAGCCTTTACGCTTTGCGTTTCTAACAACTCTTCGGCGTGCCACACCTTGACCGCCTCGACTATTAAAGAGACCAAGTAGAACATAAAAGGTTTTCTCTGCGTCATTATTTCTCTGCTAACTTTTTTCTGAGCTTCCAGCAGATCTCTTTTTCTTTTGATAAATAAATTATATTTTTTTAATTTTTCTAGCCTGTCTCTTAGAGCGGTCTTAAACAAGGTTTGGGCAGTCTTTAGATTTTCAGGCAGATCAACCTTTACGTACTCTGATGTTATACTTTTGATAAAGGACTTGACATCCTCGTCCAGTTCTGTCCTTATTTCCACGGCATCGACGAAAAGGCTCTTGCATATTACCTTTATCTTTTCCTCGTCGCCTCCTGGGGATGCTGTCAAACCAAGTGTTCTTGGGTTTTTTGCCCTTTCCATGTAAATTCTTACAACAAAAGGATAGGCGTATTTCTTGACCGCACGATGCACCTCGTCAACTATCAACAAACTAAAATCAGATAAATCCAGTTTTCCGCTCATGATGTCGTGCTCTAAGGTCTGCGGTGTTGCACTTATTATTTTTGCTTTTTTGTATATGTCTTCTCTCTCAAAGGGAGAGACCTGACCTGTCAATAGAACTATTTCTTCTTCGGGAATGTTCATGCAATCAGTAAAAGTTTTTTGATGCTGAGCGCACAGAGGACGAGTAGGTGCTGTTATCAGGACTTTTGAATCAGGATATTTTTCTAATCGGTGAGCTGCTAAGAGAATGGCTAATGTGGTCTTGCCTAAACCTGTGGGTAAAACGCAAAGCGTGTTTTTCTTTGATGCTGTATTAAGAATGGATTCTTGATATGTTCTAGCCTCTATTGTTTCAGGTTTTATCAAAGGGTGTTCAACAAAAGACATGAAAATAATCTATGTTAGAAATTTAAGAACCTTTTTCTTTTATGGCGACTGGTGATTCACCTGCGTGCCATGACTGTCTTGGACGCACCTGAATGTTAAAAATTCTCTCAGAATTGTCATCTAATATCAAGGCCGCACCCTTGTTCTTCGGTAGCTCTCCTAAAAGTTTTCTTATGTCAAACAAAAGATAGGTTTGCATTATGGCAGACAAAGCCTCGACATCTGGTTTGGCCGTTAATCTGTGCGCTATAACCAAATCCGCCTGGGAAATTGCATCTCCATGAATCTTATCAGGTCTCTGTGTTATTAGGACTAAGCTTACGCCAGGCTGCCTTCCTTGCCTTAACAATGTTAGCAAATCGCGAGTGGCCGGAGTCTCCCCCTCATCTGGCAAGTATTCGTGACAATTATGAACTATACAGCCATTAGCGACAAAGTTATGAACGTTGGAGACTGAAATATCATAAACCTTTTCTAAGCCCGCATCTTCTTTTTTTACTATCTTCTCAAGAATTAAATTGTTTTTATAACTTGATTTTAGCCATTCTTCGAATCTTGGAAATTCCAATTGAGGAACAGAAGCTTTTCTGCCAAAGTATATCCATTCCCTCACCATATAATCCAGTATTTTCAGAATTTTTGATATTCTTATTTTTCCTAAACCTGTTTTATGCAACTCTATACATTTTAAACGTAAGTCATCCCTTTCTTTTATCAATTTTTGTTTGGCCTTCAAATAAGACAAAACTAGATTTCCCTTAATTTCTTTTTCTTCACAGTATCTATAACCGATCTTCTCTAAGAAATTTATCATGTTATTTGTACTGTTTGAAATTGTTAAAACAAATTTCATTGTTTTTATGCCATCTTTTCTGATATTACCTTTTCTTTTACTTATGCCAACTTTAACATCAAAAGTTTCAAAAAGTTGTTTTAATTGGTTCGCATATTCAAAACCATTTTTTTCAAGTTCTATGCTTTTATTAAATGAAAATCTAACAACATCAAACCCAATAGGAGATTTTTTAGATACGTTTGGCATGCTGCCTTCACTTCCCATTAAGGACGCTAAAAATTCTGCTTTTTCTTCTTTTGTCGCGTTTAATAACCATTCGGGCAGTAAAAATTGATTTAGAACTTTTTTACCTCTGGGGACCTTTAAATCAAAAAAGAAGTTGCAAGCCTTTGCACTGCTATGGACTTCTTGAGTTTTTCCAGAAACTTCTAATATTTTTCCATCATGAGTTTTAATTTTAGAATGGGTTTCTCTTGAATAAATGCTGCCTGATGAAAATCCTAAAGCTTTAAGATTATTTTTTATTTTTTCCAAATCTTTGCTCTTTCCTGAAAATCCAGTTTCTTTTGAACATAACCATCCGTCTCCAAATAAATGCCCTACTAACCTAGCCGTAATTAGTTTTTCATTAGAAGAATAATGCTGAATAACGGGCAATGACACTTCTTCTGCAGATTGGGCTGGTGTAAACCCGTTAGAAGTTAATATCTTATGTTCTGGTGTGCATTTTAATTCTCTCCCGCTTTCTGTAATTAATTTTATAATATTTCTTTCGCCTTTTTCATAAACATTATCTACATCAAAATATCCATATTCCTTTTTATCCGCATCAAACCCTAAAACCTTAAATTTTTCGCCGTTTTTAAATCTCTCCACTATATTACCTATTGGTGTATGCGCTTTTTCAGTTATTACCACAGACTCGTACGGTAAGCATTCATCAATGGTGATCCAAGTCATAGGAACTCTCTTAGTCGCCTCTCCTCCTGTCAATTCCATTTCTTCTATCCTTCTGGCAGCCATTCTTGCCTGATATATTTCCCTGCAGAGAATGCCTATCATTAAACTTCTGACATTGGTCTCTTGCAAAGACACATCCAGAACAGTTACAACCCCAGGATTGAGAAAGTTCTCTATTGAGGCCGATTCTTGGGAAAACACCCCCCAGCCTTTTGATGATAAGAACCTGTTTTCCAAAATCATCTTTTCCTTTTCATCAGACCTCTTATCGCTTCCTATTTCGCTGATTATATCTTCTATGGAATAGTCTCTTCCTTGAAGTTTTTTAATTATCCTCTCCAGCAAGATACCGATAGGATCAAATAAACTTATGTTAAAGGTCAAGGCCCAGTCTGCTGCTGACAATTCTGAAGGTTTTATTGAGAAAATTCCATCATATGAAATGCCGTACTTGTCGTAGTATGGTTTCATTCCCATCGGTATTATGATTTTCACATCAAAACCTCTTGGCTTTAGATTCCATTCTGTCAGTTCCATTAGCTGCCTGTCGTTCGGGTTTTTCATTGACCAAAATATCCCCATGGTGTCTATCATTAAACAGGACAAATTCTGTCTCACTTCATCAGGTAGTTTTGTCACTTCTTCGGCTATGACAGCTGATGTGTAACTATTATGAACGATTATATCATTTGCGACAAAGTTATGCAATTCAGGAACAGAAATGTCATAGACATCAAACTCGCCTTCTAACTGTTCAATGAGAACTATCTCATCCCAGAAAATATCAGATGTTGCTAAAAGGTATATCAACTCGTTATTATCAACTCTGGCTATCTGCATTAGCTTTTGTCTAGAAGGAGAATAGTCTATGCTACTCCTTAATGCTTTAGGGGTGGTGTAACCAAAATATCTACCACATTCTGCCCAGTTTTTCGGTCTGTACATATCCCAAATCTCTTGAGGCACGGTATCTACATTAGGGTTTCTGTTTATGTCTGCAATTTCTTCTAGACATATGTTCTGTTTTCTCGACTTTTCGCCAAAGAATCCTATTTCCTGTATAAATCTGGTTATATTGTCGGTTCCTATAGTTATTTCAAATGAATCAAAAATCTTGCAATTTATCTTCGTATATTTTTTCCTTATTCTTGACAATATTCCGAATCTTAGCAGCAAATGTTGAATCTGATGTATCATTTTTTCAGAAGAAGAACTGTAGGAAATTTCCCATACAAAACCATGAGAAGTTTTATGCTTATAGATGCTTCCATCGCAACTAAATAATCTGTTTAGAAACAACGATAAATCTTCTTTTTTTAAGTTAAATATTTCAGATGGGATGAACTTTTCTTTTGAAAGTTTTCCGTAAATTTTAATACTTTCAAGCCATTTTCTTATTGAGCTTTTTTCAGCTGGAGCGTAATTCCCTTTGCCAAAACAACCATTATTTTTAAAAACCAATTTCATTTTAGAGGTGTCAATTTTTCTCTTTTCTTTGACAACTCTGTAAGAACCAGGACCATGATATCCTATTTTTAGGTTAGCGTCAAAATCTTTTACCGCATTAGAAAAATCCTCGTTTATCTCTTTATTTGAATTACTAAACAAAACGAAATTGTTTCCCAAATGGCCTTCTGCAAGAAGATATGATAATAATTTAATTTTATATTTTTCCATTGTTTTATTTCCAAAATTCTCTATTTTTCTTGGGGTAGCTATTCTGCTTCCTATGGTTAGTTCCTTTGCATCCTTCCATCCTCTTATTGTTAATAAAGGGTGTTCCGGAGTAAGTTTTATTTCCTTACCACTTCTTAATTTTATACGCAAAAGTTTGTCGACTTTTCTTTTGAAAAATCCCTCTTTTTCAGCAGAAGATATTTTAAACTTATCATTAAGGGCAAAGATATTATTATTGTTATTTTCAAAATCTTTTATTGGAACTAAAGAACCATCATTCAACGGAATAAGTGTATTTCCTTCAAGACATTTGCCCGATCCGCGTTTGCCCGTTATAAGTATAACATGGGGTCTTAAGACGTCCATTAGAATTGGATTGGTTAAATGAAAATCAAAACCTTTCCCGACAACATGCTTTCCCAAGAATATACAACCCTTATCTCCGTAAGCTTTGAGGTCCTCAGGTTCCCTTCCTATTATTATTCTCTCTACAGCCATGAAAAGAATTTAGTGAAAGTAATTTATATAAACAAGCCAGCAAAAGCTATTGCCGTTACCAGAAGCCAAACCTTCAAGTTCCATGACATAATCTTAGAGCCGTCTAAAGGCGGTATTGGCAAAAGGTTGAAGAACGCCAGGAAAAAGGATATGCTGGCAGTGGTTAAGAACAAGCTCAAGGGATAGACAAAGTTCGCCAAAAGAAGAGAAACGGCAAGAGATATGTTTATCAGAGGACCTGCAAGGCTTATTATAGCGTATTGCTTGTTTGTCAGGTGGGAGACCCTGAAAGCAAAGCCTTTCTTATAGGGCGATACGTAAACTGCCCCAGGAGCAGCAATTACGAACCCTCCTATAAAGGCTGTTATCAGACCCAAAGCCAGACCTAAAGGCCAGACCTTATACTCTGCATCGCAACCAAAGTGCTGAGCCACGAACTTATGCCCCAATATCTCATGAGAAAGAAAAACAACCAATACTATGAATATGGTTGATATGAGATTTTCTATTTTAAATGAACTGAAAACAAGGGCTAAGACAAATACGGATATTATCAAGTCTCTTATCTCATTCTTAGTGAACATAAAGATATTTCTCATGTAGAAAAATATATTGTTAACTATTGGGTTCTCTCAAGAAATCTTTTCCTAGCCTTTCTATAAGCCTGAGCACGTGAGACATGTTCCTTTTCCATTATCTCTTTTACCAGATCTTTCAAGTTTCCGTATATTTCTTTTCTCGAAGAATTCTCACTAGATTTCTCAATCCATACCGCCTGTTCAATTTGTTTAGATGTCTCATCAATGATTTGTTGGTTGATTTCTTTTTGTGTTTCACTATTCAAAACCGTCAATGGTTCTGTTGGAGTTAAAGTTTTTTCTTTAGCAGACTCTTCATTCAAAAATTCATTTATTTTTTGAATGTGTCCCCGGGTCTCTTCTTTAAACCTTTTCCACAAATCTTCCATGATAAAAATTGGCAGAACCTACCTTTAAATTTTTCTGTCTTACCCCTTAATTTCCTATAGAAACTAGATTTTTTATGAAAAAAATGTCTAAAATATCTTTTTGCATATATAAATCTTTTTAAATGAAACTTCACCTATTTTTAGTTAACCTTTAGCTTTGCTACCCAAAAGATTAGGATAACAGCTATGTTAATCAAAGGGGAAAACAATTATGGACGAGGGTTTAATCAAGTGGTTAATTAACAAGAATTATGATTATTTCTATAACTTTCCTCTTGGAGGTAAGTTTCCAGACTTGATAGCTATCAAAGAAAAAGAGTTAATAGCTTTTGAATTTAAGAAACGTGCTAATGAGATTCCAACAGCCATGGGTCAATGTTTATTTTATCTCGAGAACGCTAATAAGGTCTTTATCGTTATTCCAAAGAAAGAAAAGGAACTTTTATCAGCTTCTGCTATTGAGACTATTAAAAATCAAGGCATAGGACTAATTGTTAACAATGGCAGCGTAGAAGTTCTGGTAAATGCTAGGAACTTTCGCAAAAACAATGTCTCGATCATAGAAGAGATTAAAAAAAAGAAAGCCGGAAAAACTGAAAAACCCCATAAAAACAATGTAAAAGAAAGTGTAATAGAAGTCTTGAAGGAACATCCAGAAGGTCTTACAACAGTTGACATATCAAAATATATTGGGATGACGAGGCATTCCGTTACCAAGTATATCTACCAACTTCTAGGTGAAGGCACAATCTCCCAAAGAGAGGTAGGTACAGCTAAACTATGTTATTTGAAGGGTAAACATGCAAGAAAATAATTTTAGAGAAAGGATAATAGAGAACTTGAAGTATCATCCAGAAGGCCTGACTATACTCAACATAGCAGGAATCACAAGAATAAACAGAGCAACAGTATCTAAATACATCTTCGGCTTGGTTTCTGAAGGCCTGGTTACTCAGAGAAGGGTAGGTACTGCAAAATTGTGTTATCTAAAGGTGGGTAAATGAAATCATTAGCTAAATCATTGGTAGGAAAAATCTCAACAACAACAGTCTTCCTAATAATAATTGTTGTTTCATTACTAATTTTGAAAGAGGCCGAGATTGTTAAGGCGCAGAACGAGTCTAATATTACAGGTTATGAGATAGCAGACCTTACTCTGGAAAACAATACATCTTCTTCAAGTCCTAATACAACAGACCTTCTTAATAATATCTCGAATGAAACTCAAATTACTAATGAAACTTTCATTGAAAACGTTACGAATAATGAGACATCCGAAATTGTGAATGTTAGCGACGAAACCTTTGAAAACATTACTGTTAACGAGACCGAAATTTTAAATGAAACTCTAATTTCAAATGAGACATCTAATGAGACTTCTCAAGAAATTAATGAAACTCATTCAACTGAACATAATTTTTACACAAGTCTGGACTATCCTAGAAAAATAACAAGAGGAGAAATTATAACAGCCAAGGCTACTGTGACTAACAATGATTCTTCGGAAGCTAAGAATGTTGCTCTTGACTGGGAAATACCGCAAGGATTCGGAATAGTTTCTGGCAATGAAAGGGAATTCTGCGGTGACTTGAAACCTAGCGATGTTTGCAATAGTGAGATTATGCTAAAAACAGATGTTTTGACACCTGTTGGGTTGAGCGAAATCAAAGTTGTGGTGAGTTATGAAGAGTAGTGCTAAATCAGGACAGAGCCAGTTATTGATTCCTGTAATCATAATTCTAAGTTCTATATTAGCTCTGGCAGCGAACACAACCATAAACGCTTTGAATTCAACTTCGAATGGTTCAACCATAACAGGAAATATGATAGGCATACCGCAGACAATAGAGCAAAGCTTTCCAATAGAAGTATGGGCTAACACTTCTATAAGACTAGAAATAGAAGAAAGTCTGGTCAGAGCTACTTTGTTATTAGACAATGGGACTTTGCTTGAAAACCAGCAAATAGACCTTTACGTTAATAACACGGTGTGGGGTTCTGGTTTAACTAATACTGAAGGATTTGTTAATTTTCCTGTTAGTGAAAAAGGTGTTGTAAAGGCTAGGTTTAACGGTGGTGATTTTCTTAATCCTTCTGAGAATCAGATTGATGCCAAAAAATTTGAATCAAGGAAAGTAAATGTTTTATTCGAAGAATTAAAACAGGGCAGGGCTATAATAGGTGAGCCTGTCAAATGGACAAAGAAGATAAGAATTAAAAATGAGTTGAATCAAAAGACATTTTTTGATGCTTCAGATTTCGTTCCTAAAGATGCTTTTAACGCCTCATTATCTGGTGGAATCTTAAACGATACTTTTTCGGAAAAAACCAAAGCCTTGGAAGTAGATGAAACTAAGGAATATATTATAGAATATTTTACAGAAGCTCCGAAAACCTTTGAAGAAATAATAAACAAGTACAAGAAACTAGTAACCGTGAGTTCGGATATTAATTATAGCGACATAACAACTTATACAGACATTGAAGAAGCAAAACAGGAATCAATAAGACTTTACTGGTTTGTTGATAGTAAAAAAATTGATGTTACTCATGATCCATCAATAAACCTTACTTTCATTGACACGAACAATGATGATCTGATTGATAGGCTTAAGTGGATAACGCCTCATACTTCTAATCAAACATTTGAAGTAACTATTACAGTGTTAAATGTTCATACTGTTGTTAAAAACTATGAGAATTGGACAGTTGCTTTTGATACAACAGGCCAGGCAGATTTGATAATTAATTCTACTAATGCCAAATGGACTGAATTCTTAACAGATGATGCTTTAACACAAGATGAGATGAAGTTCTTGGAGATAAGCTGCGGCAACAATTCCTTGAAAAGCTCTTTGGAATTAGTGGATGAGAATGATAATTATTATAATTATTCAGAGCTTGAGGGAGATTCGATAAAAATCAAAAAACTCTTGATAAGAAATTATAGTTGCGATGAAACAGGTTATTTAATAAATAATATGTTTATTGCAGGTTATGCGACATTACAATTTACATTCGGTGATCTAACAGCTCTTGCTTATGATGACCCTGGTAATTTAGTATGTACTGCTGTTAGTGGAGCTTGTCCAACATCATCAACTGATTGTAATGGAGCTGGTGCTACATGCAATTATCCTACATGTGTCTGCAATGTCACAACAAATCAAACAATTGATGCTAATGCAAAATATAATTTTAAATCATTGATAATTCCTTCTACAATTGTTGTTAAAGTAAGTATAAATGCAAGCGGTGGAAGTGGTGGTTCTGGAGGTGTTGCACCTGGCGGTGGGCAAGGAAATGGTACAAACGGAACTGCTGGCTATTGGGGTTATGGAGGAATAAGTGGATATGGTGGAAACGGTGGAAGCTCTAATTCTACTCATGGAATAAGAGGATATAACAATATAAGTTCTGGTAGTGGTGGAGGAGGTGGTGGTGGTAAAGCAGGTGATTATATAGGCTTCAATGGTGGTGCTGGCGGGAATGGGGGAAATGGTGGCGGTTATGTTATTTTCAATGCAACCAATTTCATAAATATTTCTGGAACTTTAAATGCAAATGCTACAAATGGAGTTGCGGGTTCAGTTGGGCTTAATTGTGATTCCGCAAATCATTTATGCGGTTCTGGTGGAGGAGGTGGTGGTGGAGGCGGTGGAGGTGGAATTTCTTTAATTGCTTATACTGTAAATATCACTGGAATTTTGAATGTAAGTGGTGGCAATGGAGTGAATGGAGGGGATGGAGGTGAATGCATAGCAACTTGGTCAGGTACTGACGGATCTGGAGGAAATGGCGGGAATGGAGGAAATGGCGGATTTATTAACATCTCTGCTTCTTACATTTATAACACATCTACAATTGATATTAATGGAGGAAGTGGTGGAGGCGGTGGAACCGGCGGCAGTTATTGCACTGGCACGGATGGAACAAATGGCAGTAGTGGTTCTTCTGGATCATCTGGAGTTATTGCACTTTTAGCAGTAACACCATTACAACCTGCAAACGCAAGCACTATTTACACAACAACTGTAGACTTGAATCTTACAGTTAATTCTTCTAAGGCTATTAGCATTCCTACTAGAGTTTATGTAGATGGTGTTTCAAAATGTTATAATAATTCTCTTCCAAACGGAACTTTATGGAATTGCACTGTTAGTGGATTGTCTTACGAAACTCACACTTGGTTTGTCGCAGCTTACACTACTTATATAGCCTATAATTCTACTCCTTTTCAATTTACCGTGGCAGACAATGTACCGCCTACCTACTCTAACAGTGCAACAAATACAACTAATGCAGGTAGCCCCTGTGGTTTTAATTTAACATGGAATGATAATGTTGGTTTAAATTCAGGAGGTAAATATATTTTCTCATCAAACAATTCTGGCTATTGGAAAAATTACACTGCACCTTTGCAAACACCAAATATATTTTACAATTTTGGCTATAATTCCACATATTCAACAACAAATAGCAATCCTGATAGTGCAACTAATTCCATAACAGATTATTATTATAATAGAGCAAATGTTTCAGATAATAATAGATTTGATTTTACTGCATCATTAAAAGCAAGTGCACCAGCAGGAAGTGAAAATTTTACTCACTACAAGTTTATCTTTAATCTTTCTGATTATATTATTGAAAATATTTCAAGAATATGTTATAATGTTGAAGGATATTATATTCTAAATGGTGCTGCAGATGGATATGCATATATTCAAATTAAAAATATGACTACTGGCTCTTGGACAGGTTCGACTAATTTAGGTACAAGTGAATCTATTACATCTAAATGTTATTCTTCTAATGATTTTACAAAAACAGGCCTTATAAACACAACAGACAATTCAACGTATCTATCAATATCATCAGAAATATATTGTATTGGTCCTGGTGCTTGTACTGTTATTCCTCCATATACTATAGTTTATGTAGATTATGTAGAAATAAACATAACAACAAATCAAACTAATTTTACTTCAACGCCTCAAACTATAAGTTATGGTTTAGTTTTAAATCCAACAATCGGAACAAAAGTAGGTTGGTGCTATTATGCATCTGACAATTCTAGCAATTGGAATGGAACGAACTGTCAGAATGATAATACGTATTTCTATGTGACTACAAGTGATGCTACACCGCCAACCTATACGAACAACGCATCCTCTACTATATCCACTTATACACCTACCGGCTATTCTAACTTCTCGATAACATGGAACGATAACTCTGGCTCATTGGCAGGTGCTTATTTGGAGAACAACTTCTCGGTTACGCTTACGAACACTAGTATGACTGGCAGCCTTACATCATTACCCCAGACGTTTTATTACAATACAACACCACTGACAGCAGGAACATATCGATACAGGTTCGTAGCTAACGACTCCTCTGGCAATACCAATGTCACTCCTGTATTAACATTCACAATAGCTCAAGCAACAACAACAGCTACGTTATATCTGAATAACAGCCAAACTGGACAGACGTCAACGTACCCCAACTCAACCATCAATGCCACTGCTACATCAAGTGTTGCTGGTCTGTATGTCCGGATATGGAGGAACGGAACGCTGATTGACAATGTTACGAGCACGTCGTGGAATGTTTCTCAGTGGGGAGCCTATAATAATAACTTCACTGCTCAGGTCTTAGGCAACGAGAACTATTCGAACAGTGCGTTGGTTACGTTGTGGTGGAACGTGAGCAAGGGTCCTACAAGCGTATCATTGTATTTGAATGGAACTCAAAATAACAATAGTTACGTCCAAAATAATATTGCTAACTTCACTGCTGTTGTTAACGTTAGTGGCAAGACTGTTTACTTGGATTCCAATTACACTGGTTGGTTATTGCAATCTGGTACAACATCAATAGTTAATTATACCAGCCTGAGCACAGCAGGTAATTTTTGGAACCTGACAGGCTACTTTAGTGGCGATGAGAACTACTCTGCTTCATCAAAAACGTATTGGTTTAATGTAAATGAGACGACGCCACCTACCTATTTTCTAAATTCAACTAATTCAACAGGTGCAGGAACTCTAATTGAATTTAGATTAAATTGGTCAGATAATACTGCATTAAGCAAAGCAATAACAAGTTTATGGAATGGAACTAGCTGGGTAAATGCATCGGATTGGTGTTCTTTGTCTACAAATCCCAGTTGGTGCAACCAAACTTTAGTTGTAAACTCCACGCCTCAACAATTATGGTGGAAGCAGTATGCTAATGATACTTTTGGTAATTGGAATACGTCTGAAAATTTTAGTCTTTTAACAACACCGCCAACTTTAGCAATAACAATTCAAAGTCCTTTAAATCAAACTTACAATAAAAAATGGGTCTGGTCAAATGTTACTTTAAGTCAAGTAGGCTCATGGTGCGGAGTTAGCTTAAACTCAACTGCTAACCAGACTTTGTCTAACAGTTCCACAACAAATTGGTATTTGAATTTGACTGCTCCATCAGAAGGACCTAACAATGTAAAATTCTACTGTAATGATACTTCTGGAAATATGTCTTCCAGCAATACTGTCTACTTCACAGTTGACACGACACCGCCAACTTATTCAAACAACGTAACAAACGATACGACAGCAGGAAAGCCTGTCCAGTTCAACCTGACGATGAATGACACTTTGGCACTACATCCTAACGGACAATATATATTCGGTTTGGACAATTGCACAGGCTCTTTTGTCAATGATTCTGCTGTTAACTTCACTTCTACACCACAAACCATATCAGTGGTTAAAACGATCAACTCCACTGTCGGCTGCACGATAAGATGGTATTTCAACTTCTCAGATAATGTTAGCAACTGGAATAATAGTTTAGTTTCGAATCCATTTACCTTTACAACAATATCTGACTATCCTCAGTATTCCTTGAATTCGACAAATGGAACAGCAGCGGGAACACCCATCTCCCATAACTTGTACTGGACTGACAACTATGGTCTGTCAGGATATATCTTCTCATTCATTAACGGAACAAATGGAACAACAACATACAATTTTAGTGATACAGCAAACAACAAAGCTTATAATAACTCTGTTACGACAGAACCGCCTACAAGTTTGACACCGGCAGGCGAGGAGGAGTTCTCATCAGGAGCATATACAAACATATCAACATCAGACAATAGCTATTTTGAGACGAGCAACACAACTTCTTATTCTTACCATAAATTCAACATAACGATAAATGAATCCATTAACTCTTTAACGCAGATAAACGTAAGCTGGGAAGGCCATACGACTTCTACTGGAACAGCTAATCTTTACGTTTATAATTTCACAGCAGGAAGCTGGGGCTCTCCCCTCGCTTCTAATACGGGAGCAACTGATTTCTGGTTGAACAAGTCCTTCACTTCTGGATTCAGCGATTTAATCACTTCTGGTAGAATAAGTGTCCTAGTTCAAGACCCTTCAACAATTTGGACACAAGGCAATATCTCCAATTGCACACAGGGAGTTGGTTATTCTTGTAATGTCACCCAATCTTCTACTGTTAGTAGTGCTACAAACTTTACATTCGATAATTTAGTTGTTCAACCAGGAGTAACTATCACTATTCAGAACAGGACATGGTTCAACATCACGACCTTGAACACTTCTGGTTCAATTGGATGGATTAATATTTCTGGGACTATCAATGGTAATGGTGCGAGTGCTACGGCACAGGCGGGAGCAACAGGAGGCTCTAATGGAGGTACTGGTGGGGCAGTCGGTGGAAATGGTGCAAATGGTTCTGCTGATATTAATGAAATCTGGGAAGGAAGTCTGGGTACGAATGCATCCGGAGGAAAATATACTACAAACGGATATGGAATAGGCGGAGGTGCTGGTTCTGGTGGTGCAGGAGGAAATGGCTGTTATTTTGGTGGTGGTTATAGTTTTGAGTCTGGTGGCGGAGGTGGTGGGTTCTATGGTGGTGCAGGAGGAGGGTCTGGTAGTGGACCCACTGCGGGTTCTGGAGGTGGGGGTTCTGGTTATCCAATCAAATTTACAGCATATTATTTCTACCTGCTTTCTGGAGGTTCTGTAACTGCAACTGGAGGAACTGGTGGCACACCGACAACGGCAGGGACAGGTGGTGGTGGTGGAGGAGGAAATATTGTATTTAACATTACTGTTTTCAACACAACATCCTCAAACCAGATAACCGCAAATGGTGGGAACGGAGGAGTAGGAGACGGTAGTTCAGCAGGTGGTGGAGGCGGTGGTGGAGGTTATATTCATATTTATTATAATTCAAACAACAGTGGAAGCATAACTGCCTCACTTGGAACTGGTGGAAATGGTGGTTATTGCACTGGTTCTAATGGAAACGCAGGAGTAATCAGCTGGACTTCGCAAAATGCATTCCCACAGGGGGAATCAGAAAGCAAAGTCTCAACAGACTACATAGAAGTCAAGGTAATAAATTCAGGCTGGGTAAATGATACTTGGGTTTCAATGACAGGAACAGGCAATTGGTCTAACGTGACCAAAGTAGTCAACTCAACATTAAATGCCACAATAAGATGGTGTGTCTATGCCAACGATAGTTCTAACAATTGGAATGGAACTTCATGTTCTAATCCGTTTACTTATAACACAACTGATAATACACCTCCACAATGGGTTGTTAATAGCAACTCGACTAATACAACTGTTGCAGGTGCACCAGCTAACTTCACTCTAAACTGGACAGACAATGGTCAGTTAGCTGGATATATCTTTTCTACGAACAATACGGGAACGTGGAGGAATTCATCGTATGTTAGTTTCTCAGGTACTCAGAACATTTCTTGGAATGTTACTACTCTTAATACTACTGTTGGATTAAAAGTATCTTGGTGCTTCTATGCTAACGACACTTATGGGAATATGAATGCTACAAACTGCCAGAATGGCAAATGGTTTAACTTGACTACAATTGATGGAACACCGCCACAATGGGTCGCTGGAAGTAATTCAACCAACACGACTTTGGCTGGACAACCAGCTAACTTCACCTTGAACTGGACAGACAATTATCAACTAGCAGGCTACATATTCTCCACGAACAATACGGGAACGTGGATTAATTCGTCATATGTAACATTTAGTGGTGTGACCAACACGTCATGGAACGTTACTGTGCTGAACTCGACTGTTGGTAGTGTCGTATCATGGTGCTTCTATGCGAACGATACCTATGGAAATATGAATGCTACTAACTGTCTGTCAGCTAATTGGTTCTTATTGAATACAAGTATGGATGTCTCATTCAAAGTGACAATACCAAATAACTCAATAACATTCTCTTCAGGATCAGGAAATGCAACTCCTCCTGAGGATATAAATGCTACATCAACAACTATTGCAAATGTCAATCCTTGCGTAAGAGGAACAGGCACGTGCCAGAGTGCGTCTGTAGCTAACTTCAGAATAAACAACACTGGCAATGTCAATGAGAACATAACCATGTGCATTAATGAAAGCCTAGCCTCTTCAAAAATGGTATTGTTTGGTACGCTAATCAATGATCCTTATAATAATCCTACTAATATTACAAACTGCTCATTAGGTGGTTGGATCGCTAACTCATCCTTACCTATAGGTGCTTCAGACGAATTTTGGATATGGACCAACTTTACAGGCGTTGCTGTAGGCGACGACACCCAAAGAACGCTGTACATAAACGCTACGCAGTCGGGAGCGTAAACTATATATGGAAGAAATACTTATAAATAAAAGTGAAAAAATTATGAAAGACGAGGAAAAAATTGCTAAAAAAAGTTCTAAAAAATTGATAATAGTGATTGCAGTTATTATAGTGATAGCGGCAATAGCATTTGGATTCTACAGTGGTATCTTTTCTCTGCCAACAGGCCTAGTAGTAGGAGGAACAAGCGCAGCAGGAAATCAAAAGAGCACTAATGAAAATCCAGCATCTCAACCGTCATCTGTTCAACAACCTATTTTTACTACAACTGGAACAGAGGTTATGACAAAAGATGTGACAGAAAATCTTCCATATTATGAATCTTTAGATTTGGAATCTGGAAGATATTCCCTACAAGTTGCAACAGATAAACCAGTTTGGATAAGACTTTATGACCAATTACATTTTGATGAATGGAAAAATGACGGAAATCATGGAAAAGTAGTGATTGGAACAAATTTAGATGAGAAAAGCAAAACGGATAATTTTAACAAGAATTTTGATATAAGCCCGGGCAACGGCGGAAAACACTACTTATTGATTTTTGGAAATAATGAAAAAATCTCAATAAAATTTATAATAAAACAAATTTTTAAAACTTAAAAATAGGAGGAATTCAAAATGAGAAAAACAAAGATACTAACATTTATAACCATTATACTGATAGGAATAACACTATCGTGCATACCAGCGCTAGCAGCAAGTCTAGAATATACGAGAACAACTTTATACTTCATTGTTGAATCAGCTAATGAGGTGTCTGTCTTTCTAGTCAATGAAGGTACTGGAACTATATCATCAGGAAGTGGACAGGACTCAACTAACACTCTAAACTTTACATGCCCTGCTACAGATTGTGCATGGAAGAATGTAAGCATATCAACTGGTGCAACGCAAACTGATACTACGCCAGGTATTACCATAAGGGATACAGGAACCTCACCTGTTGGAATAAACATTTCAGTGAACACTTCTCTTCCTACAGGTACAATACCCGCTAGCTGTTTAGATTTAAGATATTCAAACAACACATACGACAGTACGCCGGCAGATGCACCAGCAGCAGATTTAATCACAACAAATGTGACTCTAGGCAATCTAACGGCAACAGCACAATTTAGCGTCTGGCTATATGGTAACTTTACTGGTTGCCAAGTTCAAACAACCCCATTGGCGTTTTATGTTTGGGCGTACTTTTGGTAATAGATAATAGGTGAAATAAATGAAAAAAATGGTTAGCATAGTTTTTACTATAGATGATAATCTAGACGAGATGGAAATCATAAAAAACGTTAAGAAGTTTCTTAAAGAAGAGTTTCTAATAGACGATTTAGGACATCATGTGAAACCGATATTAAATCGACAATATTAAAAAATAGAGGTGAAAAAATTGAAAAAAAATAATAAAAAAAGAATTGCCTTATACGCGATAGTTGCGGTGGTTATAATAGCAGCTTTGTATTTCATAAACAACCCGATAACAGGCAACGTCATAGCAACAAACACAACGAAAGAATATGATTTTTCAAGGTCGGGAAATCCAGATTATTACAGTTTGTTACCATCGATGCCATCTGACTTTAAAGTAATTAAATTAATGTGGCAACAGGGAATAATCAGAGATGATCCAAACAGAATCAACGATTCTTATTGGAAGCAACCAGAATGGTGGCCACTTTATTATGAAAACTTTTTATCAACATTAAAATATGTAGTTGAGTCTAACAGAATGCCTGTATGGAGTTTGGGTGTATTTAATTCTCAGATATACAGAGCTATAAATCAAGAATGGCTTAAAAATGCAAGCAATATTCCAGAGACGTCTGGTCACGGAGAATTAGAAATAAGAGAAAACAGTTTAATAGTAAAACATAGATTCTGGTTAAGGGCAGCTCCAGGTGCTGCTAAAATTTATGGAGTTAGAATTTCAGCCGATTATCCTCCAGAAGCTAATTTAATAGGAATCGTAGCACTTAACATACCGAATGAAACAGTTAAGCAGGACCCTGAAATAACAAAAAAATACATAAAGGTAACGGCAGTGGAAAGGGACTCGGGTCAAACAGAGTTTAATTTTGGAACATACTGGCCCAAATTGAGTCCTGATTATCTAAAAGAAATTGAGTTAACAGCTGAGATAGATAAAAACACGCCTAAAGGTATGTATATAGTTGGTGTAAATGTAGGAGCCCCTTCAAGGGAATATCAAGAACAACAGAGTCTAAAATATCTTTTAGCATATACAGATCCAAACATAGGAATGTATAGAGGACCAACTAAATTTGCGTTGTTTATAGAAGTAATTTAGATGTTTATTTTTTTTTCTGTTTATTTTTTTTAATATCATTAAAACTATAAATTATAATTAGTATTAAGTATCAATAGTTATTCATAGAATATATTGAAATTAAATCAAAATTTAGTTGATTAAAATGAAACTAATCTGCTTATGTTTTTTAATTTTATTTATTTTATCAATAGATACAGTTTATGCACAGGATATAGAATGGGTTATGGGTAAAACTTTTTTTATAGTTGATATTAAACCTTGTAATTTTTTCTCTACGCCAACAGACTGTCAGTCAGTAGTCGGTTGTTGCTGGTGCACTTCTGGCAGCGCTTTTGGTTGTCAAGTCTGCCCTTGCCCAACAGTGCAACCGCCAACATCGCCGGGAGGTCCGGGAGGAGCCTTCATACCTCCTGAAGAAAAGAAGAACCAAACAAACATCACAGTCACTCCTCTTTCCTTAACAACCAACACCATTGAAGTAAGACTATATCCTGGGGAATACGAGATAGTCTCCCTAGGGATAACGAACAACCAACCAGAAAATAGAACCATCAAACTAGGTGTGGAAGGGGACATATGGCCTTACGTATTGTTCGAGAAGGACACTTTCTCAATAAATCCTGGAGATTCGTACAATGCTAACATAAAATTCTATACTCTGCCAACAACAATGCCAGGTATCTATAATGGCAACATCGTAGTCATGTCCGGCAACATCACCAAGAAAGTAGCGGTCATCATGAGGGTCGAGTACAAGCCTGAAAAGTTGTTGGACATAAAGGTTGACACAATAACAAAGGATGTCTATCCCGGCGACCGCATGAAATACCTTGTCACGTTGTATAATCTAGGCCTGACTAAAAGAGTGGACGTGTTCATCAACTATACTGTCAGGTCTGTTGAGAATGATACCATAATATCAAAAACTGGCGAGACGGTAGCGTTAGAAACTTCCCTGTCTTTTGACAGGAACATAATAATACCAAACGATACGCCAACAGGTATTTACGTCATAGAGGCTATTGCAGCTTACGAAGATAAGAGAGCTACTTCAATAGCATCCTTTAATGTTGTAAAGCCCTTCTGGCTAATACCTTTCTTATGGTCCTTGCTAACCAACTGGATAACTTACGTTGTATTATTCATATTGATACCTGCTCTGTATCTTATCAAGAAACTATACGAAAAACTAAGAATGAAAAGAGTTTACAAGGCGAGATACGTGAGGCCTGTTGACCTTAACAAGCTGCCTAAGAAAGGCCTGCTCGTAGGCAAAATAGCTGAAACCAATGTTGACGCTTATATTGATCCTGACGATCTGACGACCCACCTGATAGTGGCAGGCGGAACAGGTTCTGGAAAATCAGTGTCAGCCATGATAATTGCAGAAGAACTTTTGAAGAAAGGAGTGCCTGTTGTTGTCTTTGACCCAACAGCGCAATGGACAGGATTCATAAGACCTTGTACGGATAACAAGATGTTGAATCTATATCGTAAGTTCAGAATAAAGAAAGAGGAGGCAAGGGCATTCAAAGGAACAATAATTCAGATAACAGATCCTTTCATGAAGGTTGAGATAGAGAAATTCATAAAGAAGGGCGAGATAACCGTACTCGCATTGAACAAGCTGACACCAAACCAGTTGGATTACTTTGTAAGAAAGACCATCGATTATATGTTCACCATATCGTGGCCAGAATCAAGAGAATTGAAATTGTTGATGGTATACGACGAAGTGCACAGGCTGTTGCCAAAGTATGCCGCGAGAAAGGTTTCTGCATTGGAAGGCGGAGGCTACATTGCCTTAGAAAGGGGAGTGAGGGAATTCAGAAAGTGGGGAATAGGTTTGGTAATGATATCTCAGGTATTGTTAGACTTCAAAGGGGCGATAAGAGCTGTCATAGCAACAGAAGCTCAGTTGAGAACGAAATACGAGGGAGACATAAACAGGATAAAAACAAAATATGGTTGGCAGTACTCAGCAGCCATTCCGAAACTGGAAGTGGGAACCGGTCTGGTGCAAAACCCAGGATACAACAACGGTAAGCCATGGTTCATATCATTTAGGCCTTTGCTGCACGATACATTCAGGATAACAGACCAAGAACTGGAGTCTTATGATAAATTCAAGAAAGACATAGAAGATTTAAGAAAGGAAACAGAAAAATTAAAGAGCAAGCAAATAGATACTTATGATATGGAACTGGAGCTCAACTTAGCAGAAGAGAAAACTAAGACAGGACAATTAAGAATGGCTGAAACCTACATAGAATCTGTAAAAACAAGAATAGAAACCATTGAAAAGAGGAGAAAGTAATGGCTGAAAAGACTGTTGGAGAAATCTTAGAAGAGCAGGGAGTTATTAGCCCTGTAAAAGAGGGAAAAAAAGGGGAGCAGAAAGAGGATATTGAAGAAAAGAAAATTAGTTTTCTTGGGGAAATAAGAATTAAGCAACTGGTCATGGACCTTGAAAAGATCAAGGCCGAAGTAGAAGGACTAAGGGAAGTAAAGTTTAGTTCTGATGAAAGGATAAAAGAGCTGTCAGAAAGCATAGGAGAAATTAGGTCAATGCTGTTTCAAAAGGACAGCCTCGTAAAAGAACTGGAAGCAAAAACCAAACTTCTTGGAGACAGCATCAACGATATTGAGCCTAAAAAAATTTCCAAGGATTTTCAGAAACAGGAAGAGCGCGTTGCGCAGTACGAGGCAAAGACTGAAAAAATAGAAAGCATGTACAGGGACGTATTGAAAAAGCAGGAAGAGTCTCAAAAAATACTCGAGGGCATCAAGAGCGTCGAGAACCTAAAGACAAGAATAGGGGAAATGGAAAACCTCGTCTCAAAGTCTATAGAGAATAAGGCGGAGGTAGACAGGCTCGAAGCAAAGACTGAAAAGTTCTATATGGAAATAGGAGATAAATTAAGAGAGTTTTCTAAGTTAAAAACTGACACGGAGAAGATAGATGACCTGACCAAGGAAATGATCAAATCAATCGACGAAATCAATATCAAGATGACGGGTTTTGCGAAAAAAGAGGATGTCGAAGGTTTTAAAAATATTATTAATGATTTGGTGGTATCAAACAAAGAAAAGATAGAGGAAAAATTGAAAGGAATAGAAGAATCCTTAAACGTTCCTACAGAAGGTCTGACCTCGAAGATAAGCGAGCTGCAGAAGAAGAGAGAAAGCGTGCTGAACCTGATAAACAGCCTTGAGGAACAGTACAGGAGAGGCGCTTTGAAAAGGGAGACATTCGAAGAGGTGAGAAACAAGAACGAGGACCTGCTCAAGAAGATTGATGACGACATTAAGAAATTGGAGAGCCAAAAAGGCCTATCACTGAAATCCTTGCCTAGCATAATAAATGAACTCGGTGATAATCAGAGAATGTTAGACAGCAAGGTAACAGAAATGGAAGAGCAGGCAGAACCGTTCAAGAATCTGGAAAGCAGGACTTATGTCATGGAAAGTTCGGTCGATGAAATAAAGGAGGACTTGAGAAAAGTCGGTCCTGAAAAAATGGCTAGGATGGCCAACGCGATAGAAATCCAGACGGAAATTGTCAACGATATCCTCACCAAACTGAAGGAGGTCAACAGAAGATTGATGGACGCAAAGGTGAATCTGAACGATTATGAGAACAGAACCAGATTCTTTGAAATTCTTAACATCCTGGTGAGATTGAGAGCTGTAAATGAAATTTCTGATTATCTGAACGAGCTTGAAAATCTTATTTTAAAGATGAAGCTGGACAAGCTGTGGAATAGGGAAAAACAGGACCTGACAGAGAATCTTTTGATGGAGCTGTCAGAGAACTGGCACGAATCAGGGAGAGACGACGTTTCTAAAGTGTTCACTGATTTTCTAGAAAAGGTAAGAGCACCAAAGACAGCCAAGTAGGTGATTGGTTGAATTTCTCTTTGGTTAAAAAAATTTTAATAATATTTTTTCTATTGATTTTTTTCACTAAAGCCTATGCATCGGCAAGCGTGACAATCTATTGCCCTGAAGAGATTCTAATTGAAAAAGGCTGGACGAACTTCATCAGTTTTTCTGTAAACAACAACGGAGATGTTGCTTTGAAAAACGTCAGCGCATCCATAAATGGCACCTTTTCCAAATGGTTTGAATTCCAGAACAATAAGATAGATGCACTTGAGGTGAATAAAGAAACAGACTTGGTAGCCAAGGTTTCAATTCCTGCAGAGATAGCTATTGGAAACTATAACTTCTCCTTTAGCGTGAAATCGAGCGACATAAGCAGTAAAAAGGATTTCACTGTCAGGATATTCGAATCAAGAGACGACCTGCTGTTGCATCAGATACAGAATCTAAAAAATAATTTGAGCGAACTGGAAAAAGAAGCTGATAGAATAGAGTCTACGGGAAAGAACCTGACATCTATTAGAAGCTTATTTTATCAGATAAATTCCGAACTAAACTCGGCAAAAGATCAAGTCAACAACAAACAATACACGCAGGTAACGGAAACTATAAGGGATGTTGGAAAGCTTTTTATAGAGGCTAGTTTTGACATATCAAATCCTCCTGGACCAACAGAAACAAAGGGTAATCAAAACTTCGATATATCAAGCAAGGACATATTCTTCATATCCTTGGGAATAGGCATCGTCGTTCTTCTGATAGCGCTAATCTATTTACTCAGGAAAATCAAAATAGAAAACAAGGTAAGACTGCCTAACCTAAGGTTAAAGGAGCTTATTGTTGAGAACAAAAGGCTCAAAGAAGTGGAAAAGGAAATTGAGAAAACCAAAGAGGCGCAAAGCATAATCGAGGAAGAGAGCAAAGAAAACATGATATCAAAAGAGAGCTATGATGAACTAAAAGTGAAGTACCAGGAAAAACTGTTGGAGTTGGAAGGCGAGAGAAGGAAGGTAAGAGGATATTGATGACCAGAACCATAGGAATCATATCTGGCAAGGGCGGTGTTGGTAAAACCACTATAGCTGCTAACCTTGGCGCTGCCCTAGCTCACAGGTTTAAGAAAGATGTAACCGTAGTCGATTGCAACCTGACAGCACCTCACCTCAGCCTTTTGCTCGGCATGCATTATCATCCTATAACATTGAATCACGTCCTAAGGAATGAGAAACACATCAGCGAGGCTGTCTATGAACATCCTAGCAGTATGAAAGTGATACCTGCCTCATTGCAGTTAAAGGATTTGATAAAGGCTGATATAACAAAATTAGGAAAGAACCTGAAAAAATTCAAGGGAAAGACTGACATAATTTTCCTGGATTCTTCTCCTGGATTAGGCAGGGAAGCTTCCGCGGCAATCGATGCAAGCGAAGAGATACTGTTTGTCACAAAACCTGACATACTATCCGTCTCCGACGTCATCCGGGGCAAGGAATTGATTGACAAAATAAAGAAAGAGCAAATAGGAGTTGTCATGAACATGGTGACTGGAGGCAGCCATGAACTAACTAAAAAGGAGATTGAAAAGATGACAAACCTGCCAGTGGTAGCTGTCATACCTCATGATAAAAATGTTCCCAAAAGCTTGGAATTTAGAACGCCTGTTGTGTTGCACAAACCGAACTCAGCAGCAAGCAAGGAGTTGAGGAAACTGGCTGGATTTATTATAGATGAGAAAGAACTGAGACTCTGGGACAAGCTGATTAGATTCCTTAAAACCTGATTAAAATGAACATCAAACAATTCCTGAAGCCAGACTGGAGAAAGATTGTAGTATTTGTTGTTTTAATTATATTATTTTTTCTTACAGAAGAATTAGTTATGGATTCAGTCTATTATTATTTAATAAACAAATGTATGGGTGGTCCATGTGGAGAAAATGGTGGATGCTATTATAATGTATGCACTTTTGGAAAAATAAAAATTTACTACTTTTATAATGATTTTGATATTAGATTATTACCATTAGTAATATTTTTTGACCCGCTTCAACTGTTTAATCTTTCTCTGGATTATCTAATTTATCCTTTTACTATATTTTATTTATATCTCTTTTCTTGTTTCATAATCTGGATATACGACAAGTTTAGAAAAAAGTAAACAAAGTTTTTAAAACTGCGGGCATAACTTATTATTATGGTTATTGAGCTAACGCTAACGACCGTCTTGATATTCGTAGGCTTCGTGGTGTCAGTCTTTATTATCTACAAAATTTTAAAACTATTGTTCAGAGCCTCCTTAGTTGTGGTAGCCTCATTCGCCTTTCCCTGGGTTGCAAGATACTTTGGTTTGGCAATAACAACGAACCTAGAGACGGGTTTATTCTTTGCCATAAGCGGTTTCACACTGTTCTGTGTGTATGAGTTCTTCCACTTTATAGTCCAGTTCTTTAAAATGATAACATGGCCTTTTAGAAGAAAGAGTGGTAAATGATGATTGAAATAAGAAGGAAACTGGTGCACGCTTCCGGCGTTTTCTTGATTTTCATAATCATATGGCTGGGAAAATGGAACGCCGCCCTGATAATTCTCTCAATGGCTGTGACATTTCTTTTGCTGGGAGAATATAGGAAGAATAGAGAAAAGTATAAGATAATAAAATCAAAAGAGCTGGACGAGATCGAGGAAACCATGGAAAAAATGTTCAAAGAGCATGAGAGGCCTAACACCCTGCCGTTTAAGGGTGCAACAGAATTTTTCATAGGATGCTTTCTAGCCACAGTGATATTTGAGCCTATAACAGCAATAGCAGCCATCGCCGTCCTATCGTTAGCAGACGCTTTATCAACACTGATAGGAAGCTATTATGGAAAACACAAACTTCCGGTAAACAAGAAGAAGACTTTTGAAGGGAGCACAACCTTTTTCCTAACATCTATCTTTGTCTTGTGGTTTTTTGTCAATCCCTTGAAAGCCATTATAGTGGCGATTCTAGCAACATTCGCAGAAATGATACCCAAAATAGATGACAATCTTACAGTTCCACTAACAGTTGGAATTGTCATGACATTGATTAGTTAGATATTTAAATAGCGATTACAATTAATTTAACTATGACTTATATGTTAGCTCAATTTGGAACAGATTGGATTTCTTTCGTTCTTTGGATCGTAGTAGCAGTAATATTTTTCGTTTTTGGGCAAAGATTAATGGTAACGCAAATTTTAATAAAATTAGAAAAGGAAGCAGAAGATCTGGAAGAAATGGCGGATAGATCTGAAACTTACGTGCTGCATTCGATATCCAAAAAGCCGAGCCCGGCATTGAAAAAATCTGTTAAAAACTTCATGGAATTCTTTGCCATAGGGCCTATCTCGATTGATCCTTATGGCGTCATCAAGAAACTGGACCATATTGTAAGGAATGCTGATGAAAAGTTCAAGTATTTTGTAGGGCAGATAGCGCCAGACCTCTCAAAAGAAGAGCAAATGAACATTAAGAATGCCTTGGAAGGCGCCATAACAACGCACCAGATAGCAAAGATAGTCAGGCATTATGTAGAGCTAATTAAAAAGTATAAGATGTTCCAATTGGCAATGATAGTCCAAATGCAAATACCTCTGATATCAAGGATTGCAAGAGCCTCCATGAAAGCGACTCAAGCCCTTGCAGAAGGTGTCCCAATAGGAGATGGCATAGGATCTTTGGTAGCAGCATCTTTAATGAAAAATAATGTAAAGGTTTTTGATAATTATGAGTTCGCAGTTGCCAAATCGCAGATAAATGGAAAGGAAGTTTGGGTTTCAAAAGCTGCTGGCCCGGGAGCGTCCACAGGATATCCTGGAAAGTTCTTGATAGACTTCTTTAAGAAACAGAAGATTGACAGAATGATAACTATTGATGCTGCCCTAAAATTAGAGGGAGAAAGGACAGGATCGATAGCAGAAGGAGTCGGAGTGGCGATGGGCGGTACAGGAGTGGACAGATACGAGATAGAGGAAATTGTTGTTAAAAGAAATATTCCTTTGGATGCTGTTGCAATAAAGGTTTCTGAAGAAGACGCCCTAGAGCCTATGAGAAAAGAGATTTTTGATGTTGTTCCCGAAGCCATAGAAAGCGTTAAGGAGATACTAAAAAGAAATGGAAAGAAGGAGAGGGTTCTGATAATGGGCGTTGGAAACACCTGCGGCATAGGCAACACTGCTGAAGAACTAAAAGATTTGGAAAAGAAGCTAAAGTCTTATAGAGATAGGACAGAAGAAAAGAAAAGCAAAGATAAAAATATGAAAAGTTTATAAATCTACAAAACTTACTTTCTGAAGTGATTTCATGGGGCTAAGACCCGGAAGATGCTATCATAAGATAAACAAGAAACCATTCACTAGAATATCTGTTAGGAGGCCTAGAAAGAGTTATGTTAAAGGTGTCCCTGCGTCAAAGATACATCAGTTCGAAATGGGAATCAAGAAGGACTATCCTTTGACGTTCTTTATGCAGAGCACAAGAGATGTTCAGATAAGGTCAAACGCTTTAGAGTCTGCAAGAGTTACATTGACAAAATATTTAGGTAACAGCTTAGGCGAAGAAAATTTTTTCCTAAAAGTATTGGTTTATCCTCACCACGTATTAAGGGAGAACTCTATGGCAACAGGAGCAGGAGCTGATAGATTTTCCGAGGGCATGAGAAGGAGTTTTGGAAAACCAATTGGCCAAGCAGCCAGAGTCAAAACTGAGCAAAATATTTTTATGGTCAGGGTTCCTGCCAATTCCGAATTGGTCGTGAAAAAAGCATTTAGCAGAACCTCGAAAAAACTGCCTGGCGATTATAAAATGTTAACCGGCTGATTTTTACTCTATAGAAATTTAAATATCAAAATCAAATAATAAAAATATTTGGTGATATTATTAATGTTCTTAGAGATGATAAAGGAAGATTCTTAAAGGATTGCGACTCCTTAAGGAAGGGTGTTCATCTTAGCCCAGAAACGAAAAGAAGAATATCCGAAACGCAAAAAGGTAAGCACCATTCTACTTCAACTGAGTTTAGAAAAGGACTAGTGCCATGGAATAAAGGAATAAAATGGTGGACAGAAAATATCAGAAGAAAACAGATTGAATCCAAAAAAGGAACTCATTCAAGCGTAAGAACAGAATTTAAGAAAGACGATCCCAGACTGATTGGAAATAAAATCAATATAGGCAGGAAACATACTGATGAATGGAAAAAAAGAAATGGTGAAATGTTAAAGGCTAGCTGGAAAAATCAAGAATTTAGAGAAAGGGTAATTAATGCCATATTAACTGATCATAAAAGGAGAAATTTTGCAGAAATAGCAAGAGAAGAAATGAAAAAACGTTGGCAAAATCCAGAATATAGAGAAAAAATTACAAAGAAAATAATAAAGGGTTCGTTAAAAAGACCAACTTCTCTTGAACAAAAATTTATTGACATTATCCAGAAATACAACTTACCGTATAAATATGTTGGAAATGGAAGTTTTCTTATTGGATTTAAGAATCCCGACTTCATAAATATAAATGGAGACGAGTCTTGTGTAGAAGTTGCCAACAGATATCACCACCAAGGAGATTGGGCAATAAAAAGAAGGGAGCATTTTAAAAAATTTGGCTGGAACTGTGCAATTATATTTGAAGACGAATTGGATGAAAGTAAAATTATAAATGACTTGTGGTTCTGATGGAAGGAAAAATTTTGGTTACGGGCGCTACGGGTCGTATCGGAAGACATCTTGTTAACGCTTTATTAAAAAGTGACGAAAAGATAAGAGTTTTTATAAGAGACAGGATGACCGAATTTGAGAACGTTGAGATATTCTATGGCGACCTGATAGACAAGGAAGCCTTAAAGAAAGCTGTGGACGGGGTTGACACAGTATTTCATTTGGCGGCTGTCGTTGATTATTCTGCACCCGAGGATCGGATGTACCAAGTAAATGTAATAGGAACAAAAAATATTCTAGAGGTTTTCAAGGGAAAAAAGTTCATTTATCTAAGTTCCACAGCAGTCTTGGGCAAGAAACCTAAAATACCAGCAGACGAGAATACATCTTATAAACCATCAAACTTTTATGGCAAGACCAAGATGGAGGCTGAAAAATTTGTGAGAGAAAACAATGGAATTATAGTAAGATCATCGGATGTCTACGGACCAGGCTTTGAAGAGGGTTATTATTACATGTTCGATAAGCTAGAAAGTGGAAAAATGCCTGTTTTCGGCGATGGAAAAAACATAATACAATATGTTCATGTCAATGACTTGGTGCAAGCCTTGATTTTAGCCAAGGAACACGGAAAACAAAAAGAGATTTACACTATAGCCGGGAAGGACATGAAAACACAGAGAGAACTCTATGAGATGGTGTGCAAATATTTGGGCGTTCCTTTTATGGAGAAGCACGTTTCAGCAGGCATGGCAAAATTCTTATCAAGCCTGAGAAGAGAACCGAAGTTCTTAAAAGAATACATAGACAAACTCTCTTCCAACAGAACCTTTGATTTAACCAAAGCAAGAAACGAGCTTGGATTCGAACCTCAAATCGATTATGAAAAAGGCATTTCAGAAATGGTAGAAAATTACAAGAAATCAAAAGAACAGCAAAAACAAGTCACCGAAAAACAGGGTGAAAAGCAGAGTTAACGGGAATACGATACCGTATCTTATGCCCTCTCTTATAACAACATACTTCTTCGTTTTTTTAATTTTCATAACCTGTTCCTTTGTCAGACCTTTGATGTATTTTTTGTAAAGTCTCAACCTTGGTATGTCCTCTCCTAGCATGTCATCAACCTTTAGTTGGCTAACAGGAATTTTTCTGTAAAAAGCCTGCTCGATTATCTTTGAGAACTTGTAAAATACGAATAAAATAAAGACCAGCAAGAATAGCAGGGAAAACAATAGGTTAAAGTTCAAGGATATGATTGATAGAAGTAGAGGAACTAGGGCAATTGAAAAGGTCACAGGATTTTTAAAACTGCCAAAGAACTTCTTACTCAAGCTAGGATTCCTGTATACAAAATAGAAAGAAAATATAATCGACCAGAAAGCTCCTATGAAAAAGCTGTTTATGAAAAAGCTTAATGCAAATGGAAAATAAGTTTTTACTATTGAAAGTTTAGGAAGTAACACTCCTAAAGCAACTAATAATTCGCCATCTCCTCCTCCCCACTGACTCGTATAGTACATTAACAAACCAAACCCTAGGAATAGACCACCGAATAAAATAGAGTTTATGAAATAAGAAAAGTCATTTGTGAATACCCCTGTTAAAAAGTTTAGTATTAACCCAATTATTATCATAAAGATACAGAGTTTGTCTGGAACATTGGTTGTCTTCAAATCGTATAAGCCAGCAGCAAAGCTTCCAATCAAAGCAATCGCGGTTAATAGGAGTTCAAGCATAATTTATATTTTGAGGATTAATATATAAAAGTGAAAAAATGGATAGAATAAACAAGGACAGCCTGATTCTTTTGCTTGGCAAGAAAACTTATTTAATCAGGCCAATCAAGTTCAGCTGCGAGTTTGGCTTTTGCGACCTGAGGAAATTGATTGGCAAGAGATACGGAGCAAGGGTAAAGATCGGAAAAGAAAGGTTCACTGTCGTTAAGCCTAACATGATTGATTTTCTCAAGAAAGCAAAGAGAGGACCACAAATAATAATGCCAAAGGATTCTGGATCGATAGTGTCAATAACAGGATGTTCGCCTGGCTGGAAGGTTGTTGACGCGGGAACAGGATCAGGATTCTTATCAATGTTCCTAGCTAACCTAGGTTGCACGATATACACCTATGAAAGGAAAAAAGAATTCTATGACATCGCTAGAAAGAATGTAAAGAACTTTGGCTTGAAGAATGTCTTTCTAAAGAATGCTGACATAACAAAAGGAATAAAAGAAAGGAATGTGGACTTGGTAACGCTAGACATGCAGAATCCGGAAAAGGTTATAAAACATGCTTTCAAGTCCTTAAATTCTGGCGGATGGTTAGCGATATACTCTATGCACATTGAAGAAGTCAAGAGAGTTTATGAGGAATTGAAAAAATATGATTTCGTTGACATAAAGATTTGGGAGAACATTCAAAGAGAATGGCAATCCTTGGGTAAATTAACCAGGCCTAAAAACTATATGCTCGCCCACACTGGTTTCTTGACTTTTGCGAGAAAACTATAGCACACCTCTTTTGTTCATCTCTTCTATCGCCCATGCAGCGCTGTCAACCAAATTTAGATTCTTAACTTCGTCTATTGCGAAATACCTTGCCTCCAAGACCTTATCGGTTTTTGTTATCTTATCGTTCAAGGGCTCTGCTATGAAAAAGAATATTACAGTATGATAATCAAAGCGCGGACGAATTATTTCCTTGAAACCTAGCAATTCCTTTATCTCTACGTCCAGACCTGTTTCTTCTTTGACCTCGCGTTTTGCAGCCTCCTCAATAGTCTCCCCGAATTCCACACCACCGCCAGGAAATATCCAGTGCTCTTTCAAGTCCTCTAGAATTTCTTTTATTAGGAGTATTTTGTTGTCTTTCCTAAGAATGATTCCCGCTATGACTCTAGGTTCTTTCATAAAATCACAAATGGGCCCCCGGAGATTTGAACTCCGATCGCCAGCTCCCAAAGCTGGAATACTAAACCAAGTTATACTAGGGACCCTTAAGAAAAATTATAGAAGTAGATTATTTAAACATTAAAAACTAGCCTCGAGCGAGAATTGAACTCGCGACCTTCTGCTTACCAAGCAGACGCTCTACCAGACTGAGCCATCGAGGCACACATAATAGAATTAGATAATAATGATTTAAATTACTTTTTACCTTTTAATTTCCCGACTTTTACAGCTTCTCCGCATTTAGGACATTTTACTGTAAATCTAATTTTTGCTGCTTTAGAAACCTGTTTCCATTCTTGAGTGTCATAATTATAAGTCCCGCATTTGGGACAAATCAATTCTGTATGGATTATATTCTCTCCTTTTATTACCAAGGCCCTGACTTTTCCATTGTTCTCCAGAGCTCTCAAGGTGTGATAATCGCAGTCCGCAGCAGTGAGTTTCTTCTCTGCTATTATTTTATCGATCTTATCAAACATGTTCGTCATATAATAAATACCATTGACAAATTTAAATGTTTTCTCTTCTTAAGACATAAAACAATGAACACAGAGTTAACAGACTATCATAAGAACATTATCAGAGAATCCGACCATCTGATTGCTGACCTAGATGGCACTTTTGTTAGAGGTAGGATTAGCTATTCATCGTTTGACTTGTTGAAAAATTTAGCTTGGAAAGGTAAAGTTATTGATTCTTTGAAAGGATTAGCTGAAGGCATAAGAATCTATTTTAAAACTCCTTGGGGAGAATGGGAAGCTGAAAATTGGGGCTTGAGAGCTTTGCACAGAGTTCTAGAAGGCTCGGAAATAAGCGAAGAAGAAATAAGAAAATCTGCGAAAACATACTTGGAAAAAAGACAGATATCAGGAGCAAAAGATTGCTTCGATGCCGTTAGGAGTTTTGGCAAAAAGAAGAAGACTTTGCTAGTAACTAGAGCGCTTTATCCCTGGTCTAGCGAGGCAAACCGTTATTTGAAGTTTGACGAATATATTAGCAACGTTATAAAGTTCAAAGATAATAAAGTTGACGAAATCCAAATAACTATGGAAAAGCCTGAGGACAAATTTAGATTGATTAGAGAAAAAGTTAGAAATACAGGAAATTCTGTAATGATTACCAACAACCCAGAAGATCTCCAACTTAAACCCGAACTGGCCCTCATTATATCAAGCCCTACTTCAAACGGTAGATTAAAAGAAGAATCGCATCTGCATATATCTAACTATGAAGAGTTTAATAAAGCCCTGTCAAGAAAGCAATGATAGCAACGAGCATCGCAATCTTCATTATCTTCTGTGATTTTGACGGATTAATCAATAAGATAAAGCATGAAAAAACAAAGATCAAGTCAGCGAAAATTACTAGAAACAGATAATTTATGCTTAGCAAATTGAAGAGATACGGTATGAAACTTATTATAATGGAAAAAATTATGAAAAAGATTGCAACCCACGCGGCAAATAGCCTTCCAGTTACAATAGAAAGGGTTTTGGCACCAGCTTTCTTATCGCCCTCCATATCCTCTATTCCCTTGGTTATCTCTCTTCCTAGAGTAGCTAGATAAGACATTGAAAACAGGAATAAAATAGTTGCATTTAAATTAACAAACAGAGCCCCAAACAAAAAAGCAGAAGATGTTAACCAACTAACCACAAAATGTCCAAAGGGAGTTCTTTTAATTTTCCAAGCATAAAAAAGTGTTATGGTTATGTTAGCAAGAGCCAACAACGTCATGTAATAATTCAGGAACAGCACTGCCAAAACGACAGCCAAAGCGTATAATGTCGCTGCATAAATAGCTGCATTCCTTCTTTTCATTTTTCCTGCTGGCAAGACTCTATTTGGCTTGTTTATTCTATCAATCTCATAGTCATAGTAGTCGTTAGTTACGTTGCCTGCCCCGCTGACCAGAAAAACTACTAGAACAGCTATTAGAATTTGAAAGGGTTGATAATAACCGACTATCAGGGAACCGACCAAAACTGCAAATGCTGATAGAAATACGATTGAAGGCCTTAATATTTTCAAATAAGAAAGCATCATAATCTTCTCCCCGATTCATTTATGAACCAAAGATGCTTATTACCATCATTTGTTTTTATTTTATCTAGTAATCCGAACTCTTCTAACTTATTTAAGTGATCTATTGCTATAGTCCAACTTACCCCTAATTTATCTCGTATTTCGCTGGAACTGTCAAATCCAGCTCTAACCAAACATAAGGTTTTATACAAATTTCTATCTACAATTTTCTTTTCTAAAAGTTTTTTCTTTTTAGAGTGATTAAAATTTACATTCTCATAAAATTTCAAAGTATTAAAAAAAACACTATATTTGTTACCGTTTCCTAGTATCAAATCATAATCATTTTTTGCATTGCATCTTATTCTGGATTCTATATTAATTTTGTTAATCAATAGTGATTTAACTCCTTTAAGCAATTTTAATGACGATGAAGTTAATTTTGGTGGTTCATGACTTGAACAACCATCAGTGTCAAATAACCCTCTTATATAAGCTTTTACGAAATCTTTTTCTAGATTAAACATAATGGATGGTACTTTTGCTGTATTAGAATGACCTTTTTTACCAAAAAGACTCTCTAATATAATTTGTACTACTTTAGGCACATAATGAAAATTTTTCATTTTTTCTTGTCTAGTTTTAATTTTAAAATTTTCATAAAGAAGCTCATCAAATATTTTTACCAAAGTTTTATTAGAATTATAAAATCTACAAACTCTTAATACGGAACCATCTCCTGTCAACAGACCGTATAATTCGCATAAATTAGAATTTATGTTTATTTCAAAAGGTATTTCAATAATTTTAGAATTCCCGCTTCTTAACTTAACCCTGTTAAATACAAGTTGTAATTTAATTTTATCTTTCTCCGATAGATTAGCATATGTTTCGTTAAAACGCCACAGAGCTATTGAATTACGAAAAATCCTCAAGTGAAAACTATTCCTAAGAAAACGTTTTTGGATTTCAGTTAGCACAATAGATAAAAATTTGTGAGCAATGCTCACTATTTTCATATCTTTCTCTCCTTACTTTTGAGACGAAGGTCCTTTGAATAACATTTCCTGCACTTTACTTTGCCCAACTTGACTTTCCTGTCATCTGCCCTAATCTTAGCATTACATCTCATGCAAACATAGACTCTGTCATATATTCTCTTTGTCACAGCCTCAATCTTTGTTTTAGGCATGAAATCACTTGATAATATATGAATTAGATTTATAAATTTACCTAAACAACGATAGCAACCAATTGAAGAAGTCTATGAGAGGTTGGAAGAAATTCTCTATGGCATTCTTTTGTTCTACGACCGTCACAGTGTCAGACACGGATGTTGAAAAATCAGGGGTGTTGACAAACACTTGGACAAGATTGTCATCAACGCTCTGCGGAGTGAAATTGAAAACAAAGTCTTTCGAGCCAGTTAACGTATCTGAATATGAATCTCTCTTAAAAATAATTGTGATGCGCTGAGACGTGTTTAATAGGTTAACAACTTTTACCCTTATCAACGTAGGTTTTCCAACAAAAGCTGTATCATTGACGTCAAGAGACACCTCTATCGGCTCTACCAGAACAACAGATATGTTCTTTCTGTCCAAGTAGCCAGAGTTATAACTATAGACTTTAAAATCATAATTTGGTGCAGTGAACTTAGCTTTCTCATAACCGTACTCTCCATAATCAGTAAATATCTGAGAGTTCCTAGCATTAACTGAAAACGACTCTCCAGGCTTTAAAACATTTTTTTCAACAGACAATTTTGAATAGCCGTATCCTTTAGGGTTTAGAACCAATCTTGCAGTAGACTCTCTTCCAGCGTAGGGAAAGACCCTTATATCGCATCTATAACTCTTTCTCTCGTCAAGAGAAGGTATTTTGAAAATGGTAAAAACAGATCTCTTGTTGCAGAAATAAACTATGTTCTGAGGCTCTATTATGCTGAGGAAGTCATTGCCGTTTCCATCGTTGCAACTCTTGTACTCTACCCTTGTTAAAAAACAGCCGTTAGCCTTTAGGTCTGCTCTCACGACAGTATAGTTAGCCCAAATGTTGTTTGATAATAAACTGGTTGTTACATTAATGAACGGCTCTTCTGTGAAATCAATTATCTTTAACTTTACATCATTATCGCTTAATTTGACTTCTATGCTTCCCAATCCGTTGGCATTGACAGATGTAAAGGTCCAGCTGCTGTCAGGAAACGTGGCGAACTTTATATGAGTCGCGTCTAGATAGCCCACCTCGGACCAGACAGGATCAGCAACTATTCCCTTGTCTGCATAGACCTCGGTCCAACCATGAGGCTGGAATTCAGAGGCCTCATAAACTCTTCCTGGATAAACATAACCAACAGCAACGGCAGAATGATATCCCAAGTCCCTTAGAAAGGAGACCAGAAGATTTGAAAACTCTTTGCAAACACCTTTTCTAACGCTCAGGATCTCCTTTGCAGACAGGTTCACGTCTGAATAGACCTTGTCATATTGTATGTTCTCTCCTATCCACTTTGCCAAATAGGACACTTTCTCAAAGTCATTTCCCCTTGCATTGGAAGCCATTTTAACAATCTCAGAATCCGAGGATTGAACAAGGCTTGTAGGCTCTATGAATTCTTTTAAACTCTTTTTTTCTATGTTCCCCCTTCTGGTCACATCAACAGTAGAATTAACAGTATAGTTAACCCTTCCGACAGGGTCTTTCCATTTTATGTTAAGCAGTCTATTTCCATAATTGTCAAGGATAAATTTGTAAGAGCAGAACTGAGTTTCGCATGGCCCGAAAGAATCTTGAACATTGAACTGTTCTATCCTCTGGTATTCATCTTCCTGAGGTATTGATATATTCAACTCGAGATTGTACACAGTTCCATTCGTGTCTATAAAACCCTTTTCTACTATGTTGACTCTCATCTCATTGACTATCTGGGGGTTCGTTATATTCTGTGCTGAGACTCTGATTGGCAGCAGCAAGAGGATCAGCAAAAATAACAGTCTTTTCATAAGATTTATTAATCTTCTATAAATAATATTACTTGTGCTTATATGGAAGACACTTCTATATGGACTGAAAAGTATAGACCAAAGTTGTTAAAGGAAATAATAGACCAAAAACATGTCGTGGAAAGGCTAAAATCCTTTGTTAAAGAAGGTAGAATACCGCATATGATTTTTTCAGGGCCTCCTGGAACTGGAAAGACTTGTTGTGCCATAGCTGTTGCAAGAGAATTGTTTGGTGACAGTTGGAAACAGAATTTTCAAGAAACAAACGCAAGCGTGACACCTGAAACTCCAATCATGATAAGAAAAAATGGTGATATTAAAAGAACCTGTTTTGGAGAAATTGCCAAAGAGTATTTTGGCTCGAGCTCAGCTAAATATGCAGATGTTAGAGATTTAGACATTTTGTCTGTAGATAAGAGTGATCAAGTAAAATTTAAACCTGTTTCCCTGATATCTAGACATAAAGTCAGTAAAATTGCAAAAATAAGATATGAAGGAGGGTCTATAAAGACAAGTCTAAATCATTCTATAATTGTAATAGATAAAAATGGTAATCTAAAATCAAAAGAGGTTGCACGATTAAAAAAAGGAGATTTGTTAATAACCTTTAAAACAGAGATAAATTCAGAAAATCCCGTTCTAAATTTTGAAAAATTCAAGCCGAATCAATTTTGCAATTTGGGTTGCGTAGTCAAAAATCCGAAAATAAAAGCTGTAATTAATAACATGGAGCTAAAGGATGATATGGCATGGCTCTTTGGTATGTATTTAGCTGAAGGCTGCTCGTCCATTAGAAAAACTGGAACTAACGGTTGTGTAATTTTTACTTTATCATACCCGTCGGAAATTGAAATAGCAAATAATCTAGGTAATATAATAGAAAATAACTTTAATTTACAATCTTACAAAACAATATCTCCTTCTGGATTTAAACCTGAAAATTTATCATCTGTGCAACTAAGGATTTGGAATACTCAGCTATCCAAATTCTTTTTGGACAATTTCTATAGCGATTCGACAATAAAAGATGCAACTACAAAGAGAGTACCAACTTTTATATTTAATTCTGACGTAGACTGTAAATTATCTTTTCTGAAAGGTTATACAGGAGATGCTTGTGGAAAATGGAACGAAAATATAAGATATAGTTCGAGTTCAAAAGAAAATCTAATTGATGTTTCTTGGCTTGGAAGAATATCTAATTTAGAAACATCTCACTTTTCTACAGAATCAAGAATAATATGGAAATCGCCTTCTTCATCGTACATAAAAACGGAGTTTGCTCCATCAGAACCTTTAACCTACTTAATTGAAAAATTAGGGTTGGAAAACAAATATAGATGCTTGTTGAGACATCAACTTTATGGGAAAAAATCTAAGAGATTATCAAAAAATATTGCCAAGAAATTCCTTGAAGAAATTGCTAAAAAACATAGAAATAAGATTATTACTAACTTGTTAAAATTTGTTAATTCTCCACTTTCTGTGGTTAGGATAAATGATATTGAGACGGAAGATTATGATGATTTTGTTTATGACGTTTCAGTTCCAAACGCAGAGATGTTTTGGGGAGGAACTACACCTATACTTTTGCATAACAGCGATATGCGTGGTATTGACGTAATAAGGACAAGGATCAAAAACTTTTCGAGAATGAAACCAATGGGAGCCTCGTTTAAGATAATATTCCTGGATGAGGCTGACGCCTTGACATCAGATGCGCAGAATGCTCTAAGGAGATTAATGGAAATGTACTCTGACGTGACGAGATTCATTTTAAGTTGCAATTATTCCTCTAACATAATCTCGCCGATACAAAGCAGGGCGGTTGTATTTAGGTTCAAATCATTGACAAAAGAAAATGTTTTTGAATATATGGAAAGGATTGTGAAGGGAGAGAAATTGAAAATAGACAAAGAAGCCTTGGAAGTGCTATACGAGGTATCTGAAGGCGACATGAGGAAGGCCACGAATGTATTGCAAGCCTCGGCAGTGCTAGGAAAGAAAATTACCAAAGACGCAATTTATGAAGTTGCCGCGCAAGCAGAGCCCAAGGAAGTTATAGGCATGATGAATCATGCTCTTAATGGCAAGTTCACTGACGCAAGAGAAATTTTAAAAGAACTATTGCTAAAGAGAGGCATTTCTGGCCAGGACATAATAAAGGAAATCTCAAACCAATTGTACAAGCTAGACATTTCTGACAAAGCAAAGATAGATCTTGTGGAAAAGGTTGGAGAATCTGAATTCAGAATAAACCAAGGCGGGAATGAACAGCTGCAATTGGAGGCCTTGTTAGCCCAGTTCGCCCTCTACAAAAAATAGGAAGATTGAATGCTTGTTGAAAAATATAAACCCAAAAGACTAGCAGAAGTTGTAGGACAGAAAATAATTGTTCAAAAAATTATAGACTATCTCAAGAATTGGAAACGCGGAAAGGCTTTGCTATTGTATGGACCAACGGGAATAGGAAAGACTCTGATAGTAGAGGTCGTCTCCAAGGAAAATAAATTTAACCTAACGGAAATCAACACAACCGACAAAGACATTGTTTCTTACATAAAGGAAGTTCTGCTTCCGGCATCCAAAGAAAGCTCTCTTTTCAATAGAAGATTGATACTAATAGACGAGGTGGATTCTTTCAGCGACAGAGGAGCAATAACTGAAGTTATCAAGATAATAAAAGAGAGCGCCAGCCCTGTGATACTGACTGCTAACAATGCCTATGAACAAAAGCTAAAAACCTTGAGATATTATTGCACGCTAGTTAGAATCAACAGGATACCCGTGAACCTTATGGAAAGGGAATTGAAGAGAATAGTCCTGAGAGAAAAAATAAATATTAAAGAGGAAATGATAAGAAGGATTGCTGCTGATTCTGATGGCGACATCAGAGCTGCGATAAATGACTTGGAAGTATTTTCAAAGGATACAGAATTTAGCGTCAGGGATAGAGAAAGAGATATATTTAGAACTTTGAAAGTAATTTTCCAGTCAAATAATCTAGGAAATGCCCTGCAAGCAATAGGAGAAAGTGATAAAGACGTTGACGAGATATTCTGGTGGATAGAGCAGAATGTTCCTCTTGAATTCAAAAGCAATGAAGAAATAGCAAAGGCTTTTGAATTGTTAAGCAAAGCAGACTTGTTTAGAAGCAAAATAACTGTTAACCAAAACTATAGATTCAAAAGATATATGAAGGATTTGATGGCTGGCATCACTCTAATCGGAAACAATAAAAAGTTCATAATGTACAAGCCTCCGGATAGATTTATTTTACTAGGAAGAAAAGCTTTTGGAAATAAGAATGAACTATATGAAAATTTAGATAGTATTTTGCATTGTTCCAAAAGAAAAATAAAAGAACAGATGCCTTATTTGAATATTATTTTAAAGAAATAATAAATTTAATTTTACCCAGCATATTTAGAACTCAAGGGCAGATAATCTGTATTGTTAGTTGTACTTGTATAATTTAAAATGTAAGGAATATCGCAAAAACCGTCTGTGTTTGCATCTGTGCAAGTATCTGAATAGCCATTACCAGTAGAGTTAGTCCAATAATTCCCGCCTATCTCGCTACCATTTGAATATACTCTTGTTCCTAATTGCTCGGTGACATTCCAGTTGTTAGAATAAATTCCAGTAACAAAATAATTCTTAGATGTAGATGATTCATTGAATAAGTTGTTATAAATAGTATTTCCATAACTTCCTGTAAGTTGAATTACATCAGCACTTATATCGGGATTATTTCCACTGTATTGATATTTTGTCTGTATCCTATTATCCTTTATTGTATTAAGACTTGAATAAGATAAATGAATTCCATCAGCTTGTTGATCAGAAGTCTTTATCGTATTGTTTTGAATCATAGTTGAGTTTGAATCTGATAAGTCAATTCCAAATCCACTATAAGCGTAGGTTGTTATCGTATTGTTCCTAATGGTGTTGTTGTTGGAGAGATCTTGAAATGATATACCAAAACCATAATTCCAGTCAGTCGTGATGTTGGAGTTTTCTATTGTAGAGTTTGTAGTAAGGCCGAATGTTATTCCATTTTTGTCAAGGGTCACGTTTCTTATCGTGATATTGGTAGAGTTGGCTATGAACAACTGCCCTATGTTATTGTTATTCTGTATGATTATGGAATTGTTATTAAAGTAGTAATAGACAGGCTTGCCTCTTTGAGTATTGTTTTGTACTGTGTGATTAAAATCAGACGTCAAATCATACCAGGATTCTATGTAAATGGCATAGCCGGTTGTGTTGAAAGTGTTATTAATTATATATGAATTAGTTTCCGAAGTCAAGTAAACACCAGAGTCGAAGCTACCTTGACTGTTAACAATGTTGTTTATTACGCTGTTATGGTTGTTCTGACGCAGGCCGACACCGGCTGTCCATCCGCACAAGGCGTTTAGGATGTTGTTGCTTATCATGTTGTAGTTGGAATTCCATATGAGATAAACTACTGTGTTGGCACCCGTGTAAACTGTCATGGTGTTGTTGGTTATGTTGTTGAAGCTTGAACCTTGAAGATAAACTGCATTATTGCCCCAATCCAAGCTGTATACGTTTATTGTGTTGTTCTGTATGGTTCCGTTGTTGGCATTAACGAAAACGATGGAATGGTTGTAATTACCAATTGAATTCTGGATAATGTTGCAGTTCCTTATTTTTGTAAAGTTATATCCAGTGTTATTGACAGCGTAACCTGGAGACGCCATGGAATAATTAATCGTATACCCCTGACAGTTCAGAGTAATATTGTTTGCAAGAATATTGAAGCATGTTCCTACAGACGAAACATTACTGTTCAAGCAATAAACTTTGTTAGCTTGATTTAAGTTGGAACAAGTTGATATATAATTGTCACAGTAAGCCGATGTCGTCGTCGTGAGTGTGCGAGTTTCAGTCTTATTAGTATTACCTGATGTGTCAATAGCATAGGCATAGTATTGATAAACACTGTTGGTAAGGTTGGTGAAATTGTGATAAAGTCTGTTCAATCCAGAGTTGTAAGAAGCATTTATTTCTTCTGGCGATAAGGCGCGGTTCCATACACGCACCTCGTCGATGGTGCCATTGAAAAAAGATGCACCCCAACTAGGACTTCCGCCTATCCAAAGATCATAAACATCAGATTTTGGTATCAATGTTTGTGGAGCTGTGTTATCAACTTTTCCGTTAACATATAATATCATATGAGTGCTGTTCCAGACGAACGCAACATGATACCAAGTATAATTTTGAATAACCGTGTTACCACTTATATAATTTTCATTAGTTGCATTAGCAATTTGTCCTCCCAATTTATAATCGCTCTTAATCATAAAATTGTATCCATTTCGGTCACTGGGCCAATCATCCTTTCCTATGAACACATCATAATTGGCACTCCCATATATCTTGTGATATATCCAGGCTTCTAACGTTCCTGTACTTGACAAGTTAAGGCAAGATGGATTACCGGCGTTTATATAATTATTACCCCATTGCACTCCATTAAAGTTCAATCCATATCCGTACTTGCCTGTGGTTATGTTGCTCGAAGTTACGCCATTAAACGTTCCAAAATTGTTCCATGTAGAATTGTCAAAAACACCAGAAGAGTTATATGAATCCATTGACCAGTAGCCTACCAAGCTTCTGTTCCAATCGATGAAGGAAGAAGTGTTTAAAGCATCAGTTATCGAGACGTTTACATAAGACCAATTCCTACTGACAGTTGCACCGTTGTTGTCAGTCGGACTGACAAACTGAATTAGCAGAGGCGTGCCTGTTGTCGTAAGACTGAAGATGTAACTTGTGTTCCATTTACCAGAGGTATCGTTTGCATAGACCTGCCATCTTATCGTGCAGCCAACAATCGGACTAATTGCCTTAATCACGCTCGACCAGTTATTTAAACCAGTCATAGGCACCCACGCATCATTGGTAAAAGAGCCTGTACAGTTATCGAAGCTAAAGACATAGCCGCTCAAATCGACAACGTCAGTCCAATTCAAGCTAAACAGAGTAGGTTGACCTGCAAGAGTGTTGTTAACAAAGTTATTGAACCATACGGGATTGGGTACAATCTTTTCTTGGTAAGGAAACTCTGTTTCTGTATGCATTCCATTTGTTTTAAGCGTAAAGTCAAAATAATTTTGCTCGTCTGGGAAGCATTTATCCCCGACATAATCGCTGCTAATTGCTGCACAATCAACATGAAGGTCTGGAATTCCTCCACCACCAACATTAACTCCACCAAACCTATATTCATCGATTAATTTACCTTTATCTCCGCTATTAACTATTTGATCAATTTTCAGAAATCCATCATGCCATGCTTTTATTTTTGAATTTGTACCATTCTCGTACCAATATAATTCAAAAAAATGCCACTCATTTTCGCCAATGCTAATAGTAGAATTCCAACTGGTTCCAATAGAATCAGAATAAGCATGCACTCTGTAAGTACCTTGATAATACCACAAACCTAAACCTAAAATTTGATTTCCGTTCTCAAAAAAATTAATGAAGTAATGTCTTTGATCATTTAAAGGTAATGTCTTAAAATTTACATATACTCTTGCATAGACTTCGTTCATTCCAGATAGTTTCTTATAAACATATTCAATATTATCACAATAAAGACTAAAGGAACCATCATATGCATAATTAACCACTTCTGGACAAAAATCTACGCCTGTACAACCTATGCCATCCCACTCACTTAAATCTCCTGTTTCAAAACCATTTGAAAAAATTATAAATTTGCTATCGAAATCTATTCCCTTCTTTAATAACTCTTGTTTGAAAAAGTTCTTTGTAAAGTCTATATCCTTTGCTACCTTATTGAGGTCTCCGTTGTTGCTGATGTTAGAAGTGTTAAGGGTCTGAATAAAGCTATCCTTTATGTTCTTGATATAAGAAAGTTCTTGATGCTCCTCAACCCCGCTCAGCCTTATGTCACTGAATCCTGTCAGGTATTGAAAGGTTAGCACGATGACATAAATCATTATCACGCTCGAGATAATGAAGAATTGCGCTTTCATTATTTCACTTTATCAATTTGACAGAGTTCTTAGCCCCGCAAGCCTCGCATTTTAAGAAGATTATCCTATCTTCTTTTGATAACTTTGTGTCAGGCCTGCCGCACTCCTTGCAGAGGACATAGCCCTTCACGTACATATCCAATTTTTTCTGTATCAGGCTTTGCGGTATTTTAGATTGCAGCATGGCCCTGCTGCCGTCAAAATTAGCCGGCGTTGCCAACTCTTTTGTCAAGAATTTTAACAAGTGCTTGGGGTCTCTTCTTAGAGATTCGCATATTTGAGAAAAATTCTTGATTACGGTTTGGCTGCCCTGGATAGCGGTTTCTACAGTAGGAATTTCAAACCTATCCGAATATTTTGCTGTCTGGGGCAATTTTTCATACGCCTTGTTTAACAATTCTTCATAGTCCATTCTGTTCACTAAATTAATATTATTTTGATATTTATATAATTCTAAAGTTTAGAGTTTGATCTGGAGTCAAAGACTGGCTACAGATTCTTACCGAATCTATTGTGCCATTAAAGTAGTATCCAGAAGTAGCGTGCCTTCCAATATTTAAAGGAGTTGAGGTAGAAAGAGGATTGCCAACATAGTTCCCTCCAGAAACAAGACTAGTTTCGTTACCATTTACATAGATTTTTTGCTTTCCAGACGTATGTGTTCCCATTAAATGATAAAACTGACCAGTACTAGGTGTATATGAACTTGTAGTCCTCAGCCAAAAACCACCACAATTAGTTCCGTTACCAAAATATATGAGAACTCGCGAAGAATCATCAATGGCAATCCCATATCCATTACAATTTTCTTCTTTGTAAACTAAATATTGATAGCCTGTTTTCATGTTTCGTTTTACCCATAATTCTATAGTGTAATCACCAGCAATATTTATACTTTTATCATTGGATACTGAGACAAAGTCATTGATGCCATCAAATTCTAATGCAGAACCATATATCCCTTGAGTCCATTTTGGACAACCAGAAGTTGGGGGATTAGAACATATTGAAGTACCACTATATAATGTTCCATCGTTCCCATAAGGAGAACTGTCTTTAGCAGTTGTTCCTGAACCTTCATCAAATTCCAAGTCCAAAACCGTAACGCAAGAATCTGGCAACTCTGCATCAAACATGGCAGAAGTTTCGAAATTTGGATTGGTTATTCTTAAGTAATGCTGTCCTATTGACATACTCCAAACTCCTTGAATACTTAGTGTCCCAGTTTTTCCTGCATCTATAGAAGTGGGAGCTAAATCAAAATTAGTTATTTCTCCATCAACATAAACATTCAAAGTATCATTTGTTATTACACCCTGACCACAGTTCCTAATGAAAAACTTATTCTGGGTCGCCTCCTCTATTCTCATGCATGAAGATAAAGTCTCTAAACTTCTTTGCGTTCTAGCCTCTCCTGTCTGGCTAACCTGCGAATAGTAGCTATTTAAATAAAACCAAAGCATCAGACCTATGGAGACGACCATGCACGCAACAATGATTAAAGTTATTAAATCTACGGCACCTTTCATAAGAATTATTTGTTTTATATATATTATAATTTCTTTACCTTGTCTAAGTTTATCCTATTTTTTTTATCTTGCCGGCAATAGGCTCGAAGCAGACGCCACTCTCTAACAGGTCCTGTATTGAGAAATCAACATCATTTTCAGACAAGCCAGACTTTGTCAGAATCTCTTGATAGTCCGCGCCTTCGCCTTTGTCTAATTTCTCAATGAGATTCAGAATCTTGCTCTTGATCTCAACAGAACTGATCACCTTTTCCTCGGTCATATTTTCTGTTATTTGCTGAGCTTCCAAGATTCCTTCGGCGTCCTCTAGGCTCATGAACTGCTTAACGGCTGTTTTTAACTCATTTAAATCAGAGGTTTGTTTTTGCAACTCTTTTATATTCTTTATCTTCTCCCTCTGCTCTCTAAGTATCTTTTCTAACTCAAGAAGCCGTAGCGTCTCAAAGTTAGGATCGGCCTTCTTCACTATCTCTGGTATTATGTAAATCTCTCCGTTGTATTCCCTTATCTTTCCAAAAGCATCCACGAAGTCTCCTTCCCCAAAGCCGTCAAATATCTTGATGTTGACAAAGGTTTTGCACCTAATGGTGTCAGTGGAATCGTCCAATGTTATCGTGGAGTATCTCTCATCGGGACTTATGAACTTGTCAACTATCAGGCCCAGTATTCTTACCCGAGACAATCTTCTTCCCAAATTGGTTAAGGCATAGCTGCTCTCAAAACCGCTTTTTCTCACAAAGGTTCCATTAACTATCTCGCCAATCGACGCTTTTTTTGCTGTTATTCTTTTTATTTCCATAATATCACTCTAATTTTATCTCCTTAGTATTATCAAAAGCCGGAGCATGAACCAAAAACAATCTCAGTTTTCCTTTGGTCGTCTTGTAATCATATGGTGTGTTTTTTGGAACTATGATAACATCATTTTTTTCTACCAGAACAACTTCTTCATTTATTATAAATTTTCCTTTTCCCCCTAAAATTAAATAAACTCTGTCGCTTGCTAAAGATTTAACTTTTCCATGTTTTCCTGTTACCTCAAACATTGCTGCGCTTGTTCTTTCAAAATCTTCTTTAGAATTAAATTCCCAACCTTTTAATCCTTCCCACCCAAAATGTTTGGCATCTTTTAATTTAAATTTTAATATCATCAAATCACTTTATGCTCTCCAGGTAATTTAATTTTGGCTCGAATATAGAGCCTTCAGACTTTAGTCTTCTTAATAAATCTTCTGTAGTCTCAGCTTTTAATCCTTGATCCTCGGCTGCTGCTATTATCTCTTCCTTCGGGACGGGCTTGCCGATCTTCTTCTCAAGCTCGTCAATTATGTCCAGTATTATGTGAATCTTGCTTCTCTGCGAAGCGGAGACGCCTTCTGTCCTGTCAATGTCTATTTTGCCAGTCTCATAGTCATAGCCTAGTTGCTGTATTGAGAACCTCATTATGTTTATCGATCTCTCAGCGTCTTTCATTTCAACCTTCTTAGAAAGCCTTATCTTGGCGGCCGCCTCTGCCAGCCTCATCAAGCCTTCGTTCTGCCTCAGTGTTATCGCGACGGTTTCCTCGCCTGCGTAAAGGCTTCTCATGTCAAGGTAAAAATTCTTTAATTTCTCGGCCGCTTCCCTGGTCATCTCAGGTTTACTATTCTTCCTAGCATAAGCTATGTATTTTCTCAAGAATTCGGGAGCTATCAAAGGTTCTACCAAGCTTGGCTTTAATCTTGTCTCCAATATGTGTGAAGCTAGTTTTTCATCCTTTTCCTTGTCAGGAACATCTTTCAAAGCAAATTTCAAATCAAACCTGCTTAATAGAGTGTCAGGTATGTCAACTTGTTCTGCTATTGACTTGAACGGATCGAACCTAAAGAATTTAGGGTTGGAGCCTGCCAGAACAGAAACCTGAGCAGGCAACGTCGCGACAATAGAAGCCTTCGCGATGCTTATCTGTTGTTGCTCAAGACCCTCGTGCATTGCAATCTGATCGTCCTTGGACATCTTGTCAAATTCATCAATACAATTATGGACAAAGATGCCGTCAGCAACAAAATTGTGAAGTGATGGAACAAAGATGTCATATACGTAACCTTCATAGTCAAACTCTTCTATACTTTTTATAGCGTCTAAAAAGAAATCCCGATTTAGCAATGATTGGATGCTATAGCTTAAATCAGGACTCAATTGATCTTTTAGCCGCAGTGACAATTTTTGTAGCTGGTCTCTTGACGGCTGCCTCTTCAGATTTCTGTAATCATAAATTGTGCTCCAAACACCTCGCTTGACCAGAACAGATTTGTTGATGTTGCTCAGTTCTTTACATATTTCTAGAACAAGACAAATAGGTAGCTTGTCGCTCGCACTAGAAACCAGATTTATTCTTTTAGGTATTTCAACTCTTATTTTTTCTGAATATCTATCTATGGCATCCTTAAGGGTTGCGACGTCTTTTCTTCCTGTTATTCTTATTCTATGAACGCTATCTCCTTCTATTAGTCTTGAATAGACATCAAATCTTCTTAGAGCCAAGATAAAATTCAAATTAGTTTCCTTGTTATTAGATAAAAGAAACTCAACATGTGCCACTTTATATTTCTTGCCTCTTTTGTTGGAATTCTTTAAAGATATACAGCCATCGGAATCCATTGCACCTGCTATAAAGGCTCTTAGTGTATCATCATTCAACAAGAGCAAATTTTCAAGTTTTTCTCCAACTATTTTTTTATAAATCTCAGCCAGCAATCGATTACCCATATACAGTTGACTACAATCTGATTCAACTTCTTTGCCTCTTATTTTGCTTCTCATTATTTGTCTGTGTACATTTGGTCTTTCAGAGATTTTTTCCCAGCATCTCATTAGATTATTAATGTATTTTCTATGAGATTCTGACTGCATCACAGATATCCTAGACCTTCTATGATTCGTGCTTACGTTGCCATCTCCAAAAATGAAACCCAACACATAGCCCAATTCCGGAGTTAAAAATGGTGTTTTTAATCTGTTTCCTCCATGAGACATCGCAAATTTGAGACACCTGTTTTTCCATTCTTCATAAAGATGCAAGTCTTTCAAAATGTTCTTGAATTCTCCAACAGAAATCTGCAAGCCGCCTGAAAGAAAATGACGATTTAGCCTAAACCTATCATTAAAATCTTTAATCGTCCTGTATCTGCTCAAAATGACTTTCTTTAGCTCGAATTTTTCTTCCTTTGCCAAGCAAACTTTCCATTCATCAGGAACGATATCCATCACATATATCTTCTTGATTTTATGCTGTAAAAGTTTCAAAGGCGATACTACGCTGTCATTGCTAGAAAATTCCTTAGAAGCCTTCCAAGAAAAAGAATTTCCATCAAGAAGTTTATGACCTGGGGTTAAGCAAATTTCAAATCCAGAATCAAATTTTATTTTCATCATCTTGCCTTTGTATTGCTTTCTGCCTATGCCAAAGGACATGGCATTGAGTACGGTTTTATTTTTGAGGTCAAAAGAACTGACAGAAAAATTCGATTTATCATTTACTTCTATAATTTCTCCCTTGGAAATAGCCTTTTCAGCAATATTCCCATCAAAAATATTTTTTACAGAAACTATTTTGTCATTTATCAGAATCTTTGTTTCAGGATGCAGACACAATATTCCCTTGTTCGCTAAAATCATTGCGCCTGCCTCGAGCATCCATCCCCCGCCGAACTCCTCATCTTTGACTACAGTTGCGGTTAACCCAGCCGCTGTCGCGCCCTTGCCCCCGACATACTTGCCCCTTGGAATTATTCCTGATATTAATTTTAGCAGTTGGCTCTTGCCGGTATTGTGAACGATAATTCCATTGGCTACAAACCTGTGATAATTAGGCACCTCAACATCAAAAACATCTTGGGGGAAATCGTTGTTTATTTTTACAATCTTCTCACTTCGTTCTTTGTGAACTCGATGAACATGAGATTTTGCATATTCAACTGCTTTTTCTAGTTTAGAAATTTTCTTTTGACTTACAAAGCCTATGTTTTTTGAGAATTTTATTATTGATTCGGAACGCCTAATCATTAGTGAACCGTTTGGTTTGCTTATAACCTCGCGACCCTTTATTTTTACCATTCTTTTTTTGTTTTCCCATAGAATTCTTGAATGAATGCCAAACCTTAGCAGCAATAATTGGACATCCCTCAAAAGTTCAATGTTATTAGACCTCAAGCTAACTGATGTGCGTCCGCGTCCTTTAGAGAAAACGCTGCCATCACCCTCGTAAAGCCATCTTAAGAAAGAAGCCACTACAGAGTCTCTTGATTGGAATACAAGGTTAGGCACTCTTTTCTCCTTTAAAAATGAAAGCAGCCTGGCCAAATGGGTACGGTTGACTTCGTAGTACACAATCTTTTCACTTGTGCGTTTATGCTCATAAGAGCTGATTGGTACGCCAAAACATTTTTCAAGGTGATTTATAATTTTCGGAGCTATGTCCAATTCGTCCTTATTTATTACAAAACCTATGCTTCTTTTTCGTATCCAGCCGTCTGCAATTATATAACCGAAAATACCTGCCAGACTTTCATCAAGAACTTTCGGAATTTTTATATGCCAGCTTTTATGATAATAGCTGCAATCTGTCCATTCGGTATCAACAAAACGCTTCTTCCTACATTCTATTTTCGATATGGTACAAACTCTATCGTTTATTTTTATCTCATCTAATCTTTTCCATATCCTCTCCCTATCTTTTAGCACTAGCACGGGTTGATTGAAAGTTCCTTTTATGCTTTTGCCTGTCTCAGTTACTATTTCTATAATCGGCTGGCTTTTGAAAAAATGAAACTTCGTTGCCTTGCCAACTTTTCTTCCCATTCCCATGTGCAGGTTGTAATTTATGTCCTCCAGATGTTCGGTACCCATTTCACCAATCTTCATGATAGTTCCATCAGACATAACGACTCTTTCGTCTGCAATCAAACAGCTGGGGTCGCCGATCAACAAAATATGGATGTCTCCTCTAATCCTGGTCTTGTCAGGCAAGTTGTGAGGAACTCCGCCAAACAATTGAAGCATTACAGCCTCTTTTATTTCATTCATTCCGTAAATGGAAGGAGCGATAGAAGCAACTATTTTATTGTATATTTCTGGATCATTCGCATACTCTTTGATCTTTTCCTCGTCCTGGGGAGTTATTATAACCTCTTCCCATTCCATCTCCGTAGGTTCCACGTAATTAGCTTCAACATAGATGTCCATTTGCGTCCTGAGTTTTCCTTTTATGAATTTCTTTGTTTCCTTGACAATGCAATTTACCTTAAGCCTGTTTCCAGGGTCTGTTTTTCTTTGCATCTCCGGAATAGTCAAATCCCCTTTCAGATACACCGGAACCTCTCCTGGCCTTTCTCCTGTGACTATTTCGAACGGTTCTTCAATGAATATCCATCTGGCATCAAAAAGTCTTCTGTCAATCAAAACAAAACCGCCTTTTCTGCCGCATTCAGGATTCTCGCAAATGACAGGAGGGTTCAAGAATCTCTCTGTCTGCTTTATCTCCATTTTTTGACCGCACTCAGGGCACTGATAAATGGCAACATCAAATTCAGGCCTAACTTCTGAGGCTCTTCTGACAACGCCATCCAAACATAAGAATTTACCAATGTGTTCTGACCTCAAGCTCCTTATTCTCAGGTTGAATTTTTCAGGCAGATTCTTGAATCTGGGTTCTATTTTTATGTTCTCCCCCAAAAGGTCCGTACTCAGAATAGCTTCTCTGGCAGCCTTTATCATGTTTTCAGGGTCGTTCAAAAGTTTGTCTGCCAACTCTGGCTTAAATTTGTCCAACAAAGAAAAATCGACTATAATTGATTTCTTTCCAGCTAGAGCTGCTGCTTCCAATTCCATTAGGTAGTATTGCCTAAAAAATTCTTCAAACTCTTCTACTTCCATAAAAAACAATCAACTTTTCTTTATATTTTTTAACTTCTTGTCCGCCTTTGACACTGCTCTCTTCACATCATTAATAATTCTTCCACCAGTACAAATTATTTTACCACTACCGAAAAGAAGGAATGTAACTCTTGGGTCGTCTATTCTGTAGACCAAGCCTGGGAACTGCTCTGGCTCGTACTCAACACCATCCAAATTGGAGACCAGTTTTTCGAGTTTTACAGGAACTCCCAAAGAAGTTGACGCTACAACGTTTTCTATCTTTATTCTAAAACTCATTAACACCCCTCTGCGTATTAAATAATGAATTTAAAAATATTTAAATAATATTCTACTGGCTTTCCCCTGCTTCCGATGGAAAATTTAAGCCCAAAAATTGTAATATTGGTATGAATTTAGCGGCTCTGTTTTCCGGCAGCATCGAGAGCGTTCTGGCATTGTTAAAAGCAAAGGAACTCGGCCATGAGATAAAATATTTGGCTGTTGTCCACGCTAAAGACGGCAAGAATTATTTGTATCAGACTCCCAACATCGGCCTTGCTCTGATGCAGTCCCAAATGATTAAAATTCAACTGGTATCCAAAGAGACCAATAATAACGATAATGAAGAAGATTTGAGAGTTCTGTTGAGCGGATTGGACTGTGAAGGCGTTGTTTGCGGGGTCATAAGCAACAAAAAAGAGAGGAGAGTCATAAAAAAGGTGTGCAAAGAATTGAATCTGAAGCTGTTAACACCTCTCTGGGGCTTGGAAAGGAATTATCTGCTTGATGAGATTGTAAAAAATAAGTTAGAGGCAATAATAACTGCTACAACTGACCTGAACGAAATCTGGCTCGGAAGAATGATTGACCAGAAAGCTGTAGAAGAGTTGAAATCAAAAGACTGTGATATTTTTTCTGAGAACGGCAGGTTCGAGGTAATAGTTCTGGACTGTCCTGATTTCCAGAGAAGCATCAAGATAACCAAAAGCAACAAAGAGTGGAACAACGAAACGAAGATGGGCAGGCTAATCATAGAAGACGCTGTTCTGGTCAACAGGCCAGAGGAATAAAAAATTTATAATAACCAACCGCATTAATAATATGGCTTATTCAGAAACAATAAAAGTAAAGATAAAATCCCAGGAGTTCTGTGACATAACAGGAAAGGTCGAAAACATCGTAAGAAATGCAGAAGCAGAGGAAGACATAGAAGACGGCATCTGCAACGTTTTCGCGACAGGGTCAACAGCAGCAGTGATCATAAACGAGAACGACCCGATGCTCCTGGAAGACTTTAGAAGAACTTTGGAGAAGATGTCAGGATCGAAGGAAATCTATCAGCACGTGGAGAACGCCTATTCTCACATAAGGTCGATGCTAACTGGCAGCAGTCAATCCATACCTGTAAAAGACGGTAAGTTGATGCTCGGGACATGGCAGAACATAATGGTAGTTAACTTTGACGCTGAAACCAGAGAAAGAGAAGTCGTCATAACGATTGTGGGGGACTAAGTTTCAGAAGTCAACCAGTGATAAAAAATGAAAAGTAAAGCTGGCCCTGTTGGCATAGAGAAGATTTTCGACATAGAAAATGAACCCATGCCCAATGGAGCTTGGTGGTGGTGGTTCTGGTTGTTCTTTTTTGATAATCCTAAGAATCCTGAAAAGCCAAGACAATTAATGATACTGTGGTCAACAAAAAACGTAAGAGAAATTGATTGCAACGGCGTCAGGCTCAAAATAAAACCTTCTAAAGATAGAAGAAATCTCTGCGGTGCAGTCGCCGCATGGTATTTTGACGGAGAAAATATGAATCACAACCTTCTTCTTGAGCAGTGCAACATAAATATATCAGACAAAGGAATTTATTCAGACTCTGCCACACCTACCTGTTTTTCTGTGGATGAGAATAAAAATATTGTAAAAATTGGAAATGATTTTGAATTCATTGCAGAAATAAAGACTAAGCACGAATTCATAAAACCGACCTATCAGTCAAGCACCTACATAGGTAACAGGGGATACTCTATTATAAAATTAAATCATCTTGGCTTGAGCGGAAGAATAAAAAATAAACCGATACATGGAAGCGCTTACTTTCAGCGCATATTCTTGAGTGTGCCTCCACCGCCCTGGTATTGGGGGATATTTCATTTTGAAAATGGTGGTGTTTTAAGTTATTTCAATCCGCATTTACTTGGAAAGTCCCTGAAGAAGGACATATCATTTTTTGATGGCGAAGAAATGCATAAATTCAGTGATATAAGTGTAAATAGAAGCGGCGAGGATACACCTACCTTTACTATAACAGGAGAAAACAAACAAGAAAAAATAAAGTTTATTGTAAATTCTTATTCTCACTCTTCATGGACATTCAAGAAAAAATTTCTAAAAATAATTCCAAATAAATTGACCTACAATGAGTATCCCGCGGTTATTTCTGGCTTAAAACTTACAGACAGAAAAACAGGAAAAAATATTCCTCTATCTTTAGGCAGTTCAGTAGGCAATGCGGAACACACAACAGGATTCTTGCTTTGATTTTACACTATCTAAATTTCATTTCCACAAGCTAGAATGGCATATGCAGACTAACTGAAATAGATATAAGATGATACCTACCGATTAAATTATTCTTCAGAACGACCGCCACCACCTGTATGATGTGTCGCTGCTCCATCATCAGTTATTGGTAATCTTTCAGGACCTTTTTTAAACTCTTCTCCTTTCAACCATTTGTATAATTGTTCTCCACGTTCTTTTGTTAATTTATAAGTTCTGCCAGTAGGCTGCTCAAGAATTCTAGAACCCACCAATAAATCCAATACAGTTTGTGATGCCATTAAAAGACTTCCATCAACTTTTTCAAAATTCTCATTTTCACATTTTTGACCAATGTATAAAATATTATTTCTAAATTCCTCTTTAATAGATTTACTACCTACAAAATCTTTTATGTATCCCATCATTTCTTCAGTCATAGATAATAAATTAAAGATTAAAGATTTAAGCTTATTCAGATAACTCACCGATATATTTCTGAGAAAAGGTTGTATCTTTTACATTAGCGAAATTTCATATAAGTTAGTTTCTTATAATTATAACAGGAATATAATCCTGTGAAAAAATGCCAAGCGTCTACATAGAAACTTATGGTTGTTCTGCGTCCCAATGCGAAGCAGAGATAATGGCCGGCCTTTTGGAAGCAGCTGGTTTTGACATTATAAAAAATGAGAAGTATGCTGACCTAATAATAGTCGTGACATGCTTTGTAAAGCAGGTTACTGAACAACGAATTCTATTTAGAATAAAACAAATAAGAGACGCTTATCCTGAAAAAAAACTAATCATAGCCGGATGCATGCCTGAAGGAATATACAGGAAGGTGACAGACATCATTCCGGAAGCCAGTCTGGTAAGCACCCACCACGTAAAAGAAATTGCGCAGGCTGTCAAGAAAACCTTGGAAGGAAAGAGAGTGGAATACCTTGGAAAATCAGAAGAAGTAAAATTATGCTTGCCGAAAATAAGAAAGAACCCTGTGATAGACATAGTTCCAATCTCAAGCGGTTGCGACTCTTCCTGTGCTTATTGCTGCGTTAGGTTTGCCAAAGGTAAATTATTCTCATATCCAAAGGAGATGATAATCAAAGAAATAGAGAATTCAATAAGGCAAGGCTGTAAAGAAATTTGGCTGACCTCTCAGGACAATGCCTCCTATGGCTTGGAAGACAAATCAAGCTTACCAAAACTATTAAATGAAATCTCTACTATTCCTGGTAATTTTCTAGTCAGAGTAGGGATGATGAATCCAAAGAACGTTCTGCCCATACTCGATGATCTAATAGAATCTTATCAGAACGATAAAATATACAAGTTCTTACACCTGCCTATCCAATCTGGGGATGATAAAGTATTGGAGAAAATGAACAGAGATTACAAAATAGAGGATTTCTTAAAAATTGTAAAAGGATTTAGAAAGAATATTAATTTTAACCTATGGACCGATGTCATCGTGGGCTTTCCTGAAGAAACTGAAGAACAGTTCGAGAATACTATTAAAATAATAGAGAACATCAAGCCTGATTGGACCAATGTCTCAAAGTTCGGATTAAGAAATAAGACTCTTGCTGAAAAACTTGAGCAACTACCACGCAACATTGTTAATGAAAGAAGCGAAAGAATGTCAGAAATAGTGAGAAAAATATCCTTTGAGAAGAACAATGAATGGATGCACTGGGAAGGTGCGGTACTGGTATCTAAAAGGGGAAAGGAAGCTGGCCAATGGCTTGGTAGGAACCCCGCTTACAAGCTAATCCTGGTTGAAAACAAGGAGAATTTGCTTGGAAAGTTTGTCAAGGTGAGGATAAAAGAGGTTGGCTACTCTCATCTGACGGGAGTCCTAATCTGAAAAGACAATCTTTATATTCAAGGAAACTATTATCTTAAAAAGTGAACTTTATGAAAAT
>CAYGWD010000004.1:0-51862 GCA_964353745.1 uncultured archaeon
ATGTATACTACTTTGACTCTCCGGACACTTCCTATGTATTTACGAACGTGATATCAATAAACACGCAGAACGATAATCAGGAACTGAACAGCAAAACGTTCCTAATGGGCTACAGCGAGAACCTTTATGTTTCTACATCAAACATCTATGTCGTTTACACGAAGAGGTTAAGCGACTATGACTTTTACGACAGGATACTCGATGAGGCAGTCATACCTGCTGTTTCAGTGCAGGAGCAGGTTAAGATAAGTGCCATAAGGGACTCGAACATTACCAAGTATGAGAAGATGCAACAAATATCAAAATCCTTGCAGGATTACCTGAATTCGCTGGGGCCTGAGAACGGAGCACAGGTAATGAAAACCATAGAGGACAATGCTCAGAAAGTACAAGTTGAAATATCAAAGGAAATGGAAAAGACAATAATTCATAAGATATCCATAGACAACGGTAACATAGAGTACCAGACGAACGGTGAGGTTCCTGGCTATACACTTAACCAATTCTCCATGGACGAGTACAATAATAATTTTAGGATAGCTACCACAACAGGAAACTGGCAAGCAGAATCCTTAAATCATGTTTACGTCCTTGACAACAATCTACAAATAATTGGCAAATTAGAAGACCTTGCTCACGGAGAAAAGATTTATTCTGTAAGATTCCTAGGAGAAAAAGGATACTTGGTGACGTTCAGGCAGATTGATCCTTTGTTTGTAATAGACTTGAGCAATCCTACCAATCCCGCAGTGCTAGGCTACTTGAAGATACCAGGCGTCTCGAATTATCTGCACCCATATGACGAGACCCACGTAATAGGCGTAGGAGTCGACGCAACAGAGCAAGGCAGAGTGCAAGGAATGAAACTCTCATTGTTTGACGTCAGCGATGTATCGAACCCAAAGGAGATTTCAAAATATATTATCGGTGAGAGAGGCACTTATTCAGAAGCTTTGAACGATCACAAGGCATTCTTATTTAGCAAATCAAAGAACCTTCTTGTAATCCCAGTATCTTTAGCAGAAAAGGATTATCAGCAAACTTGGCAAGGTGCGTATGTTTTCAACGTTGACTTGAGCAACGGTTTTGTTTTGAAAGGAAGGATAACCCATGAGAACGAGACTATCAACAAGACTGAATATTATTACTACGACTATCAGTCTCAGATAAGAAGATCTCTCTACATGGATGATGTTCTCTACACGCTGTCTGGCAAGATGATAAAGATGAATGACTTGAGCGACTTGAGAGAAATCAACAAGGTCGATTTGCCTATTGAGCAACAAGAAATATATCCAGTTAGAATGGCTTAGTATGAACAAATACTATTGTATCATTGGCGCTGTTATCATAGTTGTTATAGGAATAGCGCTTCAACAAAATTCTCAACCAAGGGCTTGCACAGAAGAAGCGAAGATATGTCCGGATGGAAGTGCCGTAGGAAGGGTCGCACCTAATTGCGACTTTGCCCCTTGTCCATCATGCAAATGTCCGGAAGGTTATTTACAAGATGGAGATGTATGCAACCCCAGATGTTATTACAGCACGCCAAAATGTCTAATGCCTTCGATCATGTGCAACGCAACAAATAATAAAACAACAGATGAATTGTGCAGAGCATCTGGTGGAACTGTTACAACTCAACTATGTTGTAAATCTGCTAGCGATTTTCCGAATACTTGCCTTATTGGAGCTTGCGGATGTTCTACTGACAACAGCAAGGAAGTAAAGGTTTGTGATTGCGGCGAAGGAAAATGTTGGAATGGATATGAATGCGTAGCTAGCTGAAAGACTTGAGATTCTGAATAGATGATCTTAGAAAATAGTCATTTATTAATTCAAACTTTGAAAATGCCAGTAATCCATCCACCCAAGAAGCTACTAACAGCAATAACCAAGACGGCGATTGCAACATGCTCCAGAATTGCAAAGTACGGATTAGCTTTCTGTTCTTTTGCTATGAGATAACTTAATACTGAAAGCAGCGAGATGCCATAAACTATTGAAACAATGACAGCATAACTTATAGGCAAAAATGCGACTAATAAGATAAAGATCAATATTGATAATAATCTTGTTAAAAAATTGGAGAATGTGGAAACTCTTATGACTTTAGGTTTCTTGAGCTCTGACTCTTGGTAAATGTGAATGCCCAGCGAATCGGAAATGTTGTCAGCGACAGCGATCACCAGCAACGAACCGATAATGGTGAGCTTAGGGTTAATGTTTTTGCTCATGCTGACTATAAATGCCAGACTGGTAACAACAGCAGAAGTCGCGCCAAAACTGAATCTAGTGAGATGTGTCATTATATAAAATATTTTTTGTTAGTATTAAAATGTTCTATCGCTGTTTTTTAAATCCCGACCTTCTATGTATTTGTTATGAAAAAGCATTTTACCGCCGAAGAGGCCAAGAAAATAGGAGAGAAACTTGGCATTGACTGGAACGAATTTGACGTTGAACAGTTCAGGATGGGCATGGACGTTGAACTGGAGCATGGCAAAATAAGCCCCGCAACGAATGTGACCAACGATGACCCGATACTCACCGGGAAGATAGCCCTAGCGCATCTGAACGAATTCTCGGATTATTATGATAGGCTAGAAGCGTTGGAAGAAGAAGCTAAGAAATTTCATAAAAAAGAGTAATTAATAGCCTTTGCCATATTGTTTCATCTTAGAAGTTTCTATTCTTATTTTTTCAGTTGGAAGAAGCTTTATCAAGCATCTTCATTTTAACCATCTTTCAAACCATTCAGAATTTAGTCTGTTCAGTTCTTCTATATGCTTTACTTCTTGGCATTCGTGAGTTGCTCCTTGAATAATCTTGAAATCTTTTTCACAATTAAGACTATCAAAGAATCTTCTGGCAGCAGATGGAGCGATCAAGGTATCTTTTTCGCCAGTTATTATCAAGGTTGGAGACTTGACACATCTGACTGCTCTCAATGTTTCCACTCCATATGTAGGAGCCCTTAGAGCTAATGCACCAATTTCAGGATTTTTAGCAGCATAAAGAGCCGCAATTTCAGCACCTGTGCTTGAACCACTAATACCCATCTGCTTGTTCTTGTAGCCGCGTTTTTGCAAATACCATACAACATCATCAAGATTATCAACTCCAAGCTTGTTCGTAAAATCTTCAAGAAAGCCCCAGCTATCTCCATGACCAGAGAAATCAAAACGTAATGATGACATATCTTTTTCGGCAAGTTTTTCGGATAGCATGATATACTTTGTGCCATTCTTATCTCTTGAATATCCATGACACATTACAACAACAGGTGTTATACTGCTTTCAGGAGAAGTCAGCACTGCAGAAAGATTCTTATATCCTTCACTTATTATCAACTTTTCTTCTTTCATTTATATCTGATTTTTAATAGAAATCTAATCTTTAAATGTCTATGTTGTAGAAAGAGTTATTTTTCATTTTGCCTTTCAACCATAGTTTTTTCTTAAGAATTTTTTTAATTTTTTGTCGGGTTCCACTCTAACGTTAGCATGTCCAATTGCAATCGGTGGCAATATGTGCGACAACAGTTGTTCTGCTGTGAGGTGGCGAACAATACCACTTGAACTGGTTTGTGCCCAACCGTTCTTCCCTTTGCGATAAGTTTGTAACACTTTACCTTTCTTTGTTGTAATATAAATCGTGCATTCGGTATTCTTCATTTCTTATCACTCAGCATTCGAACCTACTTGGTTACTAATACTGTGTTATTTAATTCCGAGCTGTTTGTCCAAGGGCGGGTTTGAAAAATATGCCCTTACATTGAATTTGGGATCTACTAATTCTATCATCTCAAAGTTTTTGCGAACTATTAAGCTGAAACCCTCTTGCGATAAATATTTCTTCTTGAATTCAGGATAATCTGAAACCGTAAAATCAGCATCACCCAGCTCGGGCCTTGTTGCATCTGGCTTTCGGATTTTTAATAACCGAAGCTTTCCTGCGATTGTATTTAATGGCTGAATATGAAATAATGTGCCAGTTGGTGTTTCCTCAACCACCTTGCTAATCTTTTGTACAACAGTCACAAAACTATCGTATTGCTCATCGTTTTGACAAAAAATGCAGGCATAGTTAACAGAGGCATTTTTCTCAGAAGTATGTTTATCCTTCAGATTACTTGCTTTTTTTACAATTTCTTGCACAAATTGTCTCAGGTTCCTTACATCCATAGTAGTACAACCTTGTTTTATCGGCCTATTTAACAGTAAAATGTGGAGGGCATGCTCGTCTTTGGGTTAAAATCCGACTACTTACCAAAATATTCTTTACCTTCATCCACTTCATTTTTACTTATCATCTTTTGATATTGCGGGTCGTATATCTTCACTATTTTGAATTTTCCCGAAGTTGTTTTTGTGTCAGCATGTATAGTCTGTTCTATTATGTGAACATGACCCCAGTATAACCATTTACCATTTATATTATGAACAAGAAAAACTCTTGCGGGAGCCGGATGATATAATCTTGCTCCTTCTTTATTTTTGAACTCGAATATACGATTTTTAAAATCTTCTACTCTGAAAGGTTTTTTCTGATGTGCTTCAAGGTTAAGTTCTTTAGGAAAACCTTGTTCTGTTGTTATTTGTAATGTATCATTAAATTCTATAAAACTGCCCATGCTAATCAATAATATTTTTATTTTTTATAGGATATATTTTCATGTCTTCTGAGTCGGATGTGAATCAAATGTAATGCGGAGGGCAGGATTTGAACCAGCGTACATCATCTATAATCAACCATGATGCCATCTCCATTTTTAATAACGTAATTCTCGTATTCAGAATTTTGTATCCATTTCCCGTTTTGGAAGACGTACATCGCCATAGAGCTATTCCCATTGTTGCAATAGTCTAATATGCAGGTGCTGTTAAAATTCTCGCCCCAAATTTTAAAAAAATCTCCTAAAGTAGCATCTTCTGTTCCTGTCTTGTACATCATACCGTCCGAATTAAGTGTAAACAGTTTTGTTCTGGTCTCATTTGTAACACCAATGTCAGCCGGTATCGTAGACTGCTCGCCGAATATCACTATTATCAGTCTGGCTCCCCAACTAGCCTGGACCTCATTCTGAGAGGGGACTGCAGATATTATGGCATAGGTCATACTGCTTCCTAGCATGGCAACCAAAATTATTATGGTTATGATTCGTTTCTTAGTTGAGGTTCTCATTTTTTCTCACCATAGTCCGCAGGTTTCTTCTCTCCATAGACTCCTCCCTTCAAAAATAAATAGGCATTGGTGGCAGCTTCCGCCCCCTCTGCCGCAGCAACAACTATCTGGGCGAACGAGCCTGTCACATCGCCTGCTGCAAAAACTCCTTGTATGTTGGTCTCAAAATTATCATTAACGTTGATGAAGTTCTTCTCATTTATCTCAACGCCAGCAGCTTTCATAATCTCCGTTGTTGGTATTTCGCCTATTTCAACAAAGACTCCGTCTATTTCCAATTCCTTTGTCTCGTTGGTGTTGACGTCCTTGATTATAATCTTATTGACAAAATTGTCTCCTTCTATCTTATCAACAACGCTGTTCCAGATTATTTTGACAGCAGATTTTTTAAGATTCTCCTGATTCGCCTCCTCAGCCCTTAATTGGTCTCGGCGATGGATCAAGTAAACCTCGGAAGCAATCTCGCTAAGATAAAGGGCAGACTTGACGGCAGTGTCAGAACCACCGATGATAGCAACTTTCTTATTTTTGAAAAGCGGGCCATCACAATTATGAAGTGTCAATGATGTCGTCACAAAAGAATTATCATTTCTAACCGTTAGATTTAATACAGGACCTTTATAGTAATCGAATGAAATTTTCCGTGGTTTTAAGTAAGCATATTTCTCATCAACCCATCCATAATGCATTATTCTATTTCTTTGCCTTACATAAGCATGTGATATATCAAGAATTTCGCATCCCTTTACAACGGATCCTCCCTTAATTTCAAACTCATGTTTATCATGTTTAAAGTATATTTCTCTTCCATCTATTTTTGATGGTCTTTTATTCCTGTGCTCAGCTCTTGTTATGTAAATAGATGGTAATAATTCTATTCTTAATAATAGTTGTCTTAATTGTTCTGCCAAAAACTTTGAAGACGTTGTGTAATGAAACCCCTTTACTGTTTTAGAACCATCGCCACGCCACATTGCTTTGAATAATTCTTTTTGTTTTTCTTGCGGTAAATAAAGCATCCAATAGGGTAAATGCTTATTATGGGCATATTTTCCGAATAAACTTTTAAATAACTCTTCTAGAATTATCGAATAGCAACTTACTGTTGTAACATTATCTTGATGCCTGATAAAAATGGGAATATCAAACTTTTTCTTCAAAATATTTTTAATATCCTTTATGTATCCTTTCTCGCTTTTATTGAAGGAAAATGAAATTCCATGACCGTTTGTAAAACCTTCCGAAATATAATAACCAACCAATCGCATAAAATCACTATCTATAACTATTTCATTCTTTAGTCTGTGCGAAGAATGAGTTTCAAAACTGTTATAAACTCTATTGCTTTTATCTATTTTGAAATCTACAACATCTCTTATTTTAATTCTTTTAACGTCTTTAACCTTTCTCAAAACAGGATAAACTAGGAAATCATCTTTTGTCAAATCTTTTGCAGCTATCCAAGTTGGTTTATATTTTTTATAATATTTAGGGCATATTATTTCATTCTGTTTAGAACAGAATTTTTTACACAAGCAACCCCCATATTGTTTACATCTTTTTGCTCTTATAACTAATATTTCATGATTTGGTGTTAGCGATATTTCATCTCTAAAGAAAGTAGGTTTTATTTTGACTATAACACCATCGTATTTTGTCTCAGATTTACCTAAGACAGGCTCATATTTGCCTTTGTGAGTAAATACGCGACCTGATGTTATATTCTCTATAGGTTCTATGGTTGGATTTTTTACAACTTTTGTACCTGGGAGAACACACGTTGCGCAATAAGAAACGCCCTTGCCGATAAACCTATCCTCGCCCTCTGCCTCTAGCTTTCTGTAATGGCTGCCTGTCGCAATTATAACTGCTTTAGCTTTATATTCCTTTTCAGTCGTCTTTACTTTCTTTATTTCGCTCTTTAAATCCAAGCCAACAACCGTCTCCATCTTAAACTTGCAGCCAAACTTCTTGGCCTGCTTTTTCATTTTCTCGGCTAACTTTACACCGGGTATTGGACTTGATCCTGGATAGTTTTCCACAGAAGGCGCGTATGACATCTGGCCTCCTAATATTTGGAAAAGAACCAAAGTTTTCAAGTTTCTTCTAGAGGCGTATAGACCTGCGGCTAGACCTGCCGGACCGCCACCTATTATTATAATGTCATAAGCATACATGAAAACCAATTATAATATTTGACTTAAGTTTCTTAAATCTATAATACAACGCTTATTTATACAAAAAATTAATTATTAGTATGAAAGCGGTATCATCGATAATAGTGATTATCCTTATTCTACTCATTGTAGTTGCCTTAGCTGCGATGCTATGGCTTTTCATGAGCACGCTGTTCACAACAGTATCAACCTCAAGTTCCCAAAGTTTCAAAAACACTGCAAATAACCTTGGAGGCTGTTTGAAGATTGAGAACTTTGACCCTAATAGCAAGAATATAACAGTAAGAAACTGCGGTTTTTCCTCCGCCAGCAATTTCAATATTTATTCAGACTCTCAATTGATATCAACATATTCTGGAACAATAAATCCTGGATCAATCGCTAACATAAATTTGAACATACCTAGCGGGGTTCATACTATTCAAGTTTCATCAACAAGTGTGCAAAGTTTTACTAAACAGGTGAGTGTACCTCAAACTTGTACAGGAGTTCAACCACCAACGTCTGGAGATTGGACAATAAATACTGATACAACATGCACGTGTGGTTCTGGGGAAAAAATAACAATTATTGGAAAGGTTTGGATTTCTGGTGTTACAACCTTTAGTTTAAATAACTGTCATTTAATCATAAACACAAGTACTGACCCAGCATTCACAGCAAGTGGATCATCAATAAAAGTAAATATAGTAAACAGTATATTTAACATTACTAACACTTCTGCTGATATTTCTGGCATTCTTTATGGTCATTCAGCTGATTTTTATGATTCTACTAATTATATAGAAAATTCAATATTAGATGGTTGTCAATCTGGTTGCAACTTTGGAGGAGGTTCGAAAACTACGATGAAAAATTCTCAGGTTATAGCTGATTCTGGTGGTCACTATGTACATATAAATGGAGACACCACTGAAATTACGTTTGATAATGCGTTTATAAACAGATGGCATGTTGGAGATGCCATCGTAGGAACAAGTATAATTAGAGGAAATGTTTCTCAACTATCGGTAGGTGAATGGTACGCTCAACCTACAGTTAATAGATATTTCCCAGTAATAATTACAGACACAGGAGGCAATCCTAAGTCTGCAACCGTGAATATAACAAATAAGACAAATGGAGCCCTTATTTGGGGGCCACAGGTTGTCAATGGTTATGCAGAACCAAACATAATATTTAATTACACCAACTATCTTCCTGGTAATTTTATCCTTTACGTCTATACAACTTCTCCTTACAAAGTCAATTCGACTGACTTGAACTTCTTGAACACAACACCAATAAAATTATCGCTTTAAATTTGGAAAAATGAATTAAAAAAGATTGAAAAATAAACTTAAATCTTTAACGATTCTTATATTTATAATGTCTGAACAAAAAACAATGACTCCGCAAATTAACGAATCATACATAGCAGCTCTGGAAACGGCAACTGATGTCATTCCTAAAGAAAAATTTAGATTAAGGGAAATTTATCATAAAACCTTGGAAGATGCAGCAAAAAATGCGAGAATTGAAAAAAGGAGAACAGGGCTCTCAAAATTAATGCACGGCGAAAGATATTATTTCACTGACCTTGACAAACTTGATATAGAACTTGAAGAAAAAGTAAAAGAGCTTGACGAAAAATATTTTCCAGTTCATGTTAAATCCTCTTTAGAAAGAATTCAAAAATACAGTTTAACGACTTCAGCAATAAAAAAGATTCCCATTGATATTGTGTACATTCAAGATGAAGTAGATACATTTTTAGATTACTTCTTTCCAACGCCAGTTAACAGGATTTACGGTAAAAAAAGCTGGAAAGAAATAGTTCCTGTAGAAGAAGAATTTGATCTTTTTGGGCTTGTGCGTTCAAAACGCAGCGTTCCTTTTAAAAAATCTGGAACTGAAAAAATTGATGCTTTAATGGAAAACAAAGAAATCATGGAAACTCTACTAAAGAGAAAGCATATAGAATCTTTTATTAAAAAAATTAACGAGACCTCATCAGAATTTACTAAAGATTTGCGCCAGGCGTCTGAGGATTTAAGTTTTTTAACTGCCAACAAAGAACCTAAAGAGTTAGACCATCATTTGAAAATGGATATAGAGTTATACAATTGTGCTTTGTCAACCTTGAATGACAAAGATTATTCTATAAAAACCGGCCTTTCTGCCATAACCCTAAACACTTCGCTGTCTAAGCTAAAGCCTAGAATAGAAAGATATGGCATACTAATTTCTGAAGATGCCAGAAAAGTGTTGAATATTCCCTCTGAAAAACTTAATTATATAGGACATCTTGCTACCCCCTTTTCTGGGGATAAGGATAGAAAAATTAAAAAGAAGAATGGAATGAGATTCCTTATTGAAGAAATAAAAGATTAACCTTCTAAAAGATAAAATAAATTTACAAAAAACTTTAAATATTGTTCTACTCAATTTAGATTGGTGATTCCATGGAAGATTGGGTAAGCGAGGTAAAGCAGAGAGCGTTGACAGGCAAGCCACCTGTTTCTGGAGGAAGGTCAAACAAATCAGGCAAAGTTAGTTTTGATGATCTAGTTTTCATACCAAAGCAATTGACGGGAAGACCTGTTGATTATTTCAGGGAGGAAATAATATCAGAAACGATAATAGGAAAGTCCTCAAAACATCCTTTGAAATTGAAAATACCGATAATGATAGGCGCAATGAGTTTCGGAGCCTTGAGCAAGGAAGCAAAGATAGCCTTGGCAAAAGGCGCTAGCCTGGCTGGAACCTCTACCAATACAGGAGAAGGCGGAATGCTACCAGAGGAAAGGGAGAACGCAAACATCCTAATCGTTCAGTACAGCACAGGCAGATTTGGAATCACTGATGAAGTTCTAAAGGCTGCTGATGCGATTGAAATAAAAATCGGCCAAGGAGGAAAACCAGGCCAAGGCGGTTTACTGCCTGCGGACAAGGTGACAGAGGACATTGCCAAGATAAGGAACGTACCAATGGGCAAGGACATTCACTCGCCACCAGCCCACCCTGACATATTCTCTGTGGATGATTTGAGAAAGAAAGTAAAATGGTTGAGGGAACTCACAGGCGGGAAACCGATCATAATCAAACTAGGAGCCGGGGACGTTGAAGAGGATGTGAAACTAGCTATGAAAGCAGAGCCAGACGCAATAGCAGTTGACGGCATGGAAGGCGGAACAGGAGCGGCACCGAGGATAATGTTGGACGATTTTGGAATACCTACCTTAGCTGCTGTAGTAAAGGCTAGAAAGGCAATGGGAAGTGCCAAACAAGAATTAATAGTGGCGGGAGGACTCAGCAAGGGTGCTGACGTTGCAAAAGCCCTAGCATTGGGCGCTGATGCAGTTTATATGGCAACGCCATGCTTGGTAGCAATGGGTTGCACTTATTGCAAGATGTGCTACAAGGGCAAGTGCCCATTCGGAATAACCACGCAAGACCCGGAGTTGAGAGCGAAGTTATCAATAGGAGATGCTGCAAAGAACGTTGCTAACTTTTTGATGGCATGTACGGAAGAGGTTAAGATGGCTGCGGCGGCTTGCGGCAAAAGGAACATTCACGGACTAAACAGAGAAGACCTGAGATCTATAAGTTTGATAGCCAAAGAAGTTACAGGCATACCTTTGGTCTGATTCTTTTATTTCAATTTTATATTTTAACTTTGATTTTTGGTGAAACCGATATCAGACTTTTTATAGTTAGCAAAACCAGAGATTTGATTTTAAGGTGAATTTGTTGGAATCTTATTCTATTTCTATCGTTTTGGTTGAATTTTCTCAATTTTCCTTTAATTTTCTTGAATTTCCCATTCCCAAAATTGCTGTCAGGAATAATGTTCTCATAAATTAAGAATGTTTTTAAATAACTTTGAATATTATCTTGACTAAAAACAGTAGGTTTATTTAGCTTGTATGATTTATCAGCCGTAACATATCCTCTTTGCCTCGTCAGCAAATGATCCCAGTTTTTTAAGCGATATCTTGGTTATTTTGTTCAATTCTTTCAATGGAATCCTCAACAAATCTATAGCCAATATAAAATTTGAAGAAGCCAATTTATCCAAAGAATCATTATCCAAGCTTCTAATCATTGTTATCGGATAAAGCCTCTTTTTCTCTATAAAACTTTCTAGGCTATTGTCCTCCGGATAATTCCAACCCATCAGTTTGACACCTCTGCAATTGGCATACTGTATATTGTCATCAGAAAACTTTGTGTTGCAAATCAGCCATGGCTGCTCAAACTCCTGGCATAGACCTTGCTTGGAGCCTTCTTGCAAATCTAAAAACCTAGCATAAGTGTATAGAACCTCCCTCAATCCTGTGTATATGCCTAGAACGTTGTGATACTTGCACTCTATCATAAAGCTCTTGCTGTCCTTGGTGGCTATAACATCTATCTCATGGGAAACGCAGTGACCTCTCAGTATATTGTGTACCTTTGTCTGATAGCCATATTCCTTTAGAAGCTCTCCTATAAAATGCTCGAAAACAAAGCCTGCCGGCCCTAGTCTGAACATAGCACCTTTCAAATCATATCTTGCCGCTATATGTGGTTTCTCTTTGTTCAAGAGTTTCAGAGCAATGTTCAAAATTTCTTTGGTTGAGATACCATCATAAGCCTTGCTGGTAACCTGTTTAACTATCTTGTCTGCTAGCTCCTCTGACGCACCAGCCCTCAGACAGGTCCTCTTTATTTTTTGAGGATTAAACTTCTCCGTTTCTCCAGAAGCCTTGACAACCCACATATATCAGAAATAGCTTTTCAATTAAATAAATCTTATTTTGGCAATCTCCCTAAGGTAAAATCAACATCCCCACAAGTAAAACCAAGTTTCTCTTCAATAATGTTTGAAATATAGGGTTTCATGAACGTTTGATTCGGAGAAGCAAGGAGCAATGACTTGTATCTATCGCTTAAACTGACACCCTCAGCTAAAAATTTTTTATCTTTTTCTTCAGGTTCAATCATACATCGCTCTGTTATTCCCAAAGAATTGACCAAGCTCTTGTATCTGTTTGCTACTATAACATGTTCATTATTTTCTGACAAAACCTTGAAGAACTTATTTACTTTCTCCATACTTTGTTGAAACCTAGAATATTCAACATGCTCTACTTTCAAGAATCTATTAATCATTTCGTCAAAACTGTAAATCTGTTGTATACGTTTTTCACTTCTTTTTTGGTTAGGACCCCAGTATCTTTTTTCTATAAGTTCCTTAGTTTGAGTTGTTATCATTCCTGTATTGGGATGCGACTCTAAATAGGAAAAGAATTTGTCATTGAAAGGTATTTGCTTTTTATCATTTCCTGTAGCTTTTTTAATTGCTTCAACTATTTTTTCATTTAATAATCTCTCGTCCAGTAACACTTTAGATGATTCTGTCATGAAAATTATTTCAATGGAAAGCAATTTAAACTCAGCATGTCACATGCAATACTGCAATAACTTTCTTTTCCTTTGACAGCTTGTTGAACTCTTCTATGGCCTCTGGCGTCTTCTTGGCAATCAAATCAATATTCTTCAATCTTGCAAAGTTTTCTGCAGCTTTTTCTATTTTCACACCGCCAGCCGTTCCCGTACCGATGACTATGGTATCAGGACCTTTGATTAAAAGATCTATTAAATCTCCTTTAGAAAAATTGTGGTCCGATTCTCTAGGCACTAGCTCACCGTCCCAATGAACTGTCATATCATTATCATAGGTCTTGCTGTTTATTGTCAAAGAACCAAAGCGGAAAGAATTGATTTTCACCATATTAAATTATATGGTTTGAACAATAAAAAGGATATCGCTGAAAAGTATCGGAGAGTTTTAGTAAAAGAAAAAAGAGAATTAATCAGAACCTTCGGATGCTTTATTGATTAATCCTCTCGTGTTGGATTCTTCTGCCAGCGCATATCTACTAGTTCCACAACCAAAAGAACACTTTCCTATGTTTTCTCCAAATTGATGAATCATTGATTTTCCGCTTCCTCCTGCTTCACCAAAATATCTTCCATCAGGCCAATTCATTCTAGTTATGTTTGAAGATTGATATGTCGTATCTCCGATAGAATATACTGGTAATCCTTTTCCACCTACTTCAGCCATTCCTAATACTCCACCAATCGCATGATCTCCCATTCTTTTACACCACACATCTTCACTAATTTTCATAACGCCTTCCATTTGATCACCTAATAATATTTTTTATCTTAGGTATAAAAAAGATAGCCCCCGCAGGATTCGAACCTACGTTCCGAGGTCCAGAGCCTCGTGTGTTACCAGATTTCTCTCTTGGCCGCTACACTAGGGGGCTGTTTAATTAAATCTATGTTTTTAATGTTTAAGAAATTATATAAATAAACCTGAACTTTTGGTGAAACCAATTACAGTAAAGTCAGCAGGATAGATTGAGTTATGTGGTGGGAAGTGATAAAACACTTAAAGATTACTGTTCTAAGTTTTATTATGAGCATTAAAAAAGAATATCTTGGAAAAATCGCAGAAAGTGTTTTAAGGGTTTTTGATAGTGAAAAAATAGAGTCTCTTTCAGATTTAGATAGAATAATGAATAAAAGATTTTCTATTGAAAGCGTAAAAGAACAAATTTTAATTGAGTTGAGACCCTCTAAACTAGGAACAACAGTTCGTACAGTAGCTTACATGATAGAAGGAGGCGGTATGCCATTAGAAATAAAAATAAATGAAGAATTAGGATATTCTAAGATAATGGTTAAAGGAACTTTTGTTCTTCCAGACTATAGACCAGTTGCTAATGATATTTTTGGTAATACATTTCAAGATAAGAAACTAGATTCTATAGATATTTCTCAGATAAGATATGAGTTAAAAAAGTTGGCATAAATCTAAACTAATTGTTTCATAATTAACTAAAATTAGTCTTACCAAGAGTCCAGAGTTTTTAAATAACTTTAGACTTTTCTTATTAAATTGCAATTATTATCTACTTCAACAAAATGGCTTGCCTTTCCTTCTCTAAAAGCAGAGCATTGATTCTCTGGCAAGTCATCTACTGGTTGCCTCGGTGAATGTGCAACATCGCAAACCCAGTCATTCACAGTCCAATCAGCATTGTTGTCAGAGAGGCAAGGACCATTGCTTAAATTCTTATCATATGACTTGCAAATTTGATTACAAAGACTTGCTGCCTCTTGGTTAACCGGTATAGGCGTAGATTGCATCTGTGTGCATCCACCAACAAAAACTAGCAAAGTTAATAATAGAATTGTCAGCTTCACCTCAAAGCCTCTATAATTCTTTTTCCAAATTCCCCTGCAGCCAGAGGACCGTTGGCAGTTATTATTTTACCATCGATTTCGACAGGTTTCCCAGTGTAGGTTCCGATTGCATTTATCTTGTTCTTTTCCGAAGGAAAAGAAGTCGCTTTTTTACCGTCTAGTATGCCGGCATTCACAAGAATGGTTGGTGCGATGCATATGGCTGCCACAACTTTTCCTGAATTATAAAACTCCTTGGCAAGCTCTATTGTTCTCTTGTGATTATGATAAATCCTAGTCCCAGAACCACCAACGAAAACAATCGCATCAAAGTCATTTGAATCAACATCATAAAAATTCTTGTCCGGAGTCACTATCTTCCCAAAAGAGCTCTTAGAAGGCTGACCATTAGAATTTACAACAGTAACATCTATGTTTGCCTTTTCTAGTATCTCCTTTGTTTCAAAGAACTCCTCGTCTCTGAAATCGTTGGGCGCAATCACCATTAAGGCCTTTTTAACCATAAAACTAATTCATCTCCCCAATCTATATTTCTTATTAAATTCGTACAAAGCAACAATGAACAAACTTTCTGCCCATCCTAAAGGAGTATTTTCATCGAATTTAGGAGAGTTTGAGAAATAAAGTTCAGGCACTACACCTTGAGGTGTGACCAAAGGCATTGCCTTTTTCAAGTAGCGTTTAGCTTTTTTTCTCTCTCCCAATTTATCGAATATTATTGAAAGCCAACTTATCCCAAAAACCCATTCAGCTTCTTCGCTATAATTATCCGGATTTTTGTTATAGTAGTGATCTCCTTTGTATCTTATAACACCTCTTTTCTTTTCTAAATGATAAATAACATTCTTTAATATAACATCTCTCTGTTGAGTTGTTACTACGTTATAAGGCCAAATTAGAGAAAGTAAAGCAAGGTCGACAAACTTCTTTTTTGACTCTCTTGGCAACATGCTGTTTAATGATATCTCTCCTTTTTTTATAAGTTCATCAGGCACATCTACACCTTTAATATTTTTTATATTCTTAAGGCCTGCAACACATGCGCCAATGCTGCTTGCATGAACCTCCTCCTCTTCTTCCCACATGCCAGAGTCTTTATCATGCCAATATTCTATCGTGTTGAGATACATAACAAGTTTATTTATTATTCTCAAATCATTTTTATTCTCAATTATGCTTATTTTTTTAGAATGTTCCAACTCACCTATCATAAACAATATAGCGCCTATTGAGTCGTTCTGCTTGTTTCCCCAATCTTCCCAATACTCATCAAACGTATCAGGATTGAATCTCGCATGTATAAATTCATAGGCGTGTTCAGGCCTTTTCTTGATTGCCATGTCTATTTTGTATTCATGTTTGAGGAATATGTTAAGCAATGCCATATAAGTCCTTTTTACAGTTATCCAATCTCCAATTATATCAAATGCCAGACACTCATAGAAATTATCCCTCAGCCAGGCTTTATCATAGCCTGTTTTTCTATTTTTTGAAGCAATGAATAAGCCGGAACTTCTTTGAAGGCTTTTTAGTATTTTCAAGTGCTGCGTTATCAGTTTCTTGTATGTAAGAGTTCTTATCTTCATAGAATTAATTTGCCTAAATATTAATAAATAAATAGTTACTGCTTCAATTATTTACGTGATTGTATGCCGATAATCGGGATAGGTCTAAAAATGATGGAAGGAAAAAAGCATGAGGAGATAACAGGAGCAGTAAAGGTAAACAGCAGCATGAACATAACCAATGTAGAAGAACAAGAACTGCCCGCCTTGAAGACCAAAGGCTTGTCAATTGAATTCGAGTATAGAACTAAATACATTGATGAAAAAAACAAGAACCTAGCTGAGATAAACATTGACGGCAATGTCATCTTTGTTGACGATGAGCAAGAGAAGATTCTAAAGGATTGGAAAAAGGACAAGAAATTGTCTGAGGACGTTAAATTCCAAGTGATAAGGATTGTCAGCGATAAATGCTCTAAAAAAGCCATTTTGCTGAGTGACGATTTACAATTACCGCCACCTCCATTTATAATTACAACTGCAAAACAAGAAGAGAAAAAATCATAAAGTGGTTCTAATATCTAAATTTTCGACTAAATCTTTTTATATATTCAATTTATAAATATCTATCCTAAAAGATAATTATGCTGAAAAAAGCTGTTGAATTTCTAAAGGAAAATGGCAATAAAAAAGTACTGATAATCTTTGATACTGACGGTGATGGAATAGGAGCTGCATCCATTCTTGCAAAAACATTGAAAAAAGTCTTCAGAAAAATGCCTGAAGCAATGCCTGCAAATCATAGTTTATCATTTATAGACGAAAGGATGTTTCAGAAAAGCAAAAAATTCGATGTTATAATAACAGTTGATGCGGCTGTTGATGAAAAGCCAGATTATGTGTTAAGGCTCGCAAAAAAAGCCAATATACTGATCATAGACCACCACCAAATTAACAAAAATTTGAACAGCGTTAAAAACATATTGCACATTAATCCAAATCTATGGAAAACTAGATTTACTTCTTATAAATATTGCACCAGCAAGATTGTCTATGACATTTGCAGCAAACTGACGAACATAGAAGATTTGAATTGGCTGGCGGGAATAGGAATTGTAAACGACAGGAGCGAAGACGTATGGAAAGGCTTCTTAGAAAGAGTCTATAAAAAATATAAAATTTCCTTGTCTAAACTTAGAATGGTTAATGACATCATAACGTCAGGCTATTACTATTCTGGAAGCAAAGGCGTGGTAATAGGTTACAAAGCATGCCTTGAAGCTTCTTCTCCTGTTGATATATTGAAAACCAAGACAGCTAATTCGAAGAAGTTGAAGAGATTTTATGATGCCATAGAAAGAGAAATTGTTCTGACAGCTAAAAACTGGAGGAAAAACGCCGAGATAATAGAGGACAAGAAACTAATAATCTTAAAATTGGACGCAAGATTCTCCATAAGCTCCCCTATTTCCACGAAAATCAGCTTTGAAAAACCTAACTACACCGTACTTGTAACCAGAAAGAACGGTAAAATGACCTATATGAGCCTAAGAAGACAGGATAAGAAAGTCAACTGCGGCAGGATCGCGCAAAGGGCAATAAAGAATCTCAATAATGCCAGCGGCGGAGGTCATTGCATACATCCTGATACTTTAATTACTATGAATGATGGAAGATTAGTTAAACTAAAGGATTTGGATGCGAATTGTAAATTGAAGAGTGTAAATTTTAACAATTTGAATATTTCAAATTCTAAATGCACAAGGAAATTTGACAATCAGGTAAGGAGCACCCTATACAATATTAAAACCACGTATGGATTTTCTTTGATATCATCGCCTGAGCATAGAGTGTTTACATTAAAATCGGTTAATGGAAAAATTGGCATTGCTGAGAAGAAAATTAAAGACTTGAAAATAGGAGATTTCATTGCGTCTGTAAATTCGTTTGATCCCAAGTGCGTTGCTCAAAGCGCACCAGATGTATCTGATGTAATTAAAAAAGCTAATAAAGTTGGTCATAGATGGAAAAGGGTTACCATACCCAAAAAGATAGATAGCAAGTTATCCCAGCTTTTTGGATATTTTGTTGGCGATGGATATATAGAAAACGGCGATGTTGTTGAACTGAGGGACGAAAGATTAGAAGTTCTCAAAGCCTACGAAAGAATAATAAAGGACATTTTCTGTTGTAATTCGAGCATTTCTAAAATAAAGGACAAAAATTGCTGGAGGCTAAGGATATTTAGTTCCACCATAGCGACTTTTATAAGCAGACTGAAGACTGATATGCAGTTAATTGAAAAGTCACCTAATGATACGGTTAGGGGATTCATTAGAGGAATTTTTGATGCGGAGGGATCCGACTCTGAAAATCAGGTAGAAATCACAATGGGCAATGAAGATCTCATAGCGAGGATTCATTTGCTGCTTTTAAGATTTGGAATACACGCTAATAAAAATAAACATGGAAAATATTACAGACTGTGTATAAGAGGAATCAATATGAACGTATTCAAGAATATAGGATTCACAGCTATAGACAAAATGAATAGGCTTAATAAATCAGTTTACAAAATAAGCAGAATCATACCGATAAAATGGGTAGAGGTAAGAAAGAACATAAGAAGAAAATTCAATAAAGAAATCCGTATCGGAAGAGAGAATAGTAGATATGTTTCTAAAAATGAATTAGAAAAGGCTAAGCTTAGGAATGGTAATTTGTTTGAAGAAATAGAAAAATTATTCAATATTAATTGGGTAAAGTTGAAAAAAATTGAAGTTAAAAATGAACTAACGAATCTACAAGATATGGAAACTACACATGGTAACTATATAGCCAATGGATTGATAGTTCATAACTCTCCGGCAGCAGGTGTTCATATAATGAGCAAGGATTGGAAAATCTTTAGAAATAGGATACTTAAATTATTATGAATGGAGAAGAAATATAAATTTTTTGGCATTGGAGAATAGAAATTAATCTTTGTGGAAGAGAATTTAAAACTTTATTGAAACTAGAAGATTATCCTATACAACTTTCCTTCTTGAAAAGGATAAATTTAAGTTTGTGAAACGCTTAAAAGCCAGAAATTCTAAATTGTAACTATGAAGAAGAAATATTATTGGATTATAGGAATTATAATTATAACATTAATAATTTTATTTGGATTTTTATATACCTTTTTTTCTTTTGACAGTACTCTATCAGAATCTACTAGTAAGCAAGTTGCAGAAACAACACAATTAATGAAATGCTGTGGTGAATGTATAGATTCATTTAACAAATTTCCTACAAAAGGCGATTCAAAAATAACTTCATGTGGAACATTTACAACTAGTTATAACCGGAGTCTTGAATGCAAAACTTTTTTTGAAAATAAACCTAGAACTGTCTCAGAGTGTGGCGGTTAATAAATTTAGATTAGATATATGTTTTTCTAGTTGAAAAGAATTATCCTATAATTTTATTATGGAGCAATAAGATTATGACTTAGATTGTTTTCTTAATAAAATCTTAAGGTTTCTTCTCTTTTTCTTTAGGCTTGTAGATTTCTTTCAATTCTGAAAAAAGAGAGATGTACTCGTTTTTAATTTTACATAAAATTCCAACTATACCTTCATTTTTGTCTACCATACCAAAAGCCTTAATAAAAATATTATTGCATCGAAAACATTTAAATCTATATACTTTATATCCAGCAATAAGATTATCCTATGTATCTTAGTTTTTGTGTTTCTACAAGGTTTAAGGAACTGGAAATATATTTAATACAAAAATAGAATACTATTATGGCAAAAGAGGTAATAAACAAACCCCTTGTAAGCAATTGGATAGGTGGCATGTACATATCTATATTGATCTTTGTAGCGTTACTCTATCTCATAGTGTATTTAGAAGCCACCATCTTTTTAAAAAGTGTTTTTAATGCTATAATGATTTTGATTCTTTTAATAATTTTGATTACAACAATGGGTTTCTACAATACTAAATATAGAATAAAAGACGGCTTCCTGTACTCATGGTCGCCTTTCATGATCATAAAAGTAAATATTAAAGACATCAAGAAAGTTGAAAAGACGATGGTTCCGATACACTTTAGAGTCGGTGCAAGCCTTTACTCTGGTTCCTTCTATGTTCCAAACCTGGGTTGGGTAAGTTCGATAATAACAAACCTGAAGGACGCTATTCTTATAACTACAAAAAAAGGTAAATATTATATGATAACGCCCTCGAACCCCGAGAAGTTCATGAAACTATTAAAGTGATAAGATGAGATTTTACATAAAGCCCCTTTATTTTGACATAATCAATCTAGCCTTTGTAAACCTAGTCTTCTTCCTGTTCTACAGGGAGGCGACAGCAGGTCTGTTAATCCTGAGAGCTGCAATAGGCACACCAATAGTACTCTTAAGCTTCTATTTTGAATCAAAATCCTGTTCAGTTCTAGGAAAACCGCAATCCCATCCGCAAGAAATTAGAAAGCTTGTTACCAGTGGCGTATATTCGAAGATGAGGCATCCTGTGTATCTTGGAAGAATGCTAATGAACTTGGGTTTTCTTATAATATTCCCCATAGTACCGATGTTGATTGTTGCAATAGTGTTTGTCATAGTCTGGTATTTAATGGCCTTGCATGAGGAAATGCTCTTAATGAAAAAGTTTGGCAGAAGCTATAAAAAATATAGAGAAAAAGTGCCTATGTTCATACCGAAAAAATAGAATCATTTCTTGAATGGATATATTATCAAAAATGTTCCTATTGTCAACAGCAAAATACATAATATCATATAGCCGTTATAATAGGTTGACGTCTTATTGAAGAGACCTTTGCTCAATTCTTTTTCCAAAGAAGGCTTTGCAAAAATCCCATAGGTTGCCATGAGTATTATGATGGCGATGACCCAAAAAATGACTCCTATTATCCTAAAAATTGTTTGGCCGCGAATATTAATCACTTTTCATATCAGTCAGAAAATCCAACCAAGTTCTTTTTACTATTTCCCTGAAATTTCTCATGAAAAATTTTATATCATCCTTCAAATCATCCCAGAATGCCTCTTTGATTGTTTGGCTCATAAAACTAATTTACAGGTAATATATATAAAACTTAATTAAAGGACGTGTAGTCATAAAAAATTTCTTCCTTTTTAGTTGGAAATACAAATCTGTCCAAAAAAAGAAAAGTGAAATCCCAAAAATTACTCATAATTCAATTTTTCTCTGTTTCTATAGTTATTATTTGTTTACGACCCATGGTGGTAAAATAGGGTCTTATAATCTGTTATATAAAATAATTGTAAGATTTAAATACCAGTTGAAAGAAAATATACTTTGCGGTTCTGGTGAGAAAATGAATAATTTAAGAAGAATATCAGAGAAGAGAGGAATGACTTGGATAAACTTTAATAGAAACTGTCCCAAGTGCAATACTTATATTCCGAAATATAAGAGAGTATGTCCTAATTGCGGAAAGTATGTTAAGAGCATTCAAGGCAAGGTCTGTATTGCAAAATAATTACTAAAAGATAATTTTCTTGGCTTTTATTAGAGAATCCCTGTACTGTAAAGTATATTATAAAATTTTTATTGTTATTTGCAGAAATATAAGATTCCTATTAGCTGATCGTAACTTTTTTACCAGTGTGTGTCTTCAGTAGCCGGATTTCTATCTAGAATGCCTTCGTTAAAATCTCTTTCATTCATTTCCTTTGTTTCTCTTTCCACACGCGTGCCATAGTTTTTGCTTTTAATTTTAGCGTATTTGGTATCAAGAAGTGGTAAATGTACCCTAGAATTTAAGCTTTTCGGAATCGTATGACAAGATTTTAAATATTAAATTCTATGGCAATTTCTTCTCGCACATGTTCTTATAAGAACAAGACGAGCACTTCTTAGGGTTGGCAGTCGGCTCAAACTCCCTTTTGCCCAAGGCTAGTTCGTGCATTCTATTTATCTTCTCAAGAGCAAACTCAAACCAATCCTGAGAAAAAACATCCTCCCAGATAATAACCCCCTTGTCCCTGTTTTTAGCAATCATAAAAATGTCCAAAGGCGGTCTGTACCTGTCCTTGAAGGCCACTGCATAAGCGGCTAGCTGTGATTTTACAGACAAATAAGGATAATCTATAGGCTTGTCGTCAGCTATCACTATTCCCTCAGGTCCTATTTCTATTGCATCCATGACTCCTCTTAGCCTAAATGTTGGCGATATGATGAAAACTTCTCTTCCAGCAAATCTCTCCTGCCTTTCAATCGCTCTTTTTATGGCATTCACTATGTTAACATCTTCCAAGCCCTTGGTCTGTTCTTTAAACTGTTGGAATTTATCATTGTGCGCCGAAGAACCTTTCATCATCTTTTCAGTCTCGATTTTTATTCCCTGCCAGATGAACTTTAACTGCATTTCGCAATAGCATTGTATGTTAAATTCGGATATTGATAGCCAAGAATTACCTTTAGAGTCTATTCTCATGAGGAGAATTTGTAGTTTTTTATTTAGAAGCATTGTTATAGAGAAAAATCTATTTTAAAGTCTCGTTAAAAAACTTAAAATAGCATATTTTCAGAGGGTTATCTAAATATAAAGTTTTCCTTTCGTATTTTAGATATGGAAAAAACTGTGCACAGATTCGATATGAGTCGTTATGCGACGCCAAAAAGTAAAGAAGAGAGAAGAACTCTTACCGCGTTTGGTTATAGAACATTATCTTTAGAAGAAGCTTTGGAATATGCTGAAAGCATGAAACAATTAACCGTAGGTGGTGAAAATATAGAAAATCTTCCTAAACGCCTTAAAGATGGTTCCTCTGAACTAAGATATTATAAGGAAGGAGCCAGGGACATAGAAGGAGAAGAGGGAAATAGGATATTTGAATATATTAAGGAAGTGGAGAGGATACTGCCAACCGCATTACCAAAAGAAGGTAAACAATTATTCTGAGAGATTTAAAATTTCTTCAAAAGGTCTTTAATATTGTTCATAACATAATCAGGCCTTACTTTTGCCTTTTCTGTTATGTTCAAACCGTATTTGGCAAAGGCGGTTCTAAATCCTAGTTTTTTAGCAGGAACTATGTCCTTTTTCAAAGAATCGCCGACCATCAAACATTCTTCCGGCTTTAATCTAAGTTTCTTCAAAGCATACAAAAAAGGTTTTCTGCTGGGTTTTCTAGTCTTGGTATCATCAAAAGTCACAACAATATCGAACTTGTCCTGAATGTTCATCGCAACCAATCTTATCCACACCTGTATTCTCGGTGCATCGGAAAGGATCGCTATTTTGTATTTTTTCTTTAGCTCGTTTAATGTGCTAACAACGTTTGGATAAGGATACAGCAACCCTTCCTTGACTCTGCGATAAGCTACTATACCAGAAGCCATTATTCCATAATCTATTCTTCCAAGAACTTTCTTGAGAAAAGCTTGGAATATTTTTTGGTATTCCAGACCGTGCTCATGATATAATTGGAAGAGTATATTCATTCCTTTTTTCTTCTCTATTTTCAGACCAGCATAAATCATAGCGTCCATCGCAGCCTCGCAACTAAGTTTTTTCATTCTCATAAAGTCTATCAGCGTGTTGTCCAAGTCAAAGATAACAGCCTTGATCATAATAAAACTTATGCTGAAGAATTAATAATGTTAATCTACATGTCTACTTTTGCATGAGCCGGATGAATCTCTCTGAATGCTACTGGTTTTATCAAAGTTTCTGGTAGATAGTTCTTTTTTCCTCCCAACAGCAATGAAATTTGCCCGCAATTAAACCCGTTACTAATATAGTCTATAGAAACATCAACAACACAGTTATTTTCTGGGAGTATTTTGGGTTCTTTGCTGTCTTTTACTAATTTATCGAATGATGCCATAACATCTTCCATTTCTCTCATGTCTAGAAAAAATGGTTTTGCTTCTGGTGAACAATTTGGTTTCTCAACATGAATACAGTTATTACCTGGAAAATACCAAAATCCTATTTGGTCATCAAGTATATGCATCCTTGTAATACATGATCCTTCAAGTCCTCCTCCTGTAAAATTACAACCGTCTTTTATATGCGAGAAATATTTTACTATTGTTGACGGTTCATTATTTTTTAAGTCCAAAGCGAAACCTATGTCATTTACAGTTAATTGTGCAGTGTCTGGACGCGTGTCTAAGTCACGTATTTTGTTCAAAGCATAAAGAATTCCTACTGATTTTTGATAATTTTCTAGCGAAAATGGTTTATCAGAATCAAGCACATTGTAAGGTGATACCACACTAACTTCTTTTTTACTTTGAAGGGTGTAAAAAGCCTTTTGTTCATCTAGTTCTGCTGACATTAAAAATACCTAAGTTAAAATAGGAAAGTTAAAAATTTAAACTTGATTTTACATCATTTCACTAGAGTTTTATAATTTCCTATCGCATATTCTAGTCTAGCTAAAATATAAAGAAACAAAAAAAAAGAGCTATTTTTCTCTGTAAACCTGACCATACAAACTGTAAGCTATAACGCCTGATATGAAATATGCTATTGCAAAGCCTAGAAATGGTATGAAGGATAGAACAGCTTTCAGCACCAATGTTATTATTCCTGCTGCAAGCCAGACCACGAAGTATTTGGCTGTGAATGCTTTTTTTGTGATAAAGTTCATATCAAAAGCCTTTTCGAATTTCTTGTTTTTCAAATAGTTTAGAACTGCTACAGGAGACAAAAAGGCTGCAACTAGCAACAGCAACAGGCCTAACAATATCAACGGAGCCGCTCTGGTTATGGTTGGTAATGCCAGTATCCAGTTCTGTGACATTATCTGAGCTATTTCCCCCCTCGGAACCTGCCCTGCCATCATAGAAGACATGAACCCTTCAGGCATTACTCCCATGAACGTTGAGAACAGAGAAGTTATCGCATAGCCAAAAGCTATTACGAGAACTATTATTGCTGGAATGGCATAGATGAACGCTATTATGTAAGATAACAGACCCTTTACAAAATAATCCCACGAGTCTTTCCATTCTGGCATATTCTTTGAAGGCTTGTTTTTTCCTATTCCTGAAGACTCTATTATGAACCCTTGAGCAATCCAGTTGACTATTGGTATCACACTAAGTATTATGCCTATGATTAGTTTTTCCAAATCTGAAAATGGTTTTTTCAAAGACTCTTCATAATTTACCATCGAAACACCACTAATAAATTAGAATTCCTTACTTATAAAACTCCCATAGAAATAACCAAGTTATAATCTTAACATTTTTTGTTAAATATATAGATTTATAAGCTTTTTTATTTAATAACTTATAAGTGATTAAATGGAAAAACAAAAGGTTATTCCGAAAGAAGTCTCTCAAGAAGTTTGTTATAAAGGTAGTAGACATGCTGGTGAATTCGCACTTGATGTAACAGGTGTTCTAGGAAGATATTTTCCCAGAATGAAGGTAGAACATCCTAACGATTATGATATTCCATATTTCGGTGCCAAATCAACGGATGAACTTGAAGAAGAGATAAATTTTAGCGAGCTTACAGTCTCAAATATTCTAGAGATAGCAAAATCTAAAAAAGTTAAATTACAACCTGAAAAATTTTGGGAATCTCAAAGTGGTGGTGGATATAGCTTGGGTACTGATGATGGTAGTAGATTAGATCCTGTTTCTGAACAAATAACTTTCGTTGATAAAACTACAGATGCTGATGTAAGAATAAGTGTTGGGAAATATCAAAAAAGATTCTTGAGAAACGGTTTTGGATTACCTAGACAAGTTTATATTTCAATATCTCCTGCAACTCCAGAAAATAAGCAATTGCTATCTAGTGTCGTTAGAGATTTGAAAGCATTACAATAAATACCATGTTAGTTCTGTAAGGACTTTGAATTCAAATACTCTGAGTCAAGTCATAATCTTAACAAACATTGTTACAATTATAGTATGTATTTTAGTATAATTACATATATTACGCATCCAACCGCATCTAAACAACTAGTCTAAATTTAGTAATTTCCTTAAAAATATCACCGCATAGCCAAAAGCAACCAACGCAAATAATATCCCCATAAATTTTATAAATATTAAACGATTCTAAATGATTAAGATGAAACAACTGTCCCATAACGGCATTTTGATACCAAAGTACGAACCGAAGGGCTTTAGCATAAGCTTTAGAGGCAAGAAGATTGCGCTTACTCCTGGACAAGAAGAGATGGCTGTTGCTTGGGTCAAAAAGCTTGGAACAGAATATGCAGATGATAAGGTATTTGTTAGAAATTTCTTTGAAGATTTTTGTAGAGCCCTTGGGATAGGAAAAGCATCTCCTGAAGATTTCGACTTCTCTGAGATAAAGAATTTTGTTGAAAGGGAAAGGGGAGCAAAGGAAAAAATGTCTAAGGAAGAAAAGAAGAAGCTGGCCGCAGAAAGAAAGGTTGTACGCGAGGCCAACAGGGAAAAATATGGTTATGCTGTCATCGATGGCCAGAAAGTAGAACTGGGAAATTACATGGCAGAACCTAGCAGCATATTCATGGGAAGAGGCAAACATCCTTTGTGCGGCAAATGGAAGGAGGGAGCAACAGAAATCGACATAACCCTAAATCTTTCTCCTGACGCTAAAGTTCCAGAAGGCAAGTGGAAGGCTATTGTGTGGAATCAAAATTTTTTATGGATTGCGAAATGGGACGACAAACTAAGAGGCAAGGAGAAATATGTCTGGTTATCAGACACGTCTCCTATGAAGCAGGAAAGAGAGATGGAAAAATTTGACAAGGCGAAAGACCTTGAAAATAAATTTGAAATCATACAAAAGCATATAGAAAAAAATCTTGATTCCGACGATACAAAGAAAAGAAAGATAGCGACGGTCTGCTACCTTATAGACGCGCTGAGCATGAGGGTAGGCGATGAAAAGGACGAAGATGAGGCAGACACTGTTGGCGCAACCACCCTGACGCCAAAGAACATAACCATCTGTCCGGACAACCTTGTGAAGTTCGATTTTATCGGAAAGGACTATGTCAAATGGGAGAAAGAAGTTGTATTGCCTGAGAAAGTTGTAAGAAATATGAAAGAGTTCATTGCCAACCCTAAATCTTTTGTCTTTGATGGTGTAAGATCCGAGGACGTTAATGCCTTCCTAAGTGAGATTGCTGACGGAGTCACTGCGAAGGTGTTTAGGACATATCACGCTTCAAAGGCTGTTAGAGAATATCTAGAAAAAAATAGCGCTAAGAAAGATGATACCCTTTTCTATAAGAAGTATATCGCGGCCATGGCCAACCTACAAGCTGCTATAGTGTGCAATCATAAAAGAAAACTTCCTAAAAAGTGGAAGGAGTCTCTTGCTAAGAAGAATGAGAAACTAAAACAACTGAAATTGAAGAAAGGCAAGAAGACCAAGGAAAGGGTAAAGGAAATGAAATTGAAGATAAAACTGATGAAAGAGGCCAAGGACTACAACCTTAACACGTCTCTCAAAAGTTATATCGACCCTAGGATATTTTACAAATGGAGCAAGAAGAATAATTTTGACTGGAAGAAGTACTATTCCAAGACGTTGCAGAAGAAGTTCTCGTGGATTGAGAAAAGTGATTAGTTCAGGTTTAAATCCTTTTTTAGTCTTTAAATAGATATGAACGTATTCGACGAAGAAAAAATCTCTGAAAAAATAGTAAGTTCTTACATCAGAGCATTGAAAGCTATAAATATAAATTTATTGCAGAATTATCAAACAGAAATGATGGAAGAGAAATCTGCCACAATCCAATTAATTGAAGGAAGGTATTCATTAAAAGATGTTAATCTCAATAGTTTAACTTACGATGTTGAAAGTGTCTTGGAAAGTGAAATTTATAGTATTGCAAAAGAAAAAGGTATTGAAATAGCAGAGAATATAAGTCGATGTTCATTAACGAACCTCGACGAAATAAGAAAGAAAGTCTGTCCTGAACTGGTAAAAAAACTACCGGCTATAATAGACCGCATTGAAATAAAGGGCAGAAAACTTGCCGATTTTAAGAAGTAAAATTCTAGCCCCCTAAAAATGCTTGGAAAAGCATTTAAATCTGGGTTATTCTAAATTTTTAAATATGACAAAGTCTCTTGTTGTCTTTTATTCAAGAACGGGAACAACCAAAAGGGTCGCCGAGTCTATTTCCAATCTGCTAAAGTGCGATGTTGAAGAGGTTATAGACACGAAGAACAGGAAAGGCCCTCTAGGTTATTTAAAATCTGGGTCAGACGCAATGTCAAAAAAACTTACGGTAATAAAGGACGTAAAATACGAACCATCATCCTACGATATGATAATAATCGGCACTCCTGTCTGGGCAGGCACAATGTCCACACCGATCAGGACGTATATATCTCAGTATAAGAACAGCTTCAAGAAAGTAGCATTCTTTTGCACAGGCGAATCTGAAAATGAAAAAATATTCAATGACATGAGAGCATTATGCGGAAAAGAGCCTGTTCAAGTTCTTTCGGTCAAGCCTAAAGAAGTTATTAACGGAGATCATCTGTTTAAAATCAAAAAGTTTATTGACGCCGTAGGCGAAAGCTAGCATTGGTTAAATTTAAAAATCGGGAAATGGAATAAGAATTGGTCTGTTTGATACTTTGTTTTATACTTCAAATAATAATTATAAATACTGTGATGAGATGAGAATCGCAATAGAAATGAAAAAACTGACAAAGGATTTTGGAAAATTAAGGGCGGTGAACGATCTTTCTTTATCCATAAAAGAAGGCGAGCTGTTCGGCCTCCTAGGACCAAACGGCTCTGGAAAGACGACGACTGTAAAGCTTCTGACAGGGCAGCTAAAACCGACAAAAGGCAGTGCGACTGTCCTAGGAGTAAACGCATCGAAGAATCCTATAAAGGTTAGGGAAATAGTTGGGATAATCCCTGAACAAGAATCTCCGCCAAGCTTTTTAACGTCCGAGGAATATCTACATTTCGTCGCAAAGATAAGAAAAATGGACAACATAAATGAAAAGTGCAGCAGATGGCTTCAATTCCTTGAGTTCGAGGATCAGAAAGACGTGCTGTGCAAAGACCTGTCCAGGGGCACCAGGCAGAAACTGATGTTTGCGCAGGCATTCTTGCACGAGCCGAAAATTGCCTTTATTGATGAGCCGTTGATAAATCTTGATCCTGTCATACAGAGAAAGGTGAAGGATTACCTGCAGAGCTTTGTTAAAAACGGCGGCACTATATTCTTTAGCACTCATGTCCTTGAGATTGCAGAAGAGATATGCACAAGCATAGGAATAATAGACAAAGGCAAGCTTATCTACAAGGGACCTATAAAGGACTTGAAAAGGAAAAGGCAGCACCTTGAAGATTTCTTCTTAAAACTAGTAAGAGATGCTTAGAATGCTAGAAATACTAAGAGGGATGATAAAGGAGGAGTGGCGAGTGCATTCAAGCCTCTTCGGAGGTTTTATGTTCGCCTTGTTCCCTGTCATTTTAATGATAATGGCATTCATTGGTTCCTTGTTTATCCCTGTTCTGAAGACGATAATCCCGACCGGGCAAATGTGGATAATATCCCAGTATACTTTCATGCTTTTTGGTCTAAGCGTCGGCTCGTTTGGTCTGTTCGGAAGAGAGGTGATGAACAGGAGGTTCGGACACGCCAGCCTTATGGCATATTCTTCAAGAACCCTACCGCTTTCAGAAAGAAATATATTCTTAAACTTCTTTGTAAAGGATGTAATCTATTATTTCTTTTTGTGGGTATTCCCGTTTGCCTTGGGTTTTGCCTTTGCGTTGCCTCTCATTTCAGTGAATTTATTTTATTCCCTCTCGCTGCTGTTGGTATCGGCATTGTCCTTCCTCATGGGACTGTCAATTGTCTTTTTCATGTCAACAATCTATGCTCATTCTTTGAAATTACTTACAGTCATCCTAGTATCATTGATAGTCGCACTTTCTGTTTCAATCAATTATATCAAGTTTTCATTTGAACTCTTCCCATTCTTCCTCTTGCCGTCTGCTAGCCAGATTTTATTTTCTTTGCTTGTCATAACAATACCGTCGGCCTTTTCATTCATTTTTTTGAAAGTCGATTACCCCCAGAAGAAAAGACTGTTCAGGAATTCACTGGACAGGCTTTCAAACCTGTTAAAGTTTAACGAGTATTCTGTATTTGTCTCGAAAGACCTCCTGGATTTCAACAGAAGCGAAGGCGGGATTGGAAAAATAATCTTTTCATTTCTTTTCCCGCTGGCAATGATATGGCTACTTATCCTTATCCTGTTAAAATTCGTGCCTGTCCTGAACATGTTCGTGGTGTTCTCAATATTCTTGGGCATAATCTCCTCGTCATTCTACAACTGGTTCACAGAGTTCGACTCCTTCAACTCATACGCCTTCTTGCCTATAAAAGTTTCAACTGTCATAAAAAGCAAGATAAACAGCTACATAATCATTAACCTTGTATCGCTCGCTGTCTTGATTTTTGTTGCCCTGTGGACCAGCCAGTCTGTTTATTTCTTGCCGGCCCTGCTTTCATTTGTATCAATATCCTCATACGCTCTGGCAACGATAGTCTATCTGGCAGGGCTGAATCCGAACGTCCTCTTGTACAATGCAAAAATATTTTTACAGTATTTGATGATGCTGTCTCCTTTGCTGCTTGTATTTATTTTTCTGTCCGTGCTGAATCCCTTTTATCTTATTGCCAGCCCGGTTCTGATTCTTCTTTCATATAAGATCGTTAAAAACGGATATGAAAGATGGGACAATAAAATGATTTGAAGGTAAAATTATTATGAACAAATGGGTCAGACTTGTAATCGCCGTATTGATATGCCAGTCCGCAGGCTTCATCGGGTCTTTATTCACCACGCCCTCGATTGCAACTTGGTATGATAAATTGCAAAAGCCTTTCTTCAGCCCGCCTAATTGGGTTTTCGCTCTTGTTTGGCTCACGCTATACGCCTTGATGGGAATTTCACTGTATCTTGTTTGGAACAAAGGCATTGAAAAAACGAAAAATCCTTTAATTGTTTTTGGCGTTCAGCTGGTTTTAAATGCAGTCTGGTCATTCCTGTTCTTTGGAACGCGATCCCCACTCTATGGCTTGGCAGGCATAATAGCACTTTGGATCGCAATTATAGTCACTATTTTGAAATTTTACAAAGTCGATAAGAGGGCAGCACTATTATTGTTACCTTACATATTATGGGTGAGCATAGCAACAGCCCTGAATTATTATGTTTTTATACTGAATCCTCCTTAAGTTGATCAAACAAACCTTAGCGGGTTTTTGAAGAATTCTATCAAACTAAAGATTCTAACTAAAATTGTTCCATATATTATCCAACAATAAGTAAACTTGCCTTAATTCAAGCGAAGTCATAAGTTGGGAGAAATGAGATTAAATAAAGTTTTTTTATTTCGCTGATTATAACTTAATCCATGTTTTACTCAAAGATTTCGGGTTCAACAAAGCATATAGGATAGTCGACCACCAAACCGCATTTTTTGCACACGACGTCAAATTTGTCCCTAATCAGTTCGCCATGGCATTCAGGGCATTTTTTCAACATATTTATTACTTTATTCTGACGAATTATATAGTATTTTTATCAATTTTATGACATATACAAGAAATACATGTTATAAAATAACGAAATGTTAATAAATATAGAAAATAAATTAACGTTTGTATGATAGACAAAAAGGATAAAAAGATATTGGTCGAGCTGTTAAAGGATGGAAGAAAATCCTTTGCAGACCTGGCCAAATCGTGCAAAATGACCAGGCAGAGCATTTTCAGCAGGATAAAGTCCTTGAGAAGGAAGGGTATAATAAAAAATTTCACAGTGGATTTGGACCAACAAAAACTGGGTTTGAATCTTAAGGCATACATATTGATTTCAGCCCATTCATCAGAGAAATCCAGGGAGAAGGCATCTGAAATCCTGGTAAAGTTTCCTCAGATATCCCAGATACACAAGCTCTTCGGAAGGTTCGACTTCCTTATAGAAATTCTGGTCAAGGACATAAACGAGCTCTCAAACATAGTCGGGGAGATTCATAAACTGGAAATGATAAACAAGACAGAGACAATGATAGTACGCAAAAACATAAAATACGACATCCAGCACCCGATTGAAAACGCCCTGGGCTTAAATTAATACTTAAATGCTGGTTTTTACATATCATTAGTATGCCTATGGACAGAGACAGGGAAGAAGAGCTTATGATAGCGGAGATTCTAATCCTTGGCGCAATGGCGCTCGGCCTGTTAGACTTTATATTCTGGAACATGCTGGGAACTAAAGGACCTGTGATGTCTGCAACAGAAAGTATAATCATTGCCTGCGTAGTGATTTTGATTTTTTACGGCTTTTATCTTGCCCTATTTGGAGAGAAGAAAATGAGACGCCTTGTGCTTATCGGCGAGAAAAAAAGAAGATACTGAGTTGTGCGTTGAAGGCATCTAGCAAGAGTTCTATATATGTCCGGTCTCCCAACAATAAAGGAATACTAGCGACACGTAGGCTTATTCTAAAGCAAGTATTTTAAAAAATGGTTGGTAATGAACGTGGGCAATGTTTTTGTAATAAGGGAGAAGTTTTTGGAAAGGCATGAGGCAGACATTAAGAGTAAAGAGATTAGCTTGAAAAGAAAAAATGACCATTAAATCCTTACTTCTTCAAAGCTTAAAGGCCAGAATTGCCAGAAATAAGAATAAAGAAAATAGACGATTCTAATTTCTATTATCATTACAGAACAAAAAATAGAAGGTAATGCATTTCCTTTGGTCTGAATTCTCTTTTTCCAGAACCAATCCACATATTTATAAAAAGTTTTGTACACAACTAATAGACAGCGATTTTATGCACAGATTAGGCTTGCTAGCATTCTTAGGAGGAGCACTAGCCTTTGGACTGTTTCTAGGCATAGCCGGAACAGCGGCTTGCATCACCTACAGGGCTCTTACATATGGCAGTAAAGATACGAAAGAAGTAAGATCACCTAGCGGATACGCAGCATATGCAAACAATGCGTATGAGATTCCGCAGGGAAACTCATTATAAAATTTTATATAAAATAGAGATTTGGAAATAATCTTGCAATAATATGCTATCCAAAACAAATTTTGAAGCTTCAAAATCAATTTAATTACCCAAGGAAATGATATTGACAGGAAGCCGAGGAACTTGATAAAATTGAGGTGCGCGCATGGAAAAATGCCGGTTTTTATATTTGGTTGAAGCCGAGAAGAGGACGAAACTTAGATTTAAGAAATTGAACTTATGAGAAATCCAACCAAGTTTTCACCTAACAAAATATATAATTTTAAATGCGATCCTTTACCAAAGTTTTTAAATTTCTAAAATCATCAATAAAGCATGAAAAATGAAAATGCATGGGAAGACAGTCGATTTTGGTTGTGGGTTTTTTTCAGAATCGCGTTTGCCGCAATTATTGTCATGATTGCGCTTGGGATTTTAGTTGAACGACCAATGGTCTTCTATCCCGGCTGGTTTTGGAATCTGATTGGTATCCTAATATTCGTCTGGTTCATAAGCTGGATTCTGAGATGGCCATTCCGCCATAGATGCTGGGAATGCGGGCATGAGATTAGAATTCTTAGAAGAAGATACGCAAGAGGGGAGATAACCGAGGCTCAGTTCAAGAAGATGATGAAAGTACTGAAAGAAGACTCTAGGAATAAACGTTAAATCCTGATTTCTCTATATGATTATTATGAAAACGCCTAACTGGAAAAGGAAGGGTAAGAAAAGGTATGAAAGAAAGTCAAATTAATCCGAAAGATTTCACAAAAACAATTGGTGCGTATTCTCATGGGTTGAAAGTAGAAATAGAAGTTATTGCCGTGAAAGAGAAAAGTCATAAATTCTAGGTTGCACTTGTTATTATAAAATAGTAGTAAATGTTCGTTGCTTTAAGTAGTTAGAAGGCTATATATGTTAATAGACATTTTATAAGTTTGACATCCACTTTCTGGTGGATAAAAAATTATAGCAATTTGTAGTAATTGAAAGCAGATAATCTTTTTAATGTAGGTGATAAAATGACAGGAATACTAGACGACATAAAAGAGGTAAGTACCGGAAACAAATGGATGGATGAAATGTATCAAAAATATATTGGTATGTCCAACAAAGGGCACATCTTTAAAAAAGTGATATAAGGTAGGTTGTAAACATGGGTAACGTTTTTGTGATGAGGCAGAAATTTTTGGATAGGCTTGAGGAAAGAAGACTAGATAAAGAAAGAAGATAATTTTCACTCGTTCATAAGGTTTTCAATATGCCGACACCACCTAATTGGAGAAGGAGAGGAAAGAGGAGGCATCTTGATGAAGATGGCCTGAATTCTAGCCTTTCTACATATTCTTGATTTTTGCATGGAAGAGAATGAAAAGTATAATCGGCAGCACTGAAAGGCATATAGAAAAAGTCGAAGGCACTAGAAGTAATCTTGAGAAATTTAAAGCAGGCCTTAACCCTTAAATCCTGATTCTTCATTGCTTAGGTTTAAATTCAAAACAACTTTAATTATAATAAGGTTGTTTGAATGGGTCTGATTTCTGCCATAATAGTGGGCTTTGTTGTGTTTATTCTGATCCAATACTTTGCTCCTGGATTAAGCACGTTGGTTGCTGTCCTCATCGCAGGTTTTATCGCGGGAATGTTGGTCGAAGGATTGCTGAAGGGTTTGTTTGTAGGATTGGTGATATCTGTCATAGGTATTTTAATAGCCATGTTCTTTTTCGGGGGTTTGCCTGGCGTAACGAACACCAACGACATCATTGGAAGCTTGCTGGGAGGTATTGGCATTGCAACCATAGTTATCTCGTCAATAGCAGGACTTGCAGGAGGATATCTGAGACGCTATAAGATTGGAAAATGAGCAAGGATAAATGACGTCTCTGTAGGAAGAATTAAATCTTGATTTAAAAAGGTATAAATTTTTTACTATTCTATCAATAAATTAAATATAATCACATCTGTAATTAGATATAGGAAATGGATAAGACCTATAAATTTGAGAGAGGGAAGATAATATGAAAGGAGAAACATTTTTTGATTACGACGCTGAAAACGATTCCTTGTTTATTTACAAGAAGTCTAAAATAAAGGGTAGCGTGGATATAGGCGACATTATAGTTGACATTTCAATAGATGGAAAGGTTATAGGAATTGAAATGCTGAATGCCAGCGAAATGTTAAAGAATTTAGGAATAAAGGGCCCAAAAGAAATTCTAAATAACATCAAGAGTGTTAGCATTAGAGCAATATACAAAACAGACTCAATAACTGTTTATTATTCGATTATATCAAAGGCAAAGGAAGTGTCGTCTTCTATTGCAGTACCTGTACAGATAAAATAGGGGATTTTATGCAAACGAAAATGAGCAAATGCATGGAATGCAAGAACTGTGGAGAGATATCATAAAGAAAGATTTAAGAAATTTTCTTGGAAAAAGCTTAAATTGTTTACTTTTCTACTAGAAATTGTGGAGACTTTAAGATCTTATGTCCGAATGAAACGTAGATTATGTACTGATACCGCTGAAAATACAGGCAAAAATCAGAGGCGTATAAACAATACGCAGACGTAGTAAAAGTAACTAGATTGAGAGGTTCGTGCCCATGGTTCTCGCGCTTTGTAGTCAAACCTTTTTTGAATGCTGTTGGGGATTTTTATTTAGAGGAGGGAGAAGAATTCGGCAAGAAAGCTGAAGATTATGAAAGACTTGCAAACTCAGGCAGAGTACGTTTCATGCCCTCAATTGCACTCTACTTTATTCTTAGAGAATTAAAAGATGATATAAAACCATTGTAGAAAAATCAAGTATTGTAAAACATTTAAACTTGAAAAGTGTTTAAAGATTTGTTTCTTAATCTCAAATATGACTTATCGCTTGCTCATCCAACCGTTCGATGCTGAGTTTGATTTTCTCGAAGATATAGGAAACCAGTCTAGAGTTGTCTATAGACCGAGAATAGATAGTTTTGAGGTATTGTCAAAAGTCAATTTGCCTGAACATGTTTTAACAATTAAAGGAAACTATACAAGCGAAAGTTTCATAAAAAATTTTATCTACCAGTTGCAAGGGAATTGGAAATTTAAAATAGAAATTAGAAACCATTTTGAAGCTGGAGAGAAAATGGTTTACGTAGAAGATATATTTGAAGAGGTGACAAAGCATTGGCCATATAATTCTGGTGAGATTCTGTTAGGAGTTACACCTTATTTCCTTTACGGAGCTAAGGATAAACTCAATGGCCAAGCTACGAGAGAAGTCAATATGTCCGTTGTTTCAAACTTTGGTTTTGATAGCCTTCCAAAGGCTGCTGTTGGTGTTGGTTTACATGAAATAGGTCATAACTTAAAACTTGACCACTGTAAAAAAACTGGCTGTTTGATGAGGCATCCTGGAGATTTTAAAGATTTTTATGAAGGTGATTATGGGCTTTGTGAGTTCCATGAGAGGCAAATAAGCAATCCTGACCTCTATAAAAACCTCTAGTTATTTCTTATTAAAAAATAAATGAAGAACTAGAACCTTCTTCTTTGTGGTCTATGTTTGCTATAGCATTCTCTACAGTAGACTGACCTTCCCTCTATTGGCTTGAATGGAACTTCGCATTCTTTTCCACAATCAGCGCAGACCGCCTTGTGCATCTCTCTCCCGAAGCCCGTCTCTTCTTTTTCTTCTGGTTCTTTCTCGGTTTCTTCTTCTTTCTTTTCTTCAACGTCTTCTTCTTCAGTTTTCTCTGGTTCGTCTTGAGCTTCTACTAGTTCCTCTTCAGAAACTTCTTCTTCAGTCTCTTCTTCAATTGCATCTTTTTTCATTTAATATCTCCTTATTTAATAATGTAATAATTTTCCAAGGTATATAAGACTATGTTTTTTATGGGATATATGGAAAAAAAGGGTATACGACCATAGTGTATTTTTTGCATCCGAATTGCATTTTCTGTGTTGAAGATGCTACGGTGTAGTTTTCAGGGCAACGAAAGGCTTTACAAAAGTTTTAAATGTTTAAGTTTCAAAAATAAGCTAATGTTTTCAGTAGAGCCTTTTAAGATAGTAAGTTATCCTCCGCAAATCGCGGCTTTTGGAGGCGTGGAGTACTCTTCACCTGGTTTTGATGTTAGTACAGTAACGCGAGAGGTCTCCGATGTTGTAAGAAGTTTGGGGGATTCCTTGGAAAGGGCATATGAGGTAAAGACCGTACTGCAAAATCCCAGAGCAAACATTTTATCTACCAGAGTAACGCCCATAAAAGCTGAGTTGGACAGTAGAGTCATTGATATTGATCTCACATACAAAGGAAAATCAGAAACTATACATGAACTGAGAACAATTATGAGGAGAATGGCTGCTGAAAACAAGAGCAACGCCATAATAAAAAGGAATGACGATAAAGGTTTGTATCTACTGCATGAAATGAAAAAATATTTTGATCCTGTGTCTGTTGGCGAACTTCTGCAGGCTTCAAAATGTCTGTTATTCGAGATAGCCAGACAGAAAATAAAAAAAACTAACAGGGAAATAACGCCAGAATATTTAGAAGTTGATGTAGAGTTAAAAGCGCCTGATCCTAGACTTTATTACTAAAATCCAAAGGCTTTAAAATATCTTTAAATTTTGATTTAGAAAGATTTAAATGTTTTATTGTCCCATTAGAAATTGCTATGACAAAAGCAAAACCAAAATATGATACCATCGCAATCGGGAGGAAAAAAATACGTTTTAAGTTTTGGCTATCAGAAAAAAGTTCAGGCCCTGATAAAGCTCCTTATTACGTAGGGGTATTGACTCTTATCAAACCAGAAATGATGGATAGATTTGAAAGAGCACTTTCAAGAAAGTATCAAATAAAAGGCATATTTTACCGCAAAACCTGATTGGATTCTGTAAATAAAAAGATGAGATATGACAATAGCTTGTGCAGTAGGTGGGGCGATAGGCATTGCAGTGAAGAGTAAATAAGAAGTTTAAAACCCGGGAAAGGAAATATTCTTCTAGTGAGATTATGTTATTGATAGACTTTATGTCGTTTGGAATAGCTGTCATATCCATTTTATTAATAGCGATTGTAGCCGTGCTTCTTACGTCGGTATTCTGGGTGATGATGCTCGTCGACTGTGCAAAAAGAGATTTCAAAGACAAGGTGGCATGGATCATCATCATAATATTTACGCACTTCATGGGAGCAGTACTGTATTATTACACTGTAAAGAAAGCTGAAGACAAGAAGAGAGAGGAAGTCAAGAAATAATTATATTCTGATTTTTCTTCTGGCATAGTATCATGTTAAATTCTAAAAAGTTAAAGATTTAAGCTTGAATTTTTTTAGAAGAGTTTAAATGTTTTATTGTTTATTTTATTATCAATGATTTGATGCCTAAAGAAAATTTTAAATTAGTAAAAATAGTTCCTGGTAATGTTGGTGGTGGTAGGGTTACAGTATCTAAAGACTATTTGAAACAAGTAGGAGCGGAACCAGGAGGATATTTTATGACTTATGCGGGCAGGGTTAGAATTCCTGAAAATATTGCGAAAGATGTTGGATGCGAACAAAATCAAAATTTAGAGGCTAATGCATTGATTTATGTTCCTATTACTTTTCGAAGAAAAGATTTAGATACTGTAAAGAAAAAATAACCCTTAAATCCTGATTTTCCTATACAATAAGCTTTTTCAGTTTCGAATAAATATTATTGAGAAATAATAGAACCTTGTCTGCATATTCCATGTCTAACATCTTTCCGTAGTACTTTATGCCGTTCCTGAAATATCGCAGTTCGTCCGTGAACCTTACCTCGCAGTTTGATAATCCTAGTTCTGCCATGTAAGAGACTTCTGCCTCGTGCGACTCTGATTTGAATCCGTCCAAGAACATCCTGGCCCTGATGAACTCGATGATTATGTCATAGCATGTCTCGATTATGAAGTTCGGATAGAATTTTTCTCGCGGCATGCTTTTTATCACCGACTCCATGAAAGATTTCTTCGATTCTGCTTCGTTGACCAGTGATCTTGCCCTGCTTTCGTTAGGACTTGTTTTTCTGACCATGCCTTGCTCCAGAAACTCCCTGAAACTCTTCATGGAATCACAATTCGACGGTTCCCTTAAGTACTATGCCGTTCAGTATGTTGTTCCTGAGGTTTTTGCTGATATTCTTGAAGGACAGAAAGTAATGCAAGGCAACCGTCTTCTCAATGAGTTTGCTGAATTCCTCCAGTTCGAGTTTCTTTTCCTTCGCCCCTATAATTGCTATGTCAATGTCTGATGATGTCGCATCCTCCCCCAAGGAATAGGAACCGAAAAGTATTATCGTTGCGCCTGGAAAACTTTCATAAAGGAATTGGGCAAGCCCTGATTCGTATATCAGCTTGAGATTTTCCGAACGTTTCAATCCCATCACCAACGGGTTGTCCCTGTTCAATTTTATGGACAATCTCTTCGACTCTTTGTCTTTCTGTATGGTGATGTAGCCCTGCTTTTCAAGGAGCGGCAGAGCCTTTGAGATCGCGGGGTGGGAAACCTCAAGGGCCATTGCCAACCCCCTGGCATTGAACGATCTGTCTGACTTCATGAACAACAACCTCAGTATCCCCTGTTGCAATACAGTTAACTTAAGTTTATATATGTTAACCATAGTTAATATGTGTTAACTTAAGTTTATATGCTTATTTGTGTGCCATCATGCAACAATTCTATATTTGGTCTGTTAGAAATAATGCTTTGCTTACTGCTTCAGGTGGTAAATTTATAGTAAGAACTTTATTTCCTGTTTGGGCCGATCAAATTTTTTAATTGCGAGTCCACAACCACTTTTTGCTGCCTGCTCCAGTCCCTGTCAGAATGGGTCCTGACATACCCCGCCCAATATTCCACAAACCTCATTCTTTCTTTTCTGTTCCTTGCTTTATCAAACAGTTTCATTCAAGCATCTTCCTGTATTTTCCTAATAATTTATTATTTATCCTGTCCTTAAAAACCTCTTCCAAGTGCCTTGCGTCTTCCAAGTCCTTTTCTGATTTTAGAACTTTTTCTTTGTATGCTATTTGCAATTCTATGTTTGATATCTTTATTTTTCCAGAGGGCATTATCACATCAATGGCTGTTTTCATGGCATTTTTTTCAATCGAGTTTTTTATAAACTTGAGCTCTGCGTTTGGTATGATTCTTGGTTTTTTGGCGAATCTAGCCGCGGTGCCATCGAACAGTACCTTTAGAATTTCATCCTGATTTCCCATGTTCAAACACCAGTAGCCGCTTTTTTTTAAATCTGAATAAAGGCTGTAAAATCTTTTTTTAGATATTCTTCCAACTAAAATGTCTATGTCTTCCGTAGCCCTAGACCTGCCAAACAGTATTGACACGTATCCGCTTACTATGACATAGTCTGCGTGCTTTTGCAGTATATTTATGAAATCCACGACAAATTTGTCCAGCAGCGTCGGTATCTTGTTCAGTTTGATGGTCTTCTTGCCAATAAATTCCATACTTTCAACCCTATTGATATTGATTGATTTTTGAAAATATAACCTTGTGGTAAATTTTTATTGATGTATTGATAATTATTCGTTATGGTATCGCTCACTTTCTACGGTGGCGTCAACGAGATAGGTGGAAACATGACTAGGCTTAGCAAGTGCATCGAGTGCGGCAGCAAGAAACTAGCAGTTGTTAAAAAGAATCTGACGTTCGAAAGGAATAACCCTGGGAAGATAAAGGTAAATGACCAAGAGTGCATAGAGTGCAAGAACTGCGGAGAGCTGTACTTTGATGAGGAGCAGTCTGACGAGTTGGCTAAGAAAATTGACAAGAAAATAAAGTCTTAAATTCTGAATTTACTTCTTCCTGTATCCAAATATTTTATTGTATTTCTTGTGGTCGCATATCTCTAGTATGAAGCATAGAATCTCTATATCAGAGCCTTTCAGAGTGTAAAGCATTCTCCAAAACCCAGTCAAATCTACTACCCATAAATTATCTACAGGCAGTTTCTTTGGTATCAACCTCTTCGGAACCGAGTCCCCATACTGTGGGTTTATCATTATCAATCCAATCTTCTGTCTTATTGATTTGAACAGCTGTTGGCTTTCAGAATTCTCTATGCCCTTGGATATATCTTCTGCGACTATGCTGTTTAGTTTTTCCCATTCATAAGAAGCGTTGCCTAGAAAACTTACTCTTATCGGTTTCATGCATCGATTACCCTTGCTTTCTTTATCATTCTAAGGAATTCTGGCTTGTCGTTGGCTATCCAGCTTATTCCCTTGGGTCCTATCAGTATGGAACCCTTGTTCTCCAGATAAGCAAGTATCATCCTCAAGGATTGATCCATCACCTTCTTTGGCAGGGATCGTTTCAATCCTTCCAGCGATATCGGTATGTCCTGTTCTCTAAGTGTTTCTTCGACCATCAGGACGGTGCTGAGCGTAGGGGAATGAATTATCCTGGCTATGTTCAGGTTTATTTTTCTCTCTTGAGTTTGCATATACATCTATATACATATATATTTATATAGTATTTAAATTTGCTTGTCTGGAACTTTAGAGATAATTAAATTCGTGGACTGCTATAGATTTGTTACGACTGTAAGTGGTAAACTTTTATTGATGGATTTACAATTCTTTATCATGACATCATTGACATTCTACGGCGGTGTTGGAGAAATAGGCGGTAACAAGATATTATTGGAAGACCGAGGCACGAAGATATTCCTTGATTTTGGCATGAGCTTCACGCAGGCCGGCAAGTTCTTCTCAGAGTTCCTGCAACCGCGCAAACTCAATGGCGTTGACGACTTTATCGAGTTCGGTCTATTGCCTGACCTGAAAGGTTTATACCGCAGGGACTTTGTCGAGCACGTAGGCAAGGAGTTTGACAAGCAACCTTTGGTCCAAGCCGTTTTATTGTCGCACGCGCACGCTGACCACAGCGCTTACATAAATCACTTGCGTCATGACATACCAATCATCTGCTCCAGACCGACGAAGCTGATACTGCAGGCCGTACAAGAAACGTCGCAGACAGGATTCACCGAATTCTTAGATTTAACAGAGAACTTCCAGATATATATGAACACAAAGGGCGAGTGGAGCAGGAAGAGCAAGCAGTACCACTATAATGAGATAGTTGTCAAGAGGGACGTACGAGACTTTGAGTTCGGCGAGAAGATTACCGTTGATTCATTGGAGATATATCCTTATTCTGTTGACCATTCGTTGGCAGGCGCCACTGGTTTTTTAATATTTACATCAGAGGGACCCGTCGTGTATACAGGCGACATAAGGTTCCATGGAAGAAGAGGCTCACAGAGCGAATTGTTCATTGACAAGTGCGCTGAGGCGAAGCCTATAGCGATGATATGCGAAGGGACGAGGATTAAGGAAAATATTAAACAAACAGAGGTAGACGTCGAGAAGAAAGTATCTAAAATAGGTTGCAAGTGTAAAGGTTTGATAGTAGCAGACTGGCCTATACGTGATACTGACAGGATGCTGTCTTTTCTTAATGCTTCTAAGAGTCTTGGTAGGAAGTTGGCTATCAGCACTCGCCAGGCTCATTTGTTGAACTTGCTTAAGGATTGTAAGGATTCTAACATACCTGATTTGAATGATGAGAACATATGCGTTTATAGTATTAGGAAGGGTTGGGGTGTAATCCGCAAGGATTTTCCTGAGAGGATCAAGGAGCAGGATTATGAGGGTTGGGAGAAGCCGTTCATCAAGGATTGCGTAGAGTATCAGTGCGTTGGCAGCAAGCCTGAGGATTATGTTTGGTTCTGCTCTAATTTTGACTTGAAGGAGTTGATTGACATCAAACCGAAGAATGCTTTTTACGTTAAATCGACTTGCGAACCATTCGATATAGAGATGGAGATTGAGCAGGAACGAATTAACAATTGGTTGAATCATTTCAAGATTAGGATGTTTAGGACGCACGTGTCGGGACATGCTCCTGGTTCGTTAATTAAAAAATCTATCAGAAAGATAAGACCTAAGGTCCTGTTTCCTGTGCACACAGAATTTCCTGGAGTGTTTAGAAAGTTCGGTAGGACGAAAGTTGTTAAGTATGGGAAGGAGTATAAGATTTAAAAATTGTAGGTCAGTAATATGCCAGAATATGGAGATATAGCAAGAAGGAAAGCCTTTGCTAACATGTACTCGAAACCGAAAAATGATAGAAAAAATATAAAGATTGAAATATTTGTTTGTAGTAAATGCGGAAATGTTTTGAAAACTAAAAATGAGATAGATGAAAAAGTTTGTAGTATTTGTAAAAATAAATAATTAATTTATATCATATTGAACATTTCTTACTAATTTTATTGAATCAAGTCTTTCCTTATCCGTAAATTCATATTCGTAAAGTCTAAAAAAGTTTTCTCCTTTTTCTCTTACCTTAACAACAAAAATTATTCTTAATTTATATCCTGAAGGTAATTTCTTTTCTTCAAAATATTTCATTATATTAAATAATTGCCTGATTTCAAAATCCTTATGATCAACATTTTTCACTTCTATGGCAGCTATAATTTCTTCAGTCTCAAATATTCCGTCTATCTCTATTTGCTGTTTGTCAGCATGTAGTTTTTCATTTCCAACCATAACATCATACGAAGTTCTTGTTCTCCTTGCTGTATGAACTTGCATGTCAACATCCTTTCTTCCATAGAGAAAATCGTGAATGATCTTGCTGTTGTATAATTCTGACATTGTAGAAGCTTCGCTTTTTCCCAATTCCCCAATCAAGGTTTTTCTGGTTTTCCATTCCTTTATTTCTTTGATAGGCTCAAAATTATGGTAACCATCGCCTTTAACAAATGCATGCCTACCCTTGCCAAGATGAATTATAAAAAATCCATTTTTTCTCAAGCATTCAGGTAGTTTTTCTTTAGATTCGAATTTAGTAGCATCAAATTGATTACTAAATTTTACGTCTCCTGTTACTTTTTTTACTATTTCATTGCTAAATATGAGTTTGTCTTCATTAGGATTTTTCTTTTTCAAATCCTCAAAGATAAGTCTTATAGATTCGCGTTTTTTGCTTTCTGTCATAAATACTAACTCTGTTAAATAAAATTAACAAGCGGTTTTATTTTGTTTAGTCTTTTCTTTCCTATATCAACGTATTTAGGATTTATATCAATGCCTATGCAATTTCTGTTTAACTCCTTTGCCGCTGCACATGTTGAAAAGCTACCTGCAAAAGGATCCATAACCCAATCTCCTTCATCACTACTTGCCTTGATAAATATCTTCAGCAGAGAAACAGGTATCTGGCATGGATGAGGAGTTTTATCTTTGCTAACATTTTTTACCAGATTGAAATGAAAAACATCATATGGTGTTTTGCCATTACTACCGTTTTTTAATCTCTCCTTTATTCTCTTATCAGTGGGGTTTTTGTAAGGTTCTGCAATGTCATCCTTATTGAATTTGTGTTTTTCTGTTTTTGCAAAGAACAGTATGGAATGTTGTGTTCTTGTAAAGTTCTTTTTTGAATGACCTGTATTTGTTGGGTAATGCCAAGTCATCCACCTCTTGAATATTATGTGCTCTTTTAAGAAAGGCAACAAATAAGCATTGTTTTCAGGATAGTTGAAAAGATAAAGACTTCCTGTTTTCTTCAAAAGTCTTATGCAATCTTGAAGCCATTCCTTGCACCACTCTATGTATTCGCTAAATTCTTTGTTGTCTTTGTAAACCCCGCCATAATCCTTGCCTATATTGAATGGCGGATCAGTTATAATCAGGTCTACAGATTCGGAAGGTATTTTTTTCATAACTTCTAGGCAGTCGCCAACAAGAAGTTTACTTTCAGTTTTCATAATAACCTATTATTATATTGGTATTTTAACATTTTTGTTTCTTTCTATAAGTATGAATTTGACAACTTTAAGTGGTAAGCTTAGAAATAGAAAAAGTGTTTAGAAAATATATACCAAAGTTAGAGTAGACCAGCTTTGATTCTACAACATCTTGAAACTAAGATTCTAAATAGCTTTTTAATAAAAAATAGACCACATATAACAAAGCAATAATAGATATGCATGTTCCTATTGCATCTAATTGAAAATATGTAGGAAGTCCCGATGCAAAAAACACTGTAACTACTATTCCTGCAATTATAGAATAAACGCCTAAAAATGCCTTCTTAGAAGAAAATTCAAAATCCTTTTTTGAACTTTCCAAATCTTGTAACAGTTTCTCATTACTATAAAATAAATTTTTAGTTGCAAATAAAAGTTTTTTATCATCTTTTTTAGAGTTCTCGTCAATAACTCTATAAATTCTTTTATATTTGTTTAAATCAGAAATATATGTTTTAATCGAAACTAAATGAATTTTGTTTATAAACGCTTCTATCCTTTCTATTAATAGTTTTGTATATTCAAGCCACAGGGTCAGATGTAAAACTCCAAGCTCTTCTTCTGTGGTCTTAAGTATGTCCCTCCCACATGTAGTTACCTTATCATCGATGGTAACTATTCGTGTTTGAGTATGGTCATGAAGAAGAATTAAATCAGCATTAATACTGCTTATTATAGAATTTTTAGACATTCAATTCCTCTTTTTTTTCTTAGCATAGAATGATACTTCCTCACCATACCATGTATTAAATGTAACCTTTTTCCTTCTCTCTGGCATCCAATCCCTAAAATTTAATTATATTATTAACTATTAATTTGTGAGATTTTCAAAGGTTTTCAAAATTCTATTTCACTAAGGAAAATCTTCAAGTTTTCTAACAAACTCTCTTATACTCTGACCAATGAACCAGACCTGCAATAACCTCTAACCATAGGCTCGACAGCAATGATAGACGTGATTAAACTACTGACAATTATAATAGCAGTCGTCTATTTAGGAATCTTAACGCTGGATTAATCATCAATGGCCATGCTACCATAGACGGATGCCTTTCATATTATACTCTGTATTTCGCCAATCACCGTCAAAATATGTAACTTCAAGCAAACCTACCTTTCTGGCAAGCTCGAACTCTTTCTTATAGTTAATGAGCTGCTGAGGTATCAGACTAGAAAGACAAACGTTTATTTGATGAGAACCTTCAACGCCTATGATGCTCGCTTCAAAGAATTCTCTTTTCAATCTTGCCAGATCGTCTTTAACAGTAGGCATTTAACCACTATTATAATTTTATTTCTGTTTTCCAAAAGCATTAGAAAGGAACGGATAGAGGCTCTCAAGGGCTACGTAGGTCACACCTGTTCTCAAACCAAGCTTCACTAAATTTCTTTTCTGCTCTTCGCTAATATCTGTATTGTAATGAAAAGCAGCCCCAGCATCGTCATTATTCCTGGCGACAGCCTTTAACCTACTCCATGTCATACCAAGATCTCTCCTAAGCTCTTCTGCAGTAGGCAAGACAGGGTTTCCCTTCACTCCTGTTATCTTACCAGATTCATCAAGCGCGAGTCTGCTAGAATAATTTTCCATCCAGCGATGCAATTTATTATATTCTTGTTCCTTAATAGAGGTATAACTTGAAGATTTAGTAGGTCTTCCACCTGAACGTCCTATAGAGACTGATTTTAAAGCTTTGTCTAGAGGAAACACACCGGTGTAAATCTTTTCTTCACCCATAATAATTATAGGAAAAATAAGAATTTAAAATATTAAATTACGTGAAATAAAGGAAAGTTTCTAATCATGCACTTTACTTCTCATAACCTCTTCAATAGTCTCTCTGTCATACTTCCAGAACATCTTATCCACGCCCAATTTCTTTTTCAATTTGTCTTTAACATTCTCCATCTTCCTATCATCGCAATAGACAATCAAAGCATAGTTCTTTCCTAGGTCAAAGCCTTCAGGAACTTTCAATGCAGGATTTCTAGTGAACTTTGCCTGCAATATATCATCCTTGCCGACTAAATCCAACATCTTAGAACCTAGGCTATCTATAACTTCTTTCTTAACATATGCGATCCATTTGCCGTTGTGCTCGAGATACTCTGGATAGGATTGATAGGTCGGTTTCTTTTCTTTTGGAAATATCCATACAAACTGGTCGTCTTGTGACATCATAATAACCAATAATAATTAGACATAAAGGTATTTAAATATCCACTACAAAGTAGTAATTATGATGAACATATACAGAACCAAACCAGAAGAACCGATGTTGGATAATCTTATCAGAGAGAACAAACCGCGTCTAGTCGTAGACATAGGCTCTGGCTCTGGTGATTACATTGTTAATTCTGCTAGGGAAAATCCTGATAAAGAGTTCGTTGCAATCGACTTGGATTATGGACCTGGACAAGAATTGAAAAAAGAGAAGAATGTCAATCGCATAAAAGCCGATGCAAGATACTTGCCTCTAAGGAGCGAGTGCTCAGACCTGACAGCAGAACTAGGATGCTCTAAGATGGTTATCTCATCGAATAAAAATGAAGACAAATACAAGATATTTGAAGAAATGCATAGAATCACAAAGCAAAATGGAATCGGTGTAAATGGACCTCTGGATGAAAAAATTGGCCTGTTGCCATCTGACCCATCTTATAGGAGAAGACTAAAAGATCTTGCGAACGAGGCAATAAGAGTTGGAGGCAAAAAAAATGAAAACGGCAAGAGTTGGCATGTTATATTGCCACCTAAGAAAGAATTTTTAGAAATAAGAAATGTTATAAAGGGAATTTTAGACGTCCCGACAGAGGAATTGTTAAGATCATTTGGATTAGAAACATTTGAAAAGGTTCCAAGCCCCTCTTCTATGGTCGAACCAACTTATTTTTACACATGGAGAAGAGCAGAACCTGAAGAACTGAAGGGAAAAAGAATTGTAAGAACTGATTATTCTTATCTCGAAGATTTAATCAAAGACATGCAAGAGATTGATGTTTGAGAGAGTTCATAATATTTTCTATCTTCACTTTTTCTTCACGTTTTCCCACGAACTCTCACATTTGGCTGTGAGTTAAAACTCATTTTCCATGTCTAATATATGTTTTACAGCATATACATTCAAGATATACTAACGTAAAATATACATTCTAACCTATTTACCAGCCTATATCTATAACATCATATATTTAGTAAAGCTATAATCGTAAAGTATATAGTCTGACAGATGAGTTGCATCAAATACCTCGCACTACTTTTAGTATACCCATTAGGCCTTTATTTCGCTGTGGAATTCATCCAAAACTCTTTTCATATAGCCGTAGAACGCATCCGGATTGAAAAAGTACACTGTCTTGTACTTCTTCTTTGATTTATCCGAAAAAATCCTTTTGTCCTGTATCAACTGTATCTTTTTCAGGGGATTTATCACAAAATAGAACGTCCTCTTAGGCTTTTTATACTGGTTGAACTCGATTCCCAAGGCATTTGCCAAATCCTGGTATTCCATCGAGCCCTTTTCTTTCAATAAAACAATGGTTTTCTCAGCCATTTCCCTTATGTGAGCATTTCTGGCGGATCTTCCATAAAGCCATAGAAGCAATTCTTTCATATTTATTATAGTATTTAACCTCCATATAAAGATTAGCGACAAATGTCCCATATTAAAAAAACATAGAAAACACGTCCCATAGGTATGTCATTCAGCAGTATATCTGTGAGAACGGGCATGATCACACAATAAACACATATTCAGAACATTAGAAATCAATATCAACTGTCCAAGGCTATTTTTTGACCTAAAAACCATGCAAATAGGTATACTAAACTATTGCTTTTTTGGTTCCTCTTTTACCTTTTTATGAAGTTTGCCAAACTTTCTCCTTATTCCCTCAAAGTCATGGGCAATGTCCAACCCATCCTCGGTAAGTCTCACGATCTTTATTCTTCCCTTCTTCTCAAAAGTCACTAGACCCAATCTTCTGAAGTTTTCTAGGACTTTAACAGTGTGAGAATATGTGCAATCAACCGCCTTTGAGACTTGAGTGGCATATTTTATGTCTTCGCTCTTCAAACTGGTGATCATTTTGACTGGTTTTGGATGTAAAAATAGTATTTCAAAGAAGTTTTTCTGGTCCCTGTCAAGTCTCACAATTTTTCACCTATTAATTTTTTATGAAAGTACATATTTAAACGTGATGTATGTTTTACTTAATATATATTTTATCATAATCATCTTGAAATATATTTAATTAACTATTTGGTATCCTATATATAAAACGTTATATGTTACATCTACTATATTTTAAAAAATATATTTCCTATATCAATATTAATTCCCTAATCAAAAAAACACTCACACAAATGTTGAAAATCACTTGGTTTGCAAGGTAAAGTACAAAATAAGCATAACTATGAAAACTAATATAATTATAACAAAAAATAACGGGTTGCTAATCAAAAATGAGAGAAAATCTCTAGCAGAAGATTCTACAAGGCCTAAATTTATAGAATACCTTCCAAAGATGTAGGCTGTTAGCAGTATTTCCGGTATCATGACAATTATTATCGCAATCAAAAGCATGCCCTTAAGTTTCATATTATTTATATTGATCTAGTTTAAATAAATAGAATATGGACCTACCATTAACACCCGTCGAAAAAATACTGAAGAAATCGAACATGCGTATAAGTGATGACGCTGTAAAGGAGTTTGCCACACTTTTGGAAGAGATAACGTCTGATTTAGCAGCTGAAGCAGCTGTGATAGCAAAAAGTGAGGGTAGAAAGACAGTCCTTGACGAGGATATTCTAAAAGCCAGGAGAAAGATAGAATAAATTTAAGAATATTGAATCATTAATACACCTATGAAAAAAAGAGTAGTTAATGTGTTTTCTGAGTTGTTAAGGAACTCTAAAAAGAGCGACAGGGACATTGCAAAAAAACTGAAAATATCACAACCAACCGTAACAAGGATAAGGAAAAAACTTGAAACAACAGGATACATATCAGAGTACACCATTATACCGAATTTCCCAAAGTTAGGCTTTGAAATATGCGCTTTCATTTTCTTCAATACCAACAGGTGCGGAGGCAAGAAAGTTAAATCCAAAGCTCATGAATGGATAGCAAAAAATCCCTCTGTATTGTTTTCTGCTGCAGGAGACGGCATCCGTGGCAAGAATTGCGCGATATTGACCCTGCATAAAAACTTCACAGAGTACACAAACTTCCTTAATGGTTTCAAAGCAATGTGGGGGAGTGAAATAGGGAACATAGAAACATTCCTCGTATCACTCGAGACTTCAACCCCTAAGTTTGTTTCATTCAAGAGTATAGCAGATTTAATTCAATCAGATTAACTCTCCAGCGAAGTAAAAAAAGAATATAAGTTTTAAGATGTAATTGATTTTATGGATTTTGAGGCTATATTAAACAAGATAAGGGAAAAGACTAATCTTACAGAAGACGAAATCAACAGAAAGATTATAGAAAAACAGCAAGAGCTCTCTAATCTAGTATCGAAGGAGGGAGCTGCTTACATAATAGCAAAGGAACTTGGTCTGGACATATTCCCAAAGACTAAAAGGAGATTGGAGATAAAGAATGTTCTTCCAAAACTAAGAAATTTGAACCTCACGGCAAGGGTTGTTAAGGTTTTCGATACCAGAGAATTCAAGAGAAAAGATAAATCAGGCAAAGTTGCCACTGTAATCCTTGGTGATTCTACTGGAACAATAAGAATGTCTTTATGGGACCAGCAAACAGAGATAGCGAAGAAACTAAAGCCTGACATGCCTGTAGAAGTGTTTGGTGCATATACAAAGGAGAATGGAATCAGCGGGGTTGAAATAAGACTTGGAAACAAAGGCGGCATAAAAGTCTTAGAGGAGACTGACATCCCCTCGTTGGAGAAGATAACGCAAAAGGAATCAGGAAGGGAAAACATATCTGGCTTGAAAGAGGGAGCAATGAGCGAGATAAGGGCTGCCTTGGTCCAATTGTTCGAGACTAATGTTTTCTATGAAATATGCCCTGTATGCGAAACGAGAGTCATGAAGGACGGCGAAAAATTCAAGTGCAATGAACATGGAGAGGTAGAGCCAAAGAAGACTATTGTTCTGTCAGGTGTTATTGATGACGGGACAGGAAATATAAGAGCGGTTTTCTTCAGGGACAATGCCCTCAAATTAATAGGGATGACCATTGACGAGGCCTTGAAGAAAAAGGATTCTTTTTTTGAAAATCTGGACGTGCTTGGAAAGGAATTCATAATGTTCGGAAAGGTCAGAAAGAACAACGCTTTTAATAGATTGGAATTCGTCGCAAACGATATCAGAGAAGTTGATGTTGAAAGGGAGATAAATGAAATTATAAATAATTTAACAACGAATGTTTAAAGTGAATTCTATGGCTGATAAAATAGAGTATATAGCAGATATACCCGGCGTTGGTGAAAAAATAGCCGAGAAACTTAAGAAAGCTGGCTACATCGACATGATGAGTCTGGCAGCCGCATCGCCAATGGAAGTTGCCGAGGCTGCTGAGATAGGAGAGCCGACAGCGGACAAGATAATAAGGACTGCCAGGAAAGTCCTAAACATCGATTTTGAGACGGCCACTGTTGTCTACGAAAGAAGGGAGAACATAGGAAAGATATCGACCGGCAGCAAGAATCTTGACACATTGTTAGGCGGTGGAATAGAAACGCAGGCTGTCACAGAATTTCATGGCGCGTTCGGTTCAGGAAAAACGCAAGTAGGTTTCCAGCTGACAATAAATGTTCAATTGCCCCCAGAAAAGGGAGGATTGGGAGGCGCTTGCATATTTGTAGACGCTGAAAATACATTTAGGCCAGGCAGAATAAAGCAAA
>CAYGWD010000005.1:0-48349 GCA_964353745.1 uncultured archaeon
GTTCTCTAAAGCAGGTTGAAAAATCACATAAAGAGTTCACAGAATTCGAGGAAAAAATTCTTAAAAAATAAAGTTTATAAATATCCATTCCGCTCATTATTTATGCCAAAAATTATTCATGAAAGAGAAAAATGCATTGGTTGCGGTGCGTGCACAGCAGTTTGTCCTGATTTCTGGGAAATGGGAGACGATGGAAAATCTGTTTTAAAAGGCGGAAAGAAGGCAGGAAAGAATTTTGAACTGTCAGTAAAGGAAACTGGCTGTAACAAGGACGCGGAAAATGCATGTCCGGTACAATGCATACATGTCAAATGATTAAAATGGAAAAGATAACAAAGAAAACAGTTTTGGGAGAGTTAATAGTAAAGCACCCTGAGACGCAAGAAGTTTTCTTTAGGTATGGTTTGCCTTGTGCAATGTGCCACCTGGCTTCTGGGGAGACAGTTGGGCAAGCAGCAGAGTCGCATGGCGTTAAGGTAGACAAACTGCTCAAAGATTTGAACAAGTCAACAAAGAAGAAGTAAATTTCTGTTTTACAAAGGCATAGAATTAGCGAGTTTATCTCCGATTTCTATTAATTTTTTATTATTCTCTAGGTTTTTAATCCAACGCTTTGGTATGCTGTCAATTCCATTAAAAGTTCCGCTTATCGCTCCTGTTATTGCAGCTCTCGAGTCTGTATCTCCTCCCATATTTACGGCAGTTAGGACAGCCTCTTCAAAATTTTCAGGAGAATGATGAAAAGAATAAATAGCAGTGGGTACTACTTCTCTTGCTAAAGAGTCGTCTCCTAAAATTCTTATTACCCTTCCTGGTTTTTCTTCTCTTAGTTCATAAGCCTTTTCAATTCTTTTTTCAATATTTTCACCTTTTAAACCAACCAATCCAGAAATTTTGTTTGACATTCCATAAGGAGTGTCATTTCTTTTCAAGGATAGGTTAACGTACAAGGCAACAGCCTCTGCGGCGGCTGTCACGTCTTTTCCTAGGTGAGTTATTTTACTGGATGTTGCGGCTCTGTCTCTAACTTCAGTCGCCCATCCAAAATTTAATCCTAATGGAGCAACACGCATCGCTGAGCCGCACGATTTTGATGATACACCGCATTTTGTTAAAGGTTTGCCATTAATATAATTTTTAACAGCTTTTTTGAAAGTGCCTCCGACCCATCTGTCTAATTCAGGGTTTTCAAAAATCTTTCTTCCATACTCGAATAAATTTTTTGCAAATAATTTAATATCAAACTCGCCATCTTTTATAGTTTCTGCCAATATTAATGCTTGTTCGGTATCGTCAGTATACATGCCGGCTTTCAGTTTGCCATAATTGAAATGCCCCTTTTTAGGTTTAAGATAATTTTCTATTCTTCCAAATTCTTTAAGCAAATCATTCATAGAATAGGCTTCGCAAGGCATTCCCAAGGCATCGCCAACAGCAAGTCCAACTATGCAGCCTTCAAATTTATCTCTATAATCATTAGACATAACTTATTATATAAAAATTAAATTTATATTCTTAACTCTATTTTAAGAATCAATAATTATTTATATTTGTCAAATAAATGATAATTATGAATGTTAAAGTTTATTCAACCTCATTTTGTTCGTATTGCAAGATGGCAAAAGAATTTCTAAAGGATAAGAAAATACCTTTTGAAGAGATAAATGTTCAGGAAAACCCGGAAGCAGCCAAGCAGATGATTGAAAAGTCAGGACAGGCAGGTGTCCCTGTAATAGAGATAGATGGACAGATGGTAATAGGTTTTAACACAGAACAAATCAAAAAACTTCTAAAACTGGAACAATGAAAGGTATATGCTGTCTTATGATATTCTTGAATAAAAGTAAAAACATAAGAAAAGGCAATAGGAAAAAGCTATTTCCCAAATAAACCGATTATAAGGTTGAAAACTTAGCTAACAAATAACTTTAAATAATTATAAAATTATTTTGTTTTAATGGACGAAGAAGAAATAGAGCCAAAATTAAACAGTAATGTGATGGCAAAGAAAAAAGATGTAAGAGCATTTAAGATGAATATATGGATGATTTCTTCGATTGCTCTCATAATAATATTAGCAGCGGTTGTAGTCTTTGGATCAAAATTATTCGGAACTACAACTAGCACTTCTAATGTTCTCAAGCCAGAAGAAGCTTCTCTTAAGGCTGTGAAGTTTATTAATGATAATCTAGTGCAACCAAATACAACCGCAAGTTACGTTTCTTCAAAAGAATTTGAAGGTGTGTATAATATTACAGTTTCTTACCAAGGAAGAGATGTTTCTGTTTATTTATCTAAAGATGGTTCTTACATGTTCTTGTCAGCACCGCTTGACATAACAAAAGATATACCAAAAGCACCTGAAGAAGAGACACAGCAACCAACAGAGACACCAAAAACAGACAAACCTACAGTTCAGTTATTTGTGATGGCGTTCTGCCCATATGGAATACAAGCAGAGGACGCAATGAAACCAGTTGTTGATTTGTTAGGTAGCAAGGCAGACATTCAAGTTCATTTTATAGCAAATGTTGGGGGAACAACCCCAGATAGCGTTCAATCATTGCATGGAGCTCCAGAAGCGCAAGAAGACTTGAGACAAGTGTGCATAATGAAATATTATGATCAGAAAGCTTACTGGAAGTACTTGATGACAATAAATGCTAACTGCTCAAGCAGCTATAGAGATACTGCTGTTTATGATACATGTTGGAAGAATGCAGCAAAAGATGCTGGCATAGACGCTTCAAAGATAGATACGTGCTCAAAAGGTTCCGAGGGAGTAAACTTGCTCAAGGCAGATGACACTCTTTCATCCTCAAAGGGAGTGTCAGGTTCGCCAACTTTGATAATGAATGATGTGGTATATAGTGGCGCTAGAACTCCAGATGCTTACAAAGAAGGCATTTGTAATGCGTTTACAACAAAGCCGACAGAATGCTCTCAGAATCTTAGTGCTACAGGAGGCACAGCCACTGGCGGTTGTGCTACTTAGTCCTTGTTTTTAAATTCTTTGTTTAATATTATTATTAGAGATAAGCATGGACATAGACAAAATAAGAGAAGATTTTCCAATACTTCAGAAAAAGGTCAACGGTAAACCTTTCATTTATCTAGACAGTGCATGCACGACACTAAAACCCCAAAAGGTTATAGATGCCATTCTAGGTTATTACACTGAATACACCGGTTGCGCTGGCCGTTCTGTTCATAAGTTTGCCACAAGGACAACAGAGGAATTTGAAAAAGCAAGAGAGAAAGTTGCAAAATTCATAAATGCAAAAAAGGCTGAGGAAATAATTTGGACAAAGAACACAACCGAAGCAATAAATATAATTGCTCATGGCTTTAAATTTGACAAAGGGGATAAAGTAATAACAACTAACTTGGAACACACCTCTGGATTGCTACCTTGGCTGGTAAAACAGAAAGCAGGAAAAATTGATCTTGATTTCGTTCTTTGTAATGAAGAAGGGGAATTTAATGTTGAGCAATTTAAAGAAAAGATAGATAATAGGACTAAATTGGTTTCTATTATTTTCGCTTCTAATGTCACTGCTACTAGAACCCCATTAAAGGAGATAATAGAGATTGCCCACGATAAAGGTGCACTGGTTCTTGCTGACGCTGCTCAAGCTGCTCCTCATTTTACAATAGACGTTAAAAAGCTTGACGTTGATTTTATGGGAGCTTCGGGGCATAAGATGTGTGGACCAACAGGTATTGGTTTTCTCTATGGAAAGTTGGATTTGCTAAAAGAAGTCTCGCCGCTTGCTGTTGGCGGAGAAACCATAAAAGATATAGACGCATGCCCTGGATGTTTTGAATTTGAAAATGTACCTCTAAGATTTGAACCTGGAATACAACATTATGACGGAGCAATAGGATTCGGAGCCGCTATTGATTACTTGTCATCCATAGGAATGAAGAACATCGAAACTTATGAGAAAGAATTGGCTCAGCCTTTAATAGAGGGGTTGCTTTCCATTCCAGGAATAGATTTGATAGGCCCTAAGGATTATAAGAAAAAAGGAGCATTGACAGCTTTCAATATCAAGGGCATGGAACCACATGATGTTGCTATAATGTTAGACGAGCAAAACATATTTGTCAGGTCTGGTATGCATTGCGCATATCCCATACACAAGTTCTTGCACGATTTCAAAGGTTCTGTTAGAGCATCCTTATATTTCTACAACACAAAAGAAGAGGTTAAGATATTTATAGAAAAACTAAATAATATTGCAAAGACGTTTGGTTGATTAAATGAATGTTAAGCAATTCCTGAAGCCAGATTGGAAGAGATTGTTAGTTTTCATTTTCCTACCGATAGTCGTAGGCTTTGTAACCGAAATTTTTCTGTTCAATTTCCAGTTGAGCCAGCTCGGTATAAACATCATCTCGATTGTGTTTCATCCGTTTTTGAATGCAATGGTCTTGTTTTTACCCAGTGTGTTTTTTACCGTTGAGCAGGTCAATGCCAAAACCATAATAGTATCAATAGCATCCATTCTTGACTCTCTCTACCTGTATATACTCTCCTGTTTTATAGTGTGGATTTATAATAATATCAGGAAGAAAAAGTGATCACATGGTCATATGCATTATTGCATTGGTAGTCTTCAGTTTTTTAAGCATCGTAAGCTCTAGATACCGACCTCTTGCGCGTGACGCGTTCAAGTGTGTTTATCGCATGGCGACCTTCAGGCCTTGCGACGTTCAACTCGAGACCAAGATCAAAACAAAAATAACATCTAAACTAATGATAGTGCCATCTCTGGCAAGATTTTTTTACAAGTATTTCAAGCCTATATCATGGGCATTCACGCTGAGCTTTTTCGCCAGCCTTGCCTACTCTGCCTATGGTATTTATAACCTCATAGTCTTTGGAAGCTGCGATCCGAACTCCGCTTCCTGCGAGTTGAGGTCACTTCTTTATTTCATTTCCTGTTACGAAGCAGAAACCGTGGCCGTTATAGCAGTCATATCAATCATACTTTTCATCTATTTTTATTTTAAAAAGAAGAATATTAGGATAGTTGTTAGGTAGTAATTAGAAAATTGGATTTTTAAAGATTATGGTGTTTTATAAGTGGTTTTATAAGAAAAGAAGGTGTTTTAGGGTGTCCTTTGGGTTTTAGAGTGATTTGAGTAGCTTATTGTTTTTGTTTTTTTGAATAATAACCAATCTGTAGAGCAAATATAATTAACAATGAAATTGCTATAACTATAAGAATATAGCTAAGTCCTCCTGCAACTCCGTTCCAATAGAAATTCCCTGTTCCTTTATTGAATAAACAGTCTTCAAAATTTTGTCTATCTGCTACATTAATCCATACACTTGCTAATATTAATGCTAAAGATAGACCTAAGCCAATAGCGGATATATAGATATATTTCATGTTGATTATAGTTACTTTACACAGATAAAGTTTACTATACCATTTGATAAGATAATTTACTCGTCTGCATCTCTCTAAATTATGAGTAAGGACGCAAAACTTGATTTAATAAAGCTGATTGCCCAACCTTATGCCATTGATATCCTAAAAGGGCTGGATACACCTAAAAGGTATAATGAGCTCAAGAAGATATGCAAAAACGACAGGACTTTAACCAAAAGATTGAAAACACTTCAGGGTAAAGACCTTATAGAACCAGTTGCTGTCAAGAAAGGAAGCAAGTATCTTAACTTCTATAAGATTACAGATAGAGGAAAGAATTTGCTCAGTAAAGTAGAATCCCTGAAATTATAGAGGGTCTGCAACATCATCTATGTTTGGTGGATTCTTCTTAACTTCTTCAAGAATCTTATACCAATCAATCTTGTGTTTATTACCTAATATTTCAATTACGATGGAGTTGCCCATGTTTTTAAGTTTCACTTTGGTACCGACTTCCAACCATTTGTTTTGTTTTACCCATTCCCTAGGTAGTATTATAACATTAGAATATCCGCCAATTGATATGATTTCCTTTTCAACTTCTTCCATTACCATTATAATCCCTTAATTTAATTAAATTTAATTAAAAAATTGATATTGATATTGCAGAAATTTGATATTCTTGATTGATTCCTAGAAGATAGGAAATCAAGCGAGGTGTTGCTATCATCTTTCCTGTAGTAGTGACGCTAAGAATTGGAAGGTACCAATATCAGTATAAATACTTGCTATCTGGTATCCATGCTTTGTGAAGTGTAATATCATCTTTGTTTATATCCATGTCAACTTCAGTTCCAGGTATAAAGTCAAATGTCAAGGCTAATTTCTTTGGGATTATTACTCCAATTGATTTCCCCAAATTCACAATCTTCATAGTTAAAAATAATAGTAAAAAATTTATAAGCATTGTCACTATTTTTATCCTTATAGCCATTTGTTATAATGTTTTATAGTGGTTTTGAAAAACTGATATAAGAAAATAATTATAAATTAAATTATAATTAAAAAAGTTATTGTAGTTTTTTAAATGTACTATATATATTATAGTGGTTTTAAAAAACTGAAATAAGAAAAAATAATTAAATTGAATTTTATTATATTTTCCTCAAGTGTAAGACTTGTTTGTTATGTCCATAAGTTATTGGTTCTATTACCTTATTACGTATCAATTCTTTTATTACTTCTTTATATTCTTTGTATGTTCCTATCTTAATTTTTTCTTTTTGAAGTTCTGAATATAGTTCAGCAGTTTCATAATCTTTTTTCTTAAGTTTACTTATAATCAACGGTTTAAGTTGCTTTCTTATAAATTCATTAATTGTTATTTTTTCCGTTGGAAATGAGATATTTAACTTTGATATTAAGTAGCATATTTTATCTTTTGATTCTAAGTAGAATCTCAACCTTTCAATTATCTGTTCAATTTCATTCTCTCTATTATGTTCAAGAAACTTCTGTAATAATTCATCTTTATAATAATGACCTTCTATTTTGCTTTCATCTCTTTCAATATTGATTTTATTTCCACTCCAACATTCGACTTCATCCCTTAGTTCATTTATTGGTGGTTCATTAACCCCTATAATTATCATAGCTTTGTCATTTTTGGCATCATTTAACCCTCTAATATTTCCAAAGTGCATTATTCTAAGGTTTTTATAAATAATATCTTTTTTTAAGTTGTCTTCCAATTCTTTAGAAATCACTAAATTTATTGTACCGTTTGGGTCTGTAGTCCTGTGATTTTCAATTATAACTTTTAATAGGTTTATTATTCTATTCCAAGTAGATATTTCACTTAAACTTTCTTTATAATAATTACCATCAGTAAATTGTAATATATTCCTGTCATACCTTTCTATTTTTGGGCTCCAAAACTCCAATTTCTTGCCAATTTTTTCAGCAAGTAGTTTGTATATCTTCTCATCTGCTGAGGCATCAAGAATTAATACTTTACTCATTGATAACTTTTGTTTTATCATTTCCCAATCAATATACTCCAGTACTAAATACTTCCTTTCATATATTTTGCCTTTTTCTTCTGAAGTTTTGTAATGTGTGTGAGCCATGAAGTTTGTATCACTTCTTTTTATGTAATAGAGATACGCTTCTCCAATTAACTCAAATAAGTCATCAAAAATATCCTTAAACCAACATTTCTTGTTTTTCTGCTGAAAAAATATAAAATTCTGCCATTTTCTATAGAGTACTTCCAATTCGCTTCTTTTTTGGAGTATTTGTTCTGTATAACTTAAGCCATTTATCTTTTCGTTTAATTTACTTACAAACTCAAAGTACCTATATTCTTTGTTTTTATTTGTTTCTTCTATAATTTCTTTTAAAGCACTACATACTTGAATTAAAATATTTAATTGCTTTTCTGCGATGCTCGAAATTTTTATACTATCATTATGAATATCACGTAGGTTTTCTATAATTTTATCCAAGTCTTCAGAAGTAATCTCTTTCTTTACTAAAAATGTTGATTTTATGGGGTTCTCATCTAAAACTATCAATTTAATTTTATTGGAATTTTCAAAACTTTCTTCTATGAATTTAGTTGTCAAGTGTGCGTGTTGCCCAAACCAACTCTTGTTTTTGACATACTCTTTTTGTTTATAATATCCCTTCTTTTTTAGTTCTTTTTTCAAGAGGTCTGAAATATTTATATAATATTTACCAAGTTCATCTAGCATACTCTTTAAATTTTTGTCATCAATAAATTGTTTTATTCCTAATATATGTTTCCAATCCTTTTTTGTATACTGTTCAATCTCTTCTTTATGCTTCTTAACCTCTTCAACTCTTTCACCTAAGAAAATGGTCTGTATTTCATCATCAATATTTTGTAGAGTTACTCCTGCAGTTATAGTTTTACCTGTTCCTGCTCCTGCATTTATACCTAATACTTTATTTTCTTTATCAATGTAACAAAAATTAATTATCTTTTGACTTATTTCTTTTCTTGTTTCCTCAAAAAATTTGTTAGCTTCTTCTTGCGATAGTTTCTCTTCTTCCTCTTTATGTTGTTTTTCTAATGCTTTATAATACTCGGTCTCTTTTTTATCCTCAATTGCTTCATATTCAATTTTTGGTTCTTTATATTCTTCATCCAAAAGTTCTTCATAATCTGGTGTTGGTTCTTTAGGTTCCTGTTCTTCCATTTCTTGTTGAATTATCTCTTCTTCATCAATCATAACTATCATACCTTCTTATCCAAATCAACTATTATAATTTCTTCTTTAGCAATACCTTTTACAGCACCATCTTTAAACCTTAGAAATAGGAAATGTTCATCAACGTCTATTAGAACTCCAAAGTATCTCCAATTATGATACTTTGTAAGAACTACAACATTTTTATTTAAGAAAAAATCGTATGCACCCACGACCATGACCTTTTTTATTTATCATTAGTTGGTTGACTAATTTAAATTTTATATTTCTCCAAAATTCTGTTTCTCCATCTCTTAACTATTTGATACATTGATAAGTGTTTAATCTTGTTCAAATCGGCATTTTTTATTCTTTCAAGTTCTTCTTTACTAAGTTTTATTGCCATTTTCCTCTCTCCTTTTTGATAATTTCAGCAGAAGAAACTTCCCCTTCTTTGATATATCTTTCAGTAGTAGCTGTCCTTTTATGCCCTAAGAAACCTTTCACTTTCAATAAGTCCTTATATTCCTTATAAAGCTCCTTGGCTCTTGAGGTTCTTGTCCAGTGAAATGAAATGCCAAATCCAATGTTTAGAAACTTTTTGCTTGTAATCTTGAGATGTTTCCACATTCTATAATAGCACTCCCACCAATTCTCCCATTCATCATTTATTTTATCTCTAAAAGCATAATCTTCTGGGTTGTTGCTAAATATCAATCCACTTAATATTTCTGCTGTGTGGTCATCTAAATATCTGTTTGTCAATTTTCCTCCTTTTTCAACACCTGTAACATAATATCCGTCAGAATCCTTTTTTACATCTCTAGCCTTCAAATTTATTATGGGTGATACTCTCATTCCAGTATCCCATAGAACCATAAGAGCTACGATTAGTTTATTGTCCTCTTTTGTTTGTTCAGCAGTTTTATCCTTTTTATTCGATAGGTAATCTAAGAACTCCTTAAAATGATTGAAATCAATATACCTGTCATACCTCCTTTCCTGTAGTTTTAGACTCCTCATAATGGATTCTAAATTGGTAATCCACTCTTCCTTCTTTTGAAATTGTAAAAACCTCTTTACTGCGTATCTTCTATTATAGACAATCCTATCGCCTTTTTTGAGTAATAGGAAACTTCTAAAATTATCCAAATTGAAGTCCTTATAGGTGTCCATAAACTTCTTTATCTGCAAGATGTATTGTTTCCTACTTTTTATGCTCAGGATTGTATTTTCTTCAAGCCAAGTACTGAAATCATTTAATATCTTTTCTTCTGTGATGTTATCGCCTTGTATAAAAAATGGTTATTTTTTATAAAAATGTGAAAAAATAGAAAAAGGTATTTATCCCTTTGTCAATTCTAAGAATAAAATGGTTATTATTTAGGAATATGACCAAAGTGTTGTTGTTTGACGTGTATTTTAGGTGTCAATTCTGTCAAAAATGAGGGAGAAAACATGATGTTTTTCTGTAGGTTGTTTTAAAGTAGGTTTATGTATCGGAAGATATAGGTTATAGGATAAAGATTTGTTAATTAATTTTTCTTATTATTAAAATCTGTAAATTACCTTGTTCAATAAATATTCTGCACATTCTTCAAAGACAGAGAAAAGAAACTCAGCATCTTTAAGGTTAAGTTTCTCTCTTTTGTGAACAGGTTTATCTGAAAGATATTGATACAACCAGCTACATAAAATGTTATTAATTAAACTAATTATTTTTTCTTCAATATACCCCTTATTCTTCAATATATCCAAGTTTTCTCTCAGCTTTTGCTGTTCATTAGGCTTCTCACCAATCTTCTCAACAAGAGCCTTGATAAACATTTCTAAAGAAGACCTTAAATCAGTTAAACCATCTTCTATATCTCCGCGTTCAATTTTCATTTTTCCATTCTTCATCAAGGAGGCTATTTTATCAAACCCTAAACTTTCTAACCTGTCTATTGTTGGGGTCTTGATATATTCAGATTTAGCCTTTGGCTCCTTTGTTATTGTAGCTCCTATTGCAGTCATTATTTCTATTATAAAATGTTTATTATTTTCAATAATAATGCTATAAGTGAATTCGTCAAAACTTGTTTTGAATCCTAGTTGTCTTGCCTTTGAAATAATTGTAGGTTCCGAACGTATTCTTATTACGAATCCCTCATTTTCCTTCAATCTACCAAACAACAGCGATATGTTTACGTCAAATGGAACTTCATCAAGTGTTGCTTTCAAATTAGCAAAATAGTTATCTGATAATATTTTTCTTTCCCCTGAAAATATTCTTTTCAAGCTTGTCTTTAATGAAGATTCAGATGGTTTATTAAACATCCTATTAGGGAAGAAATCCATAGAAAGGAATCTATCTTGGAATAAAATTGGTGATGGGTCATTCGATGAATACCCCATTTTGAACATAAGCTCTTTAATAGTACTTTTTAAGTTCATTAAATTTTGAGGGTCGAATTTCATGTTAAAGAAGCATTCTCCTTCAACTATGAGGTTTTCTGCTCTAACCATATTTTCACCTTTAACTCTTATATTTTGACTTTTTTATCTTTTACCACTTCTGGTAGTAACAAACCAATATGCCACTTCTTTATAATAAGGAAATTATGACCTGTAAAAGATGCGAAAGGTTAAACAAAAAATGGAAAATCATATGCTCTAAAGATTGCCCTTATTGTAATAACTCTTATAAGGCGAGTTCATGAGAATCTACTTTGAAAACAGTAAAGACACCAAATCTTTCTTGAGATTGTGCAAATTGATAGGCAAAGTTATGGAAGAGAATGAGAAGTTTGGAAAAGTTTAAAAAGTTCTCTTTACTAAACTTTAATTATGAAAGAAAATGATAAGATTGGCGTAATAATAATAGGCGTTATACTTATAGTAGCATTCGCTTATCTTATAGGAATTAATCAAAGTTCTCAACAACCAACAGCTCAAGCAATTGCTCAAACTAATCAACCTAAATCTAATTGCAGAGATGTTCAAGAACCCTACCAAGCTACAGAAACGTATACAGAAACAGTACCTTATACAGAAACAGTTTGTGAAACAAAACAATTAATCTATAAATCTACAGCTGACAATATGACTAGAAATGTAGTATGCACAAAAAGTCATCAAGAATGTCAAAATTATGTTCTGGGTATTTGTAGTAGCTGGAACACAGTTTGCGATGAATACACAGAAACTGCCACACTTGAAATTACAAATTTAGATACGGAGAGAGGAAACTGGAATTTTCAATGGCAAAGTTATTGTAGATGGAATCAGCCATTATGCAAAGGAACGGAAAATGTAGGTTCTTTTCAGTCTATGATAATAGACCCATCATCTACAAGTTCAAGAACAACTTCTATTACTTATCCTTCAAATGGTCAAGAAGTCTTGTATGTAAATTTTACTTATATACCAACAAAACAAGTTTGCAGAGATGTAACAAACTACAAAGATGTTCAAAGAACAAGAACGGTAACACAATATAGAACAGTTACAAAATGTGACTAAATAATCTAATCCTTAAATTCTGACTTGCATATGGTTAGTATGGAAAACTCTTACAAAATAACTAATAAAGATATTACATTAGTTATAGTTTCTGCAATATCAGGGGTAATAGCAAGTAAATTGTTAGATTTGATTGACTGGAGCAAAGCATATTTGCCTAATGGTTCAATTAACTGGGGAAATTTAGCAGTAATCATCGCCATCTATTTTATTTTTGTTATTGGAGGTTCTGTAGTGTTGATTATTATTTTCAAAAAATTCATTAAATTCGATACAATTTAATAATACCTTGAAAAATAACCCTTAAATCCTGATTTTGCTATATTTTTAATAGCATGACTGAAATACCAAAACTTGTTATACCAAAAGAAATTTAGGACAAGCTAATAGAAATAGCAAAAAATAATATATCAGATACTAGAGTTTTTACCCTCTTTCAAGAAAGATACAAAAGATACATCATAAAGGACATTGGAGAAAGAAAAATAAAGATAGATGACAGAGGCAACGTAAGGTACGATGATAAAGAAAAATACAAAGAATTTTATCCCGAAAAAAAGTCTAAAGTGAGAAACTGTGGTTCAGTATGGATTTTACCAAGAGATGACGATTTAGAGTTAACAATAGAAGATGCTTATTGGATGGGTAGGGATATGGTTGAGATTAGAATACTTATGAAGTCAAATGATAATGGAGAGGTTTCCTACAAAAGCTATTGGACAAAGGATGGCGATTTCTTTAATATTAAAGTAGAAAATCCTTAAATCCTGACTTTTATATATGATTAGTATGAATAAAGAGAAAGCAAAAGCACTTAAAATTCTTGGTGCTTTTTTATTTATAGTAATTTTAGTGCCTATTTTATTGGTAGTAATTTTTGCACCATCTGGAGAAACTATGACTTTAACTGGAAGGTTAGGTGAAGGTATAGCTGGTATAGCATTAAGTGGGCTTATACTCTATGGTGCTTGGAAACAGCCTTGGAAAAAAAAGCGATAGCATGGAAGAAAGATTAAAAAAAGGAATTCAAACTATTATTCTTTTTTCGTTTGTTCTAATCTTAGGCATTTTAGGATTTAATGAATTAAACAATTATATTCTATTACCAATTCCTATACCTTTAGGTATTATAGTTGTAGGCTGTGGTATTTTTGGAATTATATTTAGTCTGCTATCGATTTTTAGAAAAGGTTCATATAAAGATAGAATTGCCTTTCAACATATGGATTTCGGAACAAAGAAACAATGGTTAATAATTCTTATCTTCATAATTCTTATCATAATTATAGTTATATACGGAGTATTTTTTATGCCAGGGTATAAGATAGTATGAAATGGTTTATAGCTATTATGGTTTTAGCAGTAGTTTTGATAGCTGGATGCACACAGACAAGTTCTATAGCTTGTACAGCAGAAGCAAAAATATGCCCTGATGGTAGTGCTGTAGGCAGGGTCGGTCCAAACTGTGAATTCGCTCCTTGCCCGCAAACTTCTGTTTGTAAAGGAACTGCAAGATGCTTTAATGGTACAGTTACCAAGATTGTAGATGGTGATACGTTATATGTGGGCAATGATTCTATAAGACTTACTTTGGTTAATGCTTCTGAGATAGATACAGAAACAGGGAAAGTGGCTAAGACTTTTGTTTCAAGCATATGTCCAGTAGGTTCAATAGCGACAGTTGATGAAGATGATGGTCAGACCGGCGGCAGCTATGGTCGAATAGTAGCAGTTGTTTATTGTAATGGAAAGAATCTTAATGCTGAATTACTCGCTAATGGAAAAGCTACAGTGTATGAAGAATTCTGCGATGTTAGTGAATTCGCAAATGAAGATTGGGTTAAAGGTTACGGATGTTAAGCATTAAATCCTGACTTTTACAAATGATTAGTATGAAGGAAGAAAGCATCATAAACATACGTAAATTAGCTGCACTCGATATCGTTTTTCATGGTCAATTGCCGATTACTATCGAGTTTTTTCTCGGTGTTTTTCTTATAGCCATAATAGGTCTGTTAGTGTTCTATTCTGGTCAAACAATTCTTGGCATTTACATGATGTTTCTATCTTTGAACTACATACCTCTTCTCATCTACGCTTTATTGATTGACGGAAAGGCACGAAAGGAAGTTAAAATGGAGGTGTCTAATCTCAAACGTTACGGAAGCAAGTACAACATTCAGCAATTTATGATTTTTATTCCACTTTCAATAATTGTGCTCTCGATTTTACAAGAGTTTAAATCCTGATTTTCATAATTCTTTAGTATGCAAGTGACAGATGACACAAGACATTTCTTCACACCAAGTGGTAGGTTGAAAGAAAAAAGAAACATGGGAGATTTTGTAGAAAACCTCGTCATGAAATATTTGCAGACAAAGTACCCCAAAAACAAAGTTATCAGAGGTAAAAAAGGTCAGAAAGGAGTTGGAATTGACCTAATGATTCAAGGTCGTGGTGCATGGATAGAAGTCAAATGGCAAGACAAACCAAGATATATTGGCATCTATTCAAGGACTTTTGAAAAGCACCTTAAAAGCAATTGGTTCTTCAAAAGATACTACGTTTATCTTGTTTACGATAAAAAATCACCCAAGTTAAAGATTATTCCCCCTAGTAGGATATTTAAGGGTGTTGACATAAAGAAGCTGATGAAGTTCAAGCTGGGTGAATACTGGTGGAATTTAGATATTGTTCTAAGCCCGAAGATATACAAAGATATAGAACCGATAAAACTGTACGATTGGTTCAAAAAACATTAAAGTATATGATTGCATGACCGATGTCTTCACCAAGGAAAAGCGATCATATCTACTTTAGCTTAGTAGGGTCTAAACCTGCTTCTTTTAGTCTTTTAGCGATGTCTGCATTAGAAGACTCTTTTCCATGTTTTAAGGCTCTTTCTATTTCTTTTTTAGATTTACCGCAATTAGGACATTCATTAGATAAAACTTCATTTTTTTCTGGGTTTTTAATATATTGGGTGCTTCTACCAGACCTTATTCTAGTTCTTCTAGTGCTGAATGTTTCTTCGGTATGCATAACTCTTATAACATTGTGCTTACAGAAGGGGCACTCTTCAGTTAAAACCTCTGACATCATTTCACATTATATACTTAAATTCTAAATTTTATATTAGTTTATATGCCTACATCAATTCCTGCAAACAGTTATATATACAAATGCAGTAGGGAAGGTAAAGAAAGGAAGGATACTAAATTAGTAAGCTTCTTCTTATGTAGTTCATGCCTTAATAAATTTATTAAAATATTAGGCAAGCCTGAAGCTACAAGCGGTTATATTAGTGGCTATTGCTCTTATTGTAATGAAAAGGAAAAAGTTGCAAATATACACTGGTTTTTATGCGAAGTTTGTCAGAGGGTTGTAAACTCCTTTGGTAGAGAGAAGGCTGCTTCAAAATATATTCTAAATTTTTGGCTTCAAAATAAATTAAAAAATCGGAAGTGGAAAGATGTAAAGTTGGTTGTGCTAGACCCTGCAACACTTAGAAAATATAAGCAAGCTAAAAAGGTACAATTCAGCGATCCAGATTTTATTGCTATCAATAAATCCGGTAAAAAGTTGTTTTTTATTGAAATGAAGACTGGTAGGAATTCAATAAAAGATATGAGTCAATTCCAGTTAGATAAGAGCGATTGTGATGATATAATTGCAGGTGCAAAAAAATTCAAAATACCTTCTTATCTATTTCATGTTATGGTAAGAGAAGAATATCATGCACCTACTTGTAAACATGTAGCACTTGGTGCTTGGTGGATTAATACATTTGATATGCTGAAGGCCTTTAAGGGTGTAAAGATGAGAGATAGAGAAAAGAGAATAGCTGCTTACTTTAATAAAAGGTCATTTAATGAATTAGGACAGTTTTTTATGCATCTTAATAGTGTTGAATTTAATAAACTAGTCGTAAAATCAAAGAAGTCTGTTCCCAGATTATATAAAATTCCCAAAACTAAATGATATATGATTTAAAACCATTGTCTATTATATGATTTTTTTCCTCTTCATTTAAACCATACGAGTCAAATATTTCTTTATTGAGGTTTGAAAACTGAGTCTTTTCAAACCCATTTTCTTCTAAAAACTTCACCGTTTCTATAATTTTATTAGAAGCTGTTTTCTTAACAAGAGTTGGAAAATATTTAATATCATTAGCGGATACTTGAGTATTACTACTATATTGCCTGAAATAGTAATCCATCAGAATAGAATTCAATATACCTAACAGAATATGAATATTTATTTTATTGTTCTTTATTGTTAAAATATTCAGTTTATTATCAACCACATAATCTTTTTTTGGAGATAAAGATGCAACTAACCTAAAAGGTTGTTCTTTACTTGTTAATCTTTTTAACAAAATAGTTATTTTATTTTTAATGTATTGCCTACCTTTTTTTGGCTTATATAAGTTTTTGAAGTTATCTTCTAAGTAAAATTTCTTTACATTATTAATTTCTACTATGGGAAATTTACTTTTACTTTTGTTTATCTGGTTTTCCATTCTAAACTGCACAATTTCCCCAGTGTTAATATTGCAATATTCATAAAGTGGCTTGCTTTTTTCTCTGATTTTATGTATTATTTCATAATCTAGCATAGATGGGCAAACTAAGAAAACATGATTGTAATCTCCACCATTTACAACATAAGAGAACGGAACAGTTTGAGATTTAATTTCTCCTCTTGAAAGAGAATTCAAGTCCTTAGTTACTGATGTTTTTAAGAAATATTCTTTTTCCGGAATTTTATTTTCTGTAATAAGTATAGAAAATTCTTGTAATATTCCCTTTATGACTTTTTTTCTGTCTATAAATCTCAGCAGTTCTATCAGAGTATAATTTTTAGTTAATAATTTCCTTAGTTTCCTATTATAGTATGAACTTAAATAAGGGGCAGCAACCAGATAACCTAAAATTCCATTTGGTTTTAACATTTTTAACGAGTGATGTATAAAAAGTGTACATAAATTCGGATGTCCTCCTATGGATTCTTGATATTTTGTAAAATAATGTTTCTTATCATTATAGGATATAATTTTGCTATAAGGAGGGTTGCCAAATACATAATCATATAGCCCATTCGCAATTGGCTCTATTGACTTATCGGGTATTAATGTATTACCACAAACTACGTTAAATTTAATATTTTTTTGTTTACTTTCAATTAATTTTTTCAGGTTATTAATTGTTTTTTTTACGCGAATAGGGTCTTTATCTATACCAAATAGATTATTTTTTATTATGTTATAATCGATGTCTGTTTCGCTGTTTAGATGTTTCTTAAGATTCATTACTTGCTTTAATCTTTTGAAAGCTTCAACTAGGAATATTCCATCCCCTACAGCAGGGTCTATAACTTTCAAGTTGTATAATTTTTCTACAGGAATTTTACTTAGTTTCTGAACTGTAAAACCAGAGTTGTCAAGAATATAGGTAACTATTTCTTCAGGTGTAAAATATTGACTAAATTCTTCCTTTTTTGAAATAGAAGTCATGTTATTTCAACTCACCTTCAACCGTAGTAAAAAGTGTTTCCTCCATGTCCATAACATTTAGTTTGTTGAAAAAACTCTTTATTCTTGTAATATCCTTTCCAAAATTCTTAAACTTGTTAGTGTCAATCCTTTTCAAAGTGTTAAGGTATAACTCAGCTAATTCGCTTAACGACATCTTCTCTAAATAGCAATTTAATAAAGAATCAGCGTACTCCTCAACTATCCTTTTGACCCTTTTTTCGTTGAATATCTGTGGCGTGTCATTCATCAGTTCTATCAATTCTATCGTTGTTTCATTGCCCTTTTTATTTTTCTTATCAACCTCATATCTAACCATCTCAAATACAATTCTAAATTGTTCCCTTATCAAGCATTGAAACTCATTTATTATCATCTTCCAATTAGGTTCAAAAATCCATTTATTTTTTATAATGATGTGCTCTTTGACCATAAACCTCAATTTTTCTGAAATTGTTGACTGTGGTTGTTTTAGTTCTTTAATAATAGATTTGACAGTATTTTTACCATCAACAACACAGCAGAATACGTCCATCACTTCTTTATTAGCCGTAAAAGGTTTCTTGTATCTTGGCATAACTACCACCTTATTTTGTTAACCTCCATCTTACAGCAGACTTTCTCCTTTACTCTCTTCCTGCCTCTAATCTTCTGAAAATAAATGAAGTAATGCGTAATCTCATGGTTTACCAGCCCACAAAACGAGTTTATTAAGGTGTTCCATTTCAATCTTTTAAGGTTGAACAGATTGACATAGATTTTGTCTTCAGGTACATATTCTCCTAACGTATCCCTCTGGTATGCTCTATTATTCCTTTTTGATATTCTTACCCTTAGCACAAAATCTATCAATTTAAACACCTCACTTAAATTGAAAATATAGTCCAAATTATCGCCTTGAGTGATATTTTATAAGTTTAGATATAAGTCCTTATTTATAAGGATTTGGATTCCCCTGTTAAGAGTATTTTTCACTGATTTTTCTTAGTAAAATAAATATATTTATTAGCCAAATATAAAACTCTCCAAAGTTCATCTGGTACACTACAATGATTCCTCTCGCACCATTTACAAATTTCTCTGTGTAACGTATTACTATTCATTTTTTTCACTTCTTTAATCATCTACTTCACCTCCTCACCTGTTGATTTCAGTATTTCCTTCATGTCTTCTGGTTGTAATTCTCTGTTGTTCGCCATTTCTATCAGTTTCGGTAAGATTTGTATGATAGCATCCTTGATTCTATCGGTTTCTGTTATCTCTTTAACTTGCAACGGTTGGTAGCACTTCTGACAGAACTTATTAGAAATTGATTGAATCGTATTACACGCAGGATTAGGGCATTTTATAGTCAAACTAATTGGAATGGTTTCCTCCTTTTGTTTTACTACATGGTTCACTTCCAATAGCTTATTTTCCAATTCACTACAATTCATCTGCACATAAATATCATCCATATTGCTACTTGGTTTCCAACCTGCGAACTGTTTTAACTGATAACTTGACAAATTAACTGCAAGATTTGATAGTCGAGAATGTCTAAACAAGTGATTATAAACTCTCTTTTTTATTCCAGCTCTTGACACAAGTTTTTGAATTATCGCAGTCAAACCACTCGGTGTCAAAGGTGAGCACTCCTCTTGATTATAAGTATTCTTTGTGAAACCACAAAACAGATAATTCTCTTTTTTATCCTTTCCTTTGTAGAAGTTTATATACTCCGTTAGTAATGGAACACATTGGACAACAGGAATTATCCTCTCACCAGTTTTTCCTGCAACATGAATTTTACAACTAAAACCATTGAAAAGTATGTCTTTAATTTTTATACAACAGAACTCAGATGCTCGGCATCCCAATTCATATAATAAAATGGGTATCAGCCTGTCCCTTGGATTATCGGCTTTGTTCGACATCTCTTGAACTTCTTCCAATGTTAGAATCTCTGGGAACTTCTGAGTTGACCTTACATATTTAATCTTAATATAGATAGGATTACCTTTCCATCTCAAGAATGACTTTACTACTCTCTTGAGAAAGTTGGCATGATTTTGTTTGTATCCTCCAAAAAATGAGTCTAAATCATTCTCTGTATATTCTTCAAAAGGTTTTTTGACGGCATTAGCCAAATGAATGAGATACGACATTACCTGTGATGCAGAATATGGTTTCATTCCATATTTTTCAATTGCAGTATTCCAATAGGAAAGTATATCCTTCAAATTATCCTTTGGTATAACATAGGGGTTTGCTTTGTTACGCCTTTTATCTCCTGTTTTTATGATAACTTCTTCACTATTGCTTGTTTTAAGTATACATTCCAACTTCTGTTCAAAATTGTTTGCCCATGCTACTCTCCTCTCATTTATATTGAGTGTTTTGTCATACGTCATTTTATCACCGTTTTACTTTTTTTTAAAATCGTTTTGTAAGTGAAAACCCGAAAAAAAGGGGTTATAAACTTTGTGGTTGTAGTAACGCGTTTTTGTTGTAAATGACGCGTTTTTTTATTGTTGACCACAATATATTGTAGTATTGAAATACAGGGGTTGGTTTGACCTCTAATTTTCACCCCAAAAGTTTTTAATAGTTAAAAGGGTAAAAATTAGGATAGTGATAAAATGATAGAGGTAAATGACAAAGAATTCCACGAAAAGGTATTAAAAAAATCTTTGAAGGTGCCTATCGTAATTGATTTCTGGGCTAGCTGGTGCACGCCATGCCAAATCTTAGGTCCAGTGCTGGAAAGATTGGAAAAGGAATACAAAAACAAGTTTGTTCTAGTAAAGATTAGCATAGAAGAAAACAAAGAAACGGCTAAAACCTACGAGGTGATGAGCATACCCTCTGTTAAGATGATTAAAAATGGAAAGATGGTCGCAGAATTTACAGGGGCACTGCCAGAAGAGGTGGTAAGAGAATGGCTAGACAGAAATCTTTGATTCTATTATTTGCTTGAAATCGGAGAAAGGTTGAGCGCCCACAACCTTTTCATATCCTTTTTCTTCGTTACCTATAAAAAAAGTCGGAGTCCCTGAAACTCCTAAGGCATTACCATCATTCAAATCATTTTCAACACTCTTTTCATACTTATTAGAGTCTAAACACTGGTTGAATTGGCTAAGGTTTAAGTTTAGGTCAACAGCATATTTCTTCAAGTCAGTGCTCGTCAGAGCATCATAGTTTTTAAAAAGAACTTGGTGATATTCCCAAAACTTGCCTTGTTCTTGAGCGCATTTAGCTGCCAGTGCTGCTTCCTTAGAATCAGTGTGCAAAGGAAAGTTCCTAAAAACGAGTTTTACTTTTCCGGTGTTTACATAATCTTCTATTACTTTTGGTATGGGTGCTTCCCATGTAGAGTCTCCCTCTTTTAGTCTTGAAATCACTTCTTGGTTTGTTCCTTCAGAAGCTTGGCAATAAGGACACTCATAATCAGAGAACTCGATTACGTATACAGTTGCATTTACGCTATCTAAAACAGGGCTATCACTTGCTATGTATTCTATTTTATCATTCGGATTATTGCTAAGGAATAATCTGTATCCTATTATTGCACCTATGATAATTATAGCTACAGCAAATGCTATGATGATCTTTGTTTTTTTGATGACTACGATATTCTCTTCTGATTTAGGTTTCTCTGTTGCTTCTATGGGTTTGTTTTCCCCGTCCATAAAAATCATTAATTGGTAATTTATTTAAAGTTTAATATTAGCTGTTTATTTATGTTCAAATTTCTAATTTATAGGCATGAAGCTGGGATTGTTTAGCAACAACGAACCTTTTTACAAAAAAGAGACTAAGAAGATAATCGAGATTTTAAAAAATTATAATCTAGAATTCGAGCTTTTTGAGAATGCAAAAAAAGCTAAATGCGATGTTCTGATAGTTGTCGGCGGCGATGGAACAGTTTTGAAAGTTGTCAGGGAACTGAAAAAACAAATACCTCTTTTGGGCGTGAGCAAGGAGGGAAGGTTCCTGCCTGAAATAGAATTTGACGAGTTCGAGATTTCACTGAAAAAACTTCTAAAAAGAGAATATAAGATAGAAGAAAGGATGAGGTTAACTTGCGAGGTGGACGGTCTGAAACTTCCAAGCGCGCTGAATGATATTGTTATAACAAACTCCAAAGGAGGAGGGGTGATCAGGTACTCTTTGAAAATTGACGATAAACTTGTCTGGAGGGACAGTGGGGATGGCGTCATTGTTTCCACTCCGACTGGTTCCACTGCCTATTCTTTATCAGCAGGAGGACCGATAGTGATTGAGAATGCTGACACATTTTCTATAGTTCCCATTTGCTCTATAAGCAATAACAAACCTTTGATAATTAATGACAGCAGCATTATATCCATAGTCGACATTTTCTCGAATGTTGGTTGCGATATTGTCATAGACGGCCAATACAGGACTAAGGTAAACAAAAAAACTTTAAGAATAAGAAAGGTTAAAAATCCTGCTTTGTTCATCAGGTTCAGCGACAAGTATCTAAAGATATTTGGAAAGTTAAGAGAAAAAGCAGAGAGAGTGATACTGCCTAAGGATGCCCCACCCTCTGCCAAGTTCATTTTCAAACTACTAAGTTATGAGGGAGCACTGACGCAAAAAGAAATAATAGCCGAAACCGAGCTCCCTGGTAGGACAGTGAGAAATGCTTTGAATTACTTGATAAACAATGAGATAATACAAAAAAGAATAATTCTTAAAGACACCAGACAGGCCATTTATTTCATTTCCGAGTAAAGATTGTGCTCTTTTATATAATCTATAACAGATTTAGTTGTCAAACCTTCAATAGATTTTCCTTCTCTTAATAGTTTTTTAATTTCAGTGCTAGATTTATCTGAAACCTTTATGTCTTCTAAAAGAATTGAATTTTCTGGAATTTCTGTTGGTTTTTTATTGTTCCTAGGGATTAACACTAATTTTGCTAGTTTAACAAGTTCGTTAGGTTCCTTCCATTTGTTGAATGTTTCTATGACGTCGGCTCCCATAATCCAGTAAATCTCCATATCAGGATTTTCTTTCAAAAGACCTCTTACTGTGTCAATTGTGTAGCTGGTGCCTTTCCTCCTCTCCTCATAATCAGAAACTTTCATTCTATTTTCTTTAACATCATTCAAAGCAAGTTCTATCATCCTGTATCTGTGAGAAAAATTTTCTATTTTTTTGTTGAAAACATGGTTGTAGCATGGCATTAACCATACCTCTTCCAATTCCAATCTTATCAGGGCTTCTTTGCCCATTTCTATGTGTCCGTAGTGGATCGGGTCAAACGCTCCACCGATTATCCCCAATTTCATGAAATCACATTATCAATGATGCCTGATGCTTCCATGAGTAGTACAAATGATTGTCCGGAAAGAACATCACGCTCCTCAGAGAATATCCTTTCTCTTCATTTTCTGGGTAAGTGTATGTGCAAACATTTAGGAAATTGTTATTCTGTGCCTTATAGGAATAGACAGGAGGCCCCCAAGGCAATGTCAAAAGCTTTTCAGATCCGCTCTTTTCAAGAAATTCTCTGGCAACCTTTATTGGCACAAAATGTTGTTTTGACCAATCGTTCTCCTTTGAAGAATAGCTACAGTATTTTTCAGGTATTACTGAAAGTTGTCTAACTATGACCTGTTTTGCTTCATTCTCTGCTGCCCAATCAAGATATTTTTTTATTTCTTCATCGTTATCAATATAATTCTTTAATAATATTACTGACAGTCTGGGCACTATTTCATTTTCATTAAGAATCTTTACCTTTTCCGCTGTTCTCGTACAACCTCCCATTACTTCTTTGTTCAATTCCTCGTCATAATGTGCCCTGCTTATCATTACATTGGTTAATCCGGCTTTTGCATACTCTCTGACCGAACGACCATCCAAAAGAGTTCCATTTGTATGAATGTCAATCTTTCCGAAGTAATTTTTTAAAAATTTTATTAGATTGGTTGTTTTTTCAAAGCCATAGGTTAAAGGTTCTCCGCCACCGGATATGGAGACGGTTTGGGCTCCTCCCTTTATAGCATAGTCAACAGAAGCCTTTAGTTTGTAAAAGTCTAAATCTTCTGCTTCTTTTATCGTGAACGTGCTTTTCTTTATACAGAACTTGCAATCAAGGTTGCAATTTATTATTTTTGGCACAACGGCCATTGTCTGAACTTTCATTCTCTCGTCTCCTTTTCCAAGAAGTATGGAGTTAGACAAAATCTGTAGCAATCTCCTCTTTTAAATTGTTCGAATGAATCCGGATTAGAAATTTTATCCATGTATCCAAGAATTACAACATCGCTTGGTTTCATATTGAGTTTAAAATCTCTGTTGATGTCATCAATAATCATTTTTTGAAGAGGTCTGTATTTTTTATAAAAATACTCTGGATTGAACTCAGAAAGAATCTTGTCCACTATAATGAGGGAAAGCATGTTCTTAAACCAGATATTGCCTTCTAAAGATTCTAATTTTTCCTTTGAAAACGTAAAACCAATCCTATAGTAAAAAAGACCAAAAGGCTTGCTGAATGAAGAAAGAACCGCTATGATATTAGGATGGCTGATGTCGAATGTATGAATTTTAGTCAAACCAACATAACTACAGTCCATTACAACTTTGTGACCAGCTTCACAAATTTTTCTTATGGCATCATCGGGAACTATGTTTCCATTTATGGCTGACGGATTTGAAATAAACCAAACTCCTTTCTCAAGATCTTTTGGGTCCTTTTTAGTATCAATCTCAACAATCCTGAGATTAATGCTTCTTGAGTATTCTTTATAACCTTCATACTCACCGTTTAAAACGTAGATTATCGTGTTTGGATTTTTTGTTTTAAGATAAACCAATAGGTGGAAGATTGCCTCGCTTGAACCGTTTGTTACATATTTGTATTTAAAATTCTCAAGGTGCGGAAGTATGCTAGAATAGGATTTTACGTACTTGTCAATTATTGGAAAATGAAAGTCATCTAACTTTGGGAATATTGACTTTAGGAATATTTCATGCGGAAACTCTCCTGTTACATCGTCTATGATTTTCCTTATTTCAGGAAAATAATAGGAATAGACAGATTTTATTGTTTTTAGCTTGTTCATAACAAAACAGCCCCTCTGAATTGCCAGTCATACCTTAGATGTCCGTCTGGAAAGAAAATAAGTTGCCTGACATTTTCCGTTAAGGGCTCTAAAGTTAAGGCGTTGGTCAAGCAAACATTTTGGTCATTAAAATCATAGATTACTGCTTCATGCTCTAAGGTTGCAAGTCTATTTGCATTCTTATCAAAAAATGATTTTATGGTTTCCAAGTCTTTCTTATCAAGAGCGCGATTCTTTACCCATTCAGAAACTTTTTTATTTTCAGAAAACAAGGGTCTGGCTAGTTGTCGAAGAGTTAATTGATATGCTTTCCATTCCTTGGCATTATTTATTAGTTTTATAATTTCGTATATGGAATCTATGTAACCCCTTATCAAGACACAGCTTAATCTTACGGAAAAGCCGATTCCATGCAGTTTTTTGATTAAATTTTCTAAATCTATGTATTTTTCATCAGGGGTAAAAATTTCGCTATTTTTTAAAGGATTATAGTGAGCTATTGATATTGATATGATGTCAAGCCCTTTTTCATGCCATTCCTTCAGATAAGGTTCATATTTCCCAAATTCTCTTTCTAGGATTATACCATTGGTCTGCAACTCAATTATAGGAAAGCTAAACTCTCTTAAGTTTTCTAGGAACTTTGTTATTTTTTCAGGATGCAAGGTTGGTTCGCCCTTTCCAGTTATTAAGACAGTTGTAACACCTTTTTTCTCTGCAAGCAAACAAGCTTTTTTAAAATTTCTCCAGTTGACCTTCGGTTCCAAATCGTTTGCTCCTTGCTTTGGAGTCATCTTAGAAATGCAGTAAGGGCACTTTGCATTGCATGTTGTTGATCCGCTTAATATAGTAAAAATTTCAATGTTCATTTTTCTCACTAATACAAATTTTGTCTTATTAATTGACCTAAGAATCGAAATAGGCAAAAAAATACCAAATATACGAATAGCAGAAAAAATTTCCTCTTTCTATTCTGAGGTAAACATGCTATTACAATTCTTAATTAGGTGATGAAATGAAACTTGCTATCGCGACTGAAGAAGAAATCTTAAGGGGAGAGTCAACAGACCAATACTTCTTAACAGCGATGAAGGTCTTGGAAAGAAAAAATTGCAATCCGCATGTTGTGATGGAAGCCACTGTAAAAAGTTTTCCTGATGCAAGATACAAGTTTGGTGTGATGAGTGGTATAGATGATGTGGCGTACTTGCTAGAAGGCAAATCTGTTAATGTTTATTCAATGAGAGACGGTGACATATTCTTTCTCAACGAACCTGTTCTACAGATAGAAGGTGATTACAGGGATTTTGGAATTTATGAAAATTCAATTTTGGGTTTTATTTCAAAACCTTCTGGCATAGCTACCAAGGCAGCTAGGGTGAGGATAGCTGCTGGTAACAAGGACCTGATGAGTTTTGGAACCAGAAGAGTTGCCCCTCAGGATGTCATAATGTCTGAAAGAGCTACACTTACAGGAGGTTTTGATTCGACTTCCAATGTTCTGGCTGCTAAAAAGCTTGGCGTAAGGGCGGTAGGGACAATGCCCCACATCTTGTTGTTGAGTTATTCTAATGGTTTTGGAGACTGTGAATCAGCTTTTAAAGCCTTTGACGAAGAGGCAGAAAAAGACATACCGAGGATAGCTCTGGTTGACACTTATGGCTCTCCCAAAGAGGAGACTCTAAAGGCTTTGAAAATCATGGGAAAAAATCTGCAAGGGATAAGAATTGATTCTGGAGACCTGAAAAAAATAGGCGACGAATTGAGATGGGAACTAGATATCAGAGGAAGAAAAGACGTCAAACTTTTTGCAAGTGGTGGTTTGGACGAATACAGAGTAAAGGAGATAGCAGAAATTTATGATGGTTTTGGTGTTGGCACTAAAATCGCAGACGCACCAACCTTAGACTTTGCATTAAAGGGTATAGAGATAGACAGAGAACCTAAAGCAAAGGTAGGAAATTATTCTGGGGCAAAATCCGTTTATAGAAAGGATTTCTTTGACACTGTAAAACTAAGAAAGGCTGCTGCTCCAGAAGGCTACGAGTCAATGCTCAAACCATTGATAATAAACGGAAAGATTGTGAGAGAACCTGAACATGTGTATGATGCTAGAAAAAGATTTCTTGAAAACTTGGAAAAGATGCCACAGTATTTGAAAAACCTTGATGGCATCTACGAGAACAGGGTAAAATATGTGGGGGGTGATTGAATGAGAGAAGCTGTTTTGGTGATTGACATGTTGAACGACTTTGTCAACGGCAGTCTAAAGTGCGAAAGGGCCCAGTTGATAATTCCGAACATACAAAAGTTGAATTCAGCTGCTAGAAAAAACGAAATTGGCGTCATTTATCTGAATGATGCACACTTTAAATCTGACTATGAGAACAAGAGGTGGGGAATTCATGCATTGAAAGGAACAGCGGGAGCTGAGGTTATAGAAGAACTCAGGCCTAGGAAGACTGATTATGTGATAGAGAAGAAAACTTATAGCGGTTTTCATGAGACTAGTTTAGACTCTTTGTTGAGAAGTTTGAAAGTTGAAACACTCTATTTAACAGGTTTGCACACGAACGTTTGCGCTAGGCACACTGCAGCAGATGCTTTTTTCAGAGGCTATAATGTTGTTGCAGTTGAAGATGGGTTGCAAGCATTCACAGAGAAGGATCACAGAGATGGTCTGGAATATTTGAAGTTTGCTTATGCGGCTGAAGTGAAGAAGACATATGAGATCATAAAGAAATGGGAGGTTGAGAAAAATGCTAAACCTTCCTAAACTTGATTTAAAGAAGACAGAGAAGAGCATAGAAGACTTTATCAGAGAATCCGTAGAAAAAAGCAAAACAGATGGAGTTGTTCTTGGAATCAGTGGCGGTTTGGACTCTGCTTGCGTTGCTTCCTTATCTTCTAGAGCAATTGGACCTAAAAGTGTCTTAGGAATTTTAATGCCTGACGGGAAACAGGATATGGCAGACGCGTTTGACGTTGTGAAGCAATCCAAGATAAACTATAGAGTTAAACCCATTACACCAGTCATTGATGCATTCAGAGAAACATTAGGTGTGAATGATGGTGAAAAATTAGAGCTGGGGAATATTAAAGCAAGAACAAGGATGATAAATCTTTACTATTATGCAAACAAAGAGAACAAATTAGTTGCAGGTACAGGAGATAAATCAGAAAGCCTTGTTGGTTACTTCACAAAATATGGAGACGGCGGAGTTGATATCCTACCTATAGGAAATTTATACAAAACTCACGTCAGGAATCTGTCAAGAGAAATAGGAGTTCCAGAAAAAATAGTTAAAAAGCCTTCATCTCCAGGACTTTGGAAAGGTCAGACAGCAGAAGATGAATTGGGAATCAAGTACGAAACACTTGACCATATACTTTTCAGTTTGGTTGATAAAGGTTTGCCGGTTGAAGAAATTGACTATGATAGAAAGACTGTTGAGTATGTTGATAGTTTAGTTAAAAGAAGCTCTCACAAAAGAGACCCTCTTCCAAAAGCTGAGGTGATCTATTGTGAAAGACCATGAACTGCAGGGAATTTGGGCTGTCGGAAAAAAGGGAGTCGAAGACATAAGAAAGTCTATGGAAAAGGCAGGTTTAGTTTTAAATCCAAAAAATCCTGACATAGTTGTGGTTTTGGGAGGTGATGGCAGCATACTGAGAGCTAACAGAGAATTCCCAAATTCGAGCGTTCTGCCTGTTATAAAAGAAAGTTTTGGCGGTTTGGCGGATTTAAGATACAGTCAGTTTGATTATGCACTTGAGAAGGTTAGAAAAGGCGAATACAAGATTGAAGAAGTGCTAAGAGTAGAGGCTCAGTACAAGGATTTCAAGACTTGGGCAATGAATGAGGTTGCCATCTATAGGGATGATGAGCAGTGCAATAGGATGAGAGTGTTTTCTGATGGCAAAGACTTGTATGAAAAGGAACTGATTGGAGACGGGATGATAGCTTGCACGGCCTCTGGTTCTACTGGATACTGCTATGCTGCTGGCGGTGAGGTTCTAGGCAAGACAGAGAGGAAGTTTGAGATCGTTCCTCTATATTGCAATTACATGGGAAACGAGGTTGTTAATGGTAGAAGAGTGCTGACTAGGGTGACAGGAGGCAAGGTATTCTCTGAAGACAAAGAAGTTATCATTGCTTACAATAAAAAAATTAAAAACAAGATTGTTCCAGATAGCATACAAAATGAAAGAAGGTATTTTGATTTTGATGTGGGCGATGAGGTTATAATCAGAAGTTCAAAGGAAAATAGTAGATTTGTAAGGATTTTGTAATAGAAATCTTTAAAATTAAGCTAACTAACTATAATTATGAAATATAATTCTGATTGTCAGTATAATATAAACAGAATTTAATTATCATCTTCTTTGAAGAAGACTTTCCATTTATTTTGTAGTTGTTGAATGTCATTTTCAAAGTCTTTTATTAGTTTATCATTATTGCTGGCTTTTTTCCAGTCGTTACGCTCTTCGGTACCTAATAGTTTTGAAATTCTATCTCTAAAGAATCTGGGGTATCCTATTTTGGTATCGATCAACCATTTGTAGTTATTTACTGCAATAAAAAGATATTTATTATTTTTACTAAATTCAGTTTTTATTTCATCTAATGTTAAAATCTTTTTTATTAGATTTTTCTCAGGTACTAATTCATCGACAGACTTGTTAAATGGTAAAAAATGCATATGCGCATGAAATACTGTTTGGCCAGTAATACCATGTTCAAATATTACCACTTTTCCATAATTCTTACTCAAAAATGTCAATACTTTTTTGTACAATTCTTTTAATCTTGTAAATTGAATTTCTGATAACGCACCCATGCATGAAATGTGTTCCTTTGGAATGATTAATATATGACCTTCAATAAGAGGATGAGCATCGCATACTATCCAAAAATATTCATCACTATAAAGGGTATATTTTAAACCAAATCCACCTTCACAATGAGGGCAACCTTTCTTATTTTTTTGCATATTAAAATTATGTAAATTCAAGATTTAAGGGTTTGGTAGATAAAGTTCAAATATTAAGTAAGAATTATAACTATTATTGGGACCAATTATGAAATACGCTGATAGAACAGAGTTTATGAAAGCTTCTAAGATAAGGGAATTGTTAAAACTGACAGAAAACCCAGAAATCATTTCTTTCGGAGGAGGAATGCCTAGTCCGCATGCATTTCCAATTAAGATCATCGAGAGAATAACAAAAAAAGTTCTAGAGAAGCATGGTACTCAAGCCTTGCAGTATGGTCCAACTGAGGGTATAACACCTCTAAGGGAAGCATTAATAAAAAGAATGGAAAAGACAAGAAGCATAAAGTGCAATCTAAATCAGATAATTATAACAACAGGTTCGCAGCAAGTCTTGGACTTGGTTCCGAAAATTCTCATAAATCCTGGAGATTGCATTGTCGTCGAGTGTCCTACTTATGTTGGAGCTCTAACAGCTTTCAATTGCTATCAACCGAACTACATATCAGTTCATATGGATGAAAACGGGATGAAGACTGACGAGCTGGAAGAGAAGATAAAGGCAAACAGAAACAAGACTATAAAGTTCATTTACACTATCCCTATATTCCAAAATCCTTCTGGTGTCACACTATCCTTGGAAAGAAAGAGGCATCTTTTGGAAATAGCAAATACTTATGACATCCTTATTCTAGAGGACGAGGCTTATTCAGAACTGGAATACTCTAAGATGAGATTACCTTCGCTGAAGAGCATGGACAAAAAAGAAAAAGTGATTTACACACATACGTTATCAAAGGTTCTTTCTCCTGGTTTTAGGTTGGGTTGGTTGATAGCAAGCGAGGAAATAGTAAGAAAAATGGCGATAGCAAAACAAGGGGTGGATTTGTGCACCAACATGCTTGTTCAGTTCATAGCAGAAGAATACATAAAATTAGGTTATATAGACAAACAGATTCCTAAGATAAGGAAAATGTACAAGAAGAAGAGAGATATCATGCTTGAGGCTTTAGAGAATTATTTCCCAGAAGGTTCTTGTTGGAATAAACCTGAGGGTGGAATGTTCATTTGGGTTTCCTTGCCTGAGAAAATAGACACAAAGGAAATGTTCTTGGATGCTATCAAAGCTAAGGTCGCTTATGTTAATGGATCTGCTTTCTGCGTTGATGGATGCGGTAAAAATTGCATGAGACTTAACTTTAGCAACACTGATGACAATAAGATAGAAGAAGGCATCAAAAGATTGACCAAGATAATAAATGAGAAAATGAAATAGTTAGATTCCTATTAGACCGCACAGATATCTATCAACTGCGTATGCAACATTTTCTCCAACTCCTTTCCATTTTCTAACAGATTCCAAGACATCTTTCTGAATCAGAGAAAAGAAATCTTCTCTTACCAAACGTTCTGCAACAGGCTTTTGATTATTTATCGATTTGTAAGTCCTGAAAAACTCTTCTACAACATTTTTAGACTCATCATTAGTTCCCATGTCTATGCCTCTCATCGTTAAGGCTATTCTCATTAAACTTAATGTTCTGTTGTTCTGCTTTTTTAGAGTTTTCCTATCTATACTCTCTGGATTTTTTATTATATTAGTATAACCGACTCTGAGATGCCTTAATTTATCTGAAGCATCAAAATAAAAATTCGTTTCTATACCTGTTTTCTTCCTTGCCTCTTCCCATATTTTTCTGCTCCTTTGAAATTTTGACCTAAGATCTTCTCCATAAAAAGGTAGACATAAAGAGGCCAAGTGATTAGACATTGTAGGATTAAAAACATCAGTTATGATTCCTCTCATTTCTTCTGCATTATGCGTAAAGGTGTCGTAAATAGGATCTAGACTTGCTATGAATTCATGAACAACATGAGGTGTCTCATATTTTTTCCCTCTTGTAAATATCAGTGTGTCAATGTCCTTTCCATCCCAGAGGGACATATCGCCTCTAACAATGGCTCTTGCATAAGATCCATAGAAATGAATGCTCGAGATTTCTTGCATCTTTGATAATTCTAGAAGTTCTTTGTGCATAACCTTAATTGAAACTGTAAAAGATTTAAACCCTTAAATATAAATTGAGGTTCTGTACAAATGATTTTATGAATAAAGTTCTTGAACAAACAGGAAAGAAAGTTCTTCTTCTAGGCAATGAAGCCATAGTCAGAGGAGCTCTAGAGTCTGGAATAGGTCTAGCATCCACATATCCTGGTACGCCTTCATCCGAGATAGGAGACACATACGCAGAGATAGCAAAGGATGCAGGCATTTATTTTGAATACTCTACTAATGAGAAGGTCGCCTTGGAAGTTGCTGCAGGTGCTGCCTTGTCTGGTGTAAGGTCAATGGCGTTCTTCAAGCACTTTGGATTGAATGTTGCTTGTGATAGTCTATTTCCATTAGCCTATTCAAAAATAAAGGCAGGGATGGTTGTGCTAATAGCAGACGACCCGCAGGGTTGGAGTTCAGGACAATCTGAAGAGGATACAAAACTATTTGCAAGAATAGCCCATTTGCCTATGCTAGAGCCATCTGATGCTCAAGAGTGTAAGGATTTTGTTAAAAAAGCTTTTGATTTATCAGAAAAATTCCAATTGCCATTCTTGATAAGAACCACTACTCGTGTTAGCCATATGAGGAGTGTTGTTAATCTAGGAAAAATTGTTAAAGGAAAAACCAAAGGCAAATTCATCAAGGATATTTCTTTCAGAAACTTCCCACCTCATGTAATCGAGACCCATAAGGAGATGCATAATAAATTAGATAAGTTAGAAGAAATTTCTGAAAAAACTAACATGAATTTTGTTGTAAATAAAAATATCAAAAGCAATTTAGGCATAATAGTTACTGGAGTTTCCTTTAATTATGTCATGGATGCCATGGACGATTTAAAAATTAATTTACCTGTTTTAAAAATAGGTTTTACCTATCCTTTGCCAGATGATTTAATTAAGAACTTTATCAGGAAATTCAAAAAGGTTCTTGTTGTAGAAGAACTGGAACCAATAGTTGAAAATCATGTTAAGATGCTGGCAAAAGAAGCTAACCCAAAGCTAAAGGTTCTAGGAAAGGGATATCTTTCTCCTGCTGGAGAATATACTGAGGAAATTGTCTTGAATGTTCTGAGTCAAATAACTGGCAAGAAGTACGAGTATGATTTAGTTGCACACAAGAAAAAATACTTGAAAATAAATGAACCAAAAAGACTTCCTATTTTATGTCCGGGTTGTCCTCATAGGGCTACCTTTTATGCAGCCAAAACTGTAACCAAGGGAATGGATGTTGTTTATGCAGGCGATGTCGGTTGTTACATACTAGGCATTTTCAAACCCTTTGAAACTCAGGATTTTATTTTCTCAATGGGCGCTTCTGAAGGCGTGGGTCATGGCATAAGAAAAGCTACTGACCAGAAGGTCATATGCTTCTTAGGCGATTCTACGTTCTTCCACTCGGGAATGCCTGGAATGGTTAACACAGTTTTCAACAAGTCAAACCCGTTGATAATTGTTTTGGATAACAGAATAACAGCAATGACAGGTCATCAACCTAATCCTGGAACAGGAAAGAATGCTATGGGAGAGGAATGCAAGGAAATAGCTATAGAAAATATTGTTAAAGCCTTTGGCATAGAGGATGTAAGAGTAATCGACCCTTATAATGTTAATTTGATGATAAGTGCGATAAGAGAACTATTGGAAAAGGATAAGGTTGCTGTTATAGTCGCCAAAAGAGAATGCCAACTATTAGCAACCAGAAAAAAGAAATTAGAAGGAATAAAAACTGCTAAATTTGAGATAGACCCGAATGTTTGTAAGAGATGTGGAACTTGTTTACGTGAGTTGGCATGCCCAGCAGTGCACGAGGAAAATGGAGTCTACAAGATTGATAAGAATATCTGTACGGGTTGTGCTGTTTGCGCTCAGATATGCCCAAACAAAGCAATACACGTGGTGAAAGAAGAATGAAAGAGTTCAACATTGTTGTGATAGGAGTAGGAGGTCAAGGAGCATTGACACTAGCAACCATAATAGCCGAGGCTGCTATGAAAGAGGGTTATGATGTTAGAACAACTGAACTACACGGGTTAGCCCAAAGAGGAGGGAGCATACCGATTCATATAAGGTTTGGAGAAAAAATGTATACGCCCCTGGTTTTAGAAGGTGAGGCAGACTTGATAATAGCTCTAGAACCATTAGAGGCTCTGAGGTCGGCTTACTTCGGTTCAAAAAAGCATAAAACAAAATTCATTATTGACAACTACAGGATACCTCCAATAACAGTCTCCGCTTTTGGAGAAAAATATCCAAGTTATGATGAAATAATTAATCATTTAAAAGAATTTTCAGGAAGTGTTACATTTATTAATGCTTCTGAAACCGTTGAGAAAGAGACAGGCTCTGTCCTGACTTCTAACATTTTTATCTTAGGATACGCTGTTGCTAAGGGCCTGCTTCCTTTGAAAGAAGATCTATTTATAAAAACGATAGAAGAGATGGTCCCACCCAAATATTTTGAGCTAAATAAGAAAATTTTTGAAATGGGAATGAAGTACAAAAATTAAATCTTTATTAGTAAAGGGTTTTAACTATATTTATGAAAAAATATATTTTACTATTTTTATTTATATTCTTATTTTCCTATTTTTTCCCATTGCCGGCATTAGCTGCTGAATGCCCACCTGAAAAAGCTGGTTGCCGCAGTGGAACCAGTGGCTGTATTGGTGATATTTGTTGTTATGATGTTCCTCAAATTTATGAATATTGTATCGAAAATATCGATTGGGGTTATTGTGGCGGTAATTACACGTATCCTAATATAGGACAACCTACGAATTGTAGTGATTTCTGGTCTAATGCATGCTGTTGTGATGGTATAGCTTCATTAAATTGTAATGTTCCTTCTGCAGGAAATGGCAATTATAGGAATTTAACTGGCAGTTGTGAAAGAAATTATGCAAAAATAGATTGCTACGGTATTGTTGGCAGTCATACTGTCTGTAATAGTACTTATAATTATAGAGGTTTTGATACTGATACTCCTCCTAAATGTGTGATAATGAAGCCAATAATAAATAGTTATTCAATTTCTAAATCAAGTGTAATTCTTCATGACAATTTTTCCCTGACTGTCAACAGCAATTGCCCAAACGGTTTACCAGGAAAATGTTTGATAGAATGTAAAATTGTAAATTCAGATGGATATTTTATATATATTGGCAGTTGGGATAAGAGTGGATTTGTTGTGTTGCCAAACATTACATGCGATAAGACAGGCAACTATATTGTAGATTACTGTGGTGTCTACACTGACTTTTCATCTAATAACGGTTGGGGAAGCCAAGATGATACCAAAACTACAATTAGTTGCATGCTAAATCCAGAATTCGAACCTCCTACATATATTCAAAGCAATGATGATAGTGAAGGTTCTGTGACAGAAGGAACTATAGTAAATTTATATGTCAAATGGCAAGATAACATTGGACTCGGCAAGTCTTTAGTAAGAACAAACATAACAGGAAGCTGGCAAAATTATACTTCATGCTCCTTGTCAGGAAATTCTGACTGGTGTAATAAAACAATAGATACTTTAGGATTTTCAGGGAAGATTTGCTGGAACCAGTGGGCTAATGACACTTCAGGTAATGAGAATAATACTATGCCTGAAAATGCTGATTGCTTTAATGTTATTGGATTGCTTGATAATAAACCTCCCACTTATACCAATGATAATGACAATAGTGGCGGTTCTGTCGTAGAAGGGTTAATAGTAGTTGCAAGAACTCTATGGAATGATAATAAAAACTTAAGTTCTGTTAGCATTGCACACAATGAAACTGTAGAATGGATTATAAATTCGTCTCCTTTATCAGAAACTTCTCAGTGGCATAGCTTTAATATAAATACTAGCGGTTGCAAAGGGAAAAAAGTATGCTGGTATCAGAATGCGACAGATAATTCTGGCAATGAAAACAATACCATGAGATATCATATTCATTGCTTTGATGTTATTTCATCAGCTGAGGCGACAATGGGGAATAGTGCTGAAGCTGCTTTGGAATCGATAAGAAAAAGCATTAGCTCTTCTTCTGCAGAATTTTCACTAAAAATCATTACTTTAGCCTTTGAATTATTAGGAATTATAGTACTAGTTATCTTACTTGTCATAGTAGTTTTTCAACTAGTTCAATCTCACGGCTAAATCTTTATATACTGGAATTGTAATTATTTTAAATATGAAACTAAACAATAAAGAAATCTGGATAATTTTAATTTCAGCTATAGTTATAATATCAGTTTTTGGAAATATGGTCAAAGGAGAAAAAGTCATTACAGGAATTACAATTTTTAGAGATATTCCCCTTACGAAAGAAGACTACCAATATTTTGGAAAAGAAGAATTTTCAACTGGCTTTTATTTGCCAGCTGATGGTTGCACAGGTTTCGTAAACTATTGTAGCTATATATATGCCTCAGAAGATTTGTCAAAGGCAGATATAAACCAAGACGGGAAAATAGACGATGCAGATTTAATAAGTATGGTAAAAGCTCAGGGTTGTAACAGAGATAAAGCAAAAAATCCTACATGTACTGATAGTAATAGTGATGGAATATGTAATTGTTGGAGTCAGCCAGTAGAGGAATGCTTTTTCGTCATTTCAGGTCGTGAGTTCAGAGATCCTGATAGAGATTGTAAAATGGAACAAGATGACTTAGATTCGATTACAGCTAATATGGGTAAAACTCACAACTTAATGAAAACAGTAGGTTGTGAAAGTGATGATATATGCAAGGCAGATATAAACCAAGACGGTGAAGTAAATATTCTTGATGCAACAATTGCTAGCATTAAATATGGCGCAAAAGCTGAACTTTATAAAAGACTTATTCAGGAAAAATCAGAAGCAGATTTGAATGACGATGGATATATTAACATACTTGATGCTATGATAATGGTTTCGAACTATGGCAAAGAGGCAATTGAACGACGCTGTTCGAGGGGACCAATAAAACATATAAGTGGAAAAGAGTATGAAATAGACGTACAAGGAATAGGCATAAATTGGGTTCAATCTGCTTGGCTATGTCCAGTTTAATTTATAAAAACCAGAGGATAAGAATATGAGAAAAACTATTGTATTTATTTTAGTTTTTATTTTAGTTTTTTCTATTCAATTCAAGCTAGTTAATGGTTTGTCTAATCGTTGCCGTCAGTATGAGGATGGTGTTTGCCAATCTTACAGTGGTTATTTATACAATGAAGAAGTTTTTACAGAAGAAGTTCCTACTGAAGAAGAAACTCCAACTCCGACTTATTATGCCGAATATCCTGCTGTTCCCAATTTTATCATTCTATTATTTCAATTAATAGGAATGGTAGCATTATCTATTTTATTAATTTTCTTAATTCAAAGTATTACAAAAACCTCAAACAAAAGATATAATAAAAGAAAATAATAATTTATTCTACTCTTATTTTAATCGAATTTTCCCAAACTCCATGAATGTTGCAATATTCTAAAACAGTTAAATTTGCTGTTTTCTCCAGTTTCATTCTGAACTTAACTTTAGGTTCTGCAAACGCTGGACCGAGATCAAAAGTAGCAACATGAACAGGATTAAATGCCCTTTCTTCGACCTCAGCAAATACTTGAATCCACTTTATATGATGCTCAATTGTATTTGGGTGAGAGACCCTTTCGCCAACATTTATTATAACTTCAAATTCTTCATTGTTTCTGACCTTTTCAGGAGCTTTGACCACAGGTGTATGCTTCTCTTTCAACGCACTTTCTAACTCATCATTCTTAGTATAAGCTTTCATTTAATCATTGCAATGTCATTTTGTAGTTTTATCGACTTCATCTTTGCCTTTCTTTAGCTCTTCAACCTGTTCTTTGTCATTTTTTAGCAACAAGGCTTGAAACTCTCCCATGTGTGTTTTTTCTTCCTTTGCTATGTCTAGAAGTACCTCTCTTATATCATTATCATCCGTCATGGCTGCAAGCTGTTCATAAAGATTTACCGCGTCTAGTTCTGCTATCATTCCTATCCTGGCTATCTCTTTGTTGACATCAGCCTTTTCAACTTTTTTCAAATCAATAGGTATGCTTGACATCATGTTAAATCTCCTCCTCTTCCTCCTCGTCTTCTTCGTAATCTTCTTTTTCTTTGGGTTCTTTTTCATCATTTTCCTCTTTATCTTCAACTTCAAAACCCTCTTCTAATATGTATCTCTTGGTTTTTTTAGGTTCGATTAGTTCCATCTCTTCTCCACAACAGACCAAAGTCCCGCCACCAACTTTGGTTATTATTGCCTCGTTTCCGCATATGTTGCATCTATATTTTTCATTAACCTCTTTAACAGACACTATATCACCTCATGAAATTTTCTTCAGTTTTACCCATCTCATCACTTTGATAGAATAATATAAAAATAATGCTTAAGTTTATTTAAAGCTTATTTCCAGAGTTCGCCATCAGGTGAAATCTTCAGCATCTCCTCTAGAATCTTTATAGTTTCTTCTATGTCTTTCACGTTAGTTACCGACGTCGCGGTATGGAGGTTTCTAACGCATACTCCTAGAACAGTGCACGGTACGCCGCCTTTGGTTATCGATATGCTAGCAGCGTCAGTTGTTCCCTCGTCGCTAACATCTTTTTGTATGTGTATTTTGTTCTTCTTAGCTATTTCCATTATGTGCTTGTTAAGTATCCTGTTTCCTATGGTTTGGGCGTCCTTAATAGTTAGACAGGGCCCTCTGCCAATGGTTTTTGTTACTTCCTCAGTGTCAGCTGCTTCTGCAACGTCGACAACTATTGCCCAGTCAGGCTCGACTATGTAAGTGGATGTCAATGCTCCGACCAATCCTATCTCCTCTTGTATCGTGAAAACATAATATATCTCGTTTTTGCTAGTTTCCTTCAGTCTTTTGGCTAGTTCTATCAATACGTAGCAGCCTATCCTGTCATCAAACGCTTTTCCGCATATTATTTTGTCAGAACCCAAATAATACAGGTCCCTTTCCAATGCCATGAATGTTCCAACATCAATACCTAATTTTTTAAGCTCAATCCTACTTAAGCCAGTGTCAACAAATAATTCATCAATCTTTGGTATGCAATTCAAAATGGTTCCATTATTAACCTCTTTGCAAGTTATAACCCCGTGTATTATCCCTTTTTCTGTTTCTATGTGCACTCTCTCCCCTAAAAGCATTGTAGGGTCTATAAAACCGATGGTTGAGAAGGATATTCTTCCCCTGCCTTCTATACCCTTTGAGATCAAGCCTATTTCATCCATATGGGCTGTTAGCATCACCTTTGGTCTTTCACCTTTCTTATGCGCAATCAGGTTGCCTAACTTGTCCACGAAGACCTCGTCAACATAACCCTTTATTTCCTCCATTATCAAATCCCTGACAGCGTCCTCGTTCCCGCTTACCCCGAAGATGCTGACTAGTTTTTCCAGTAGATCCATCAATTCACCTTATTATTTATTTTTCGCATCATTATATATTTTTGATTGAATTGAGCTGGATAGACAAGATTTTTAGTAAAAAAGAGGGTGAAAGAATTGAGGAAATTAAGATTTCACTTGTAGAAGTAGAAGATTTTCTAAGGAACAAGACGGAAAAAGACTTTGAGCCGTTAAAAGATTTCATTAAAAAAGAGCATGAAAATTTACAATCGGTTGCTAACGACATGAGAAACCAACTTAAAACTCTTGAAGAGGCTTCTTATCCAGAGAGGACATATCCAATAATCATAAGGAAATCCGTGGGAAGCAGAAAAAGCTTTATTGATAAGATGGACTTTTTAATCGAGCACTTGCAAAGGCCAATTGGAGAAGGCATGGCTTCTTTTCTTAGTTTCCATGACGAAACCGATAAGCTGATTAATGCCATAAATTTAGAGACTGTAAAAGACTATGCGGCTGTTAAAATATTATTTGAAAAGGAAGGAAAAGAGGTTGTGCAAAGCTTTTTTCAAATAGTTGAAATAGACAATAAACTGGGCAACATGCTAAAGGATTTCAAGGAGTATAATTCGAAGATGTTAAAGGCGAAAGAGATTGTTGCCGAGATATCAAAGCTGGCAGAAGAGTTAAAGGAAAACGAAACAGATGAATTAGAAAAAACGTTAAAAGAAATGGAGGGAAAAGTTAAGGATATTGAAGACGAGCTAGAAAAATTGCCTGAAAGCGATGAATGGAAAAGGTTCTTAGAAACGCAAAGTGCAAAGGAAGGAATAAAACAGAGCATGCAAAACAAAAAATCTGAACTCAATCAAAGCTTATCGCAAATAGAGATACCCCTTAAGAAATACAATTGGTCTGTTAAAAATAGAGTTTTAGATTGCTATTCACAGAAATCGTTTGATCTTATCCTTTCTGAAGACCCTAGAGGAGGAATTTTCAAGTCCGCTCTCAGAGACATAAAGATGAAAATTCTTGAAGAAGAGCTGAGCTTGAAGGACAGTGACAAGTTTTTGGACGTTATAAGCAAAATGATAGAAGATAATACTGTAGGAAAGATAGTTGGTGAATATCTAAAGCTTTCTGATGAGTTAAAAAAACAGGAAGAAAGGATAACATCTCAAGATGTTATAAAAAGAAGGAGTAACTTGGAGAATGAGATGAAAAGGTTAAAAGAGGGAATCGGAGAAGTCAAGGATGAGAAAGAAATAGCTGAAAGGAAAAGAAAAAAGATGCTAGAAGATAGAGAACAGAAATTAGAGGAACTGAAGAATTTAGTAAACATTAATTCTGATAAAAGAATTTTATTGCAAATAAATTGACATTTCATTTTAAGTTTGAACAAACAGGCTAACAATAAAGTCGATAGTGGCATTACAATGTCCCATATCATTAGACCGCCGAGCAAAATTAGAATTCCTGTCTTAAATATATTATGTCGCTCCCAGGTCAATTAACATCAAGATCATAAGTGATGCAGGGGGCCAACTCTTTTAGAATTAAGTTCCGTAATTAATTACTAAGTTATCGTACGAATTAATGTATCTTCAGTATCAACTCTTTTAAACAAATCAATATATCCATCTCTTGATAAAGAGTCAAGTGCATCATGTCTTCTTAAAATTTCTTCAAAACCAGTAGCAATATTTATTTTACCTTGTGGATATACTACAAAAACACTAACTGTTTTAGGTTCATCTCTGAATGATTTATGAGGCGACCAATCTCTTGTTGGGATTCTTAGAGTCGTTTCAACTCTTTTAATCTTTTTTCCGTCATAAGCCTTTCTTAATTCTTTTATGATTTCATTAACTTTAGGATGATTAATAATACCCATAAACGATTGAGGTCTGTCGGTAATTCTTACGAGTAAAGAATCTTTTAATTGATAAGAATCAGGATTGCCGAATCCTAACCAGTATGAAGCTTCTTCTTTAGGGCTTTTTGGTAGAATTAATTCCTGTCTTGAGTTTTCCTTTAGTAAATAATTAGTCATCCATAAGGACAGTGAATAAGATTGTGGCAAATCTTTCTTTAATTTAGTTTTCATTTCTTCTAATGTTTGAATTATATTATTACTTCCATGGATTGTCTTAACATCTTTTTCAATAAAATCAGAACCAAAATATTCAACCATAAATGTATTTGAAAGCTAAGATATTTAATCTTATACGGAACTTAACACAAAAAATGCAGGGGGCCGGATTTGAACCGACGAAGGGACTAACCCACAAGGTCTCTCATGGATTTCTGAGCATCGCATCCTAAGCTTCGCATTTTTTAGATCTTGCGCCTTTGACCAGACTGGGCGACCCCCGCATAAATCTAACTTTTGTTTTAGAGTATTTAAAATTTTAAGAATATGTAGCTGACTTATGCCTCTTAAACCCTATCTTTAAAATCCTCTCAATGGGAATCAACCAAAAGACCAGTCCCCATATCAAGCCTTGGGTGCCCCAAAGAAGTCCTACGGCTGAAAAAAAGGTATAAAAAGCATAAGAACTAGGGTCAATGTAGTTAACCTTGTACATGCTGATTACTATTACAACTATCAAAAACCCTACAATAGATTCTAGAATGCTTACACGAGACAACATGTGGTTCTCTTTTTTAGCAACATAGGAAAACCATATTGAGAATATAATCAAAGTTATGTAAGGCTCTATAGTATTGCTTATGTCTGATAAAAATTCAAACCAATTCATATAAAATTATAGACAGGGACTTGAACTTAAATGTTACTAAATCCTTATTTTTTCCAGTTCTTCTCTTAATTTGGTTATCTTAGTTCCCAAATCAGAAACAGATGTGTCAACCCTTTCCTCAAGAGGCGGCCTGGGAATGTAGCTGATCCCTCTCGGTATTGCAAAGTTCATGCTAAAATCATTGACAGACTGAGAGAAGCTCTGTATGGTCCTGAGCAACAGTTCGTCGGATTCAGAGTCTATTTTTTTGATTTGTTCCTTGAAGGACAAGAGGAATTGAATGTTTTTCATTGACATCTTCAGTTTCTGTATGCTCCCAAGGATTTCCTTATATTTCTCTATCTTAACGAACAGCGGTGCTATCTTCGGAGTTTCCTCAATCATTTTCTCTAGATCAATTATCTCGTGAGGCAAAGGCCTGGATTCCAGAGGCTCGTTTTGCGGTTTTTTAAAAACCTCTCTCTTTATTGCTTCTATGTCATCATCCATGAGACCACTAAAAATTATTTATCAAGTCTATATATATTGTTGATGGTAATTGCTATGCGCTACAAGTATTCCTTTATTATCTTTGGTATGAGCACTAATCCTATGTAAGTTAGTATCGCGCCAAATGAACCCAAGGAGAACATCATGAAAAACAGGTTGCAGTATAACTGGGAAATGCTCATTCCTATTGACTGCTGTATATAACTGAATGAATTTTGGTCTGCTAATATGCCTATGGAAGCGCTAAACACAATCGCATAGTAGATGAAGACTACCCCTAAAAAAGAGAGTCCTATTGTCAATGACAAGTATCTCAAGTATTTTAAACCTTTTTCTTTCATACTCTAATTATAGAGAAAACCAGAATTTAAAGGTGCGCCGACCGGGATTCGAACCCGGGTCGTCAGCTATTCGCTTTTAGATTGGCAAGCTGATATCCTACCGCTAGACTATCGGCGCGTTGACCAATAAGTTCCTTTATGCTTTTTATATTTTAAATAGTCTTCTATGATTTTGAAGTGGTCAAAGGCCAAATCGTCTTTATTTAATTTTCTCATGTCATAGAAGCCTGCAAACCTTGCATCACTTCCAGCTTTCAGACTGCCGCCAATTATTTCTGCAACAAAGACTATTGTCATCCTGTGCTCTCTCGGGTCTCTTCCAGGTTCAGAGTATACGCCCAGTATGTCTGATAATCTTACATCAAGGCTGGTTTCCTCCTTGACCTCCCTTGCGGTTGCATCTTCAACGGTTTCTCCGTAATCTACATGCCCGCCCGGGAAAGCGAGTTTACCTTTGTAAGGCTCTATCGCCCTGTTTATCAACACCAGTTTGCTTTCCTTTTCTATTATCGCGTCTACAACAGGTATAGGATTCCTGTATCTCATAAAATCACCCATTTGATAATTGTCAAAAGAACACCATCTGAAATTCGAAAGAGGAAATTTTTTCCAGTTCTAGAATTAACGGTAATTTATTGCCTGAACCGATTATAAGGTCAATTTTTAGAGCCAATTATTCATTTGCGAGAGGACCAGAAAGTCCTATGTTTGGACTTGTATTTCAAATAATCCTTTATAATCTTATAGTGATCTTTTGAATAACAATATTCTTTTGTTCTTGATTATGAAAACTCCGCTATGGATTCTGGTAAAAAGCATATTAGAATTTTCAGTTTAAAAATAGCGCCGACGGCAAGTAATGAAAATTATTTTAAGCCGAATCTTTCAGCTATTCTTTGGGATAAACTTTTTATCTGTATACCAGATATCTTCCTGTGAGCTTCTCCTTCCTTTAATAATTTCTTAAAAACATTTTTTGGTATTTCTCTAACGATTTTCCATCCAACATAACTGTCTTCTCTGTATCTTTCTTCAAGTGCAGCAAAAACTATTTTACCTCCGATGCCGGTTTTTCCATAATACTTTGCCAGAGAATTTGATTCTTTAAATAAAGTATCCCTTTCTTTTAGAGTTTTATCTACGCATTCTTTTGCTGAAAGTCTAGGTAAAATAAATTTAGAATTTATTGCAAAGGGCACTGGATTTTTCATATATTCTTGAAGTATTATCTCCGCAATCCTGTAAGCAACTCCTTCTTCCCATCTTAATTTTGTTCTTGCTTCTTTATCTTTTAAGAGTTCTTTCTCATTATGATCTGTTGGATAAGCGCCATTACTCAAATGCCTATGAAAGTAATGAGGCATTTCTCCACCAAAATGTATCAAAGCATCAATACCATGATTAAAATTTGGGTTAATTTCTATAATATCTTGTTCGTGATTGTACATAGGCCTTGGCAAATTCGAATTAAAATATATATGTGGATAATCAATTTTGTCTCCTTTTTCGCACATTTCTTCAGTACAAATATCATATGAGACTCTCTTTGCACGTTCAGCTACTTTTTCATGTTCCTTTGATCTGAACATGGTTAATTTTATGCTACAAAAAGATTTAAATCCATCAAAATGACGGCTTGGAATGATAATTCACGCCGACGGCAGGATTTGAACAAGTTGACGCTGGGAGCAGGATTTGAACCTGCACACCCTTTCGAGTACCGGTTATCCCAAAAAATTCGAGACCGGCGCAATAACCTGACTCTGCCATCCCAGCTTTACTACTTTTAGTGGTAGTAAATCTTTATCTCTTTATTTTTATATATTTTTGTTAGTTATTGAATATGCATGGTTACAAACATAGCATCGTTCTTATTAAGAATGTTTTTGCTATGTTATCAAAAATAAGCAGAAATTTTACCTTCTTTTCGCCTAAGTTCTTAAGAAGCAACCCCCAAACTCTATTGCTATTTCGTTTGCAACTAGGTCTTGACCAAGAAGAATTTGCCAGTCTGATAGGTAAAGCAAAGAGCACAATTTCATATTACGAAAATTGCAAAAGCGCTCCTACACTAAAATCAGCTAATAAAATACTAAATAAAATCTTATCACAAGTAAAACTTCCTTTGAATGAAGAACTAATTATATCAAGGTTTCAAGAACAAAAGAAAAAATCAAACGGATTTTCTGATAGAAGAAGAGCGATAGAATTAGCTTACGAATCAAATAAGAACTGGAAAAGAAGACAAGAAGTTGGAGTTAATTTGGTAAAAAATTCCTACAGAACCAAACAAGAAAAAATGATAGAAAATGCTCTGAAGACACATAAAATAGATTTTACATCTCAGGTTGCGTTATTATTAGGAGAGAGTAGAGCTGGAGCAATCGTAGCGGACTTTCTCTTGGATTGCAAAAAGAAAATGGTTATTGAAGCAACAGAAGATTGTTTGGATTTTATGTTCTCGAAGCAATGTAAAAGAAGAGCAATGTTACTTGCGTATAGAGGTTTCAGAATTAAGAAATATTTTCCTGATTATTATACGGTTATATTCCTTTCTCAAGATAAAATCCATGAGCGAATTAGACAAATCTTAGAAGAGGCTTATGACAAAGTGATAATAGGTAACAACATTAACACATTGATTAGTATTGCCAGAGACTGACGCGATCACCAGATTCTGCCACATCGGCATATTAGAAAATTGTAAAGAGACTATAATAAATTAAGCTTTATCATTAATAGAATTTAAATTAAATTTATTTTCCTTTAAAATTTTATAGGCTTTAGCCGTAAGTTTTCCAAGTTCTGTAATTTCAATTTTCTGTCTTTTTCTACTAATGGTCCTGACTATTATAAATTGTTCCCTTCTTAACTCTCTTATGCAATGACTCATTGAAACTATAGCACTATTAATACTTTTTATTTTTCCAAATTTTTCAATCCCTATTTTTTCTACAAAACTTCTTAAAGAACCAGTTATAGAACTTTTATGTTCAAGTAAATGTTCTAGAAAAATTGACTGTAGTTCGCTAGGTATAATAACAGGTAATTTTATTAATTCTACGGCTCTAACATCATTTTTAGAAACAATTTTCCTTTCAGGACTGTAGACTGATGACCTTATATAATATCCTTTTGAATTTGTTATCGAAGCTGCAAGCCAAGCAGCAAATGCCGACATTCTAGGTCCAAAAATATGAGCTATTACTTCATTGCCACGCTTCTTTTCTTTAATCATAATATCAAAAATAGTAAGGAACATTTCTTCAAAATCCTCGTAAGAAACATACATGTATTTTTTCTCTGCTAGGGATATTAAGGAATCTAACTCTTTACGAATAGGCTCTTGTAACTTGTTATATTCTTTGTCGATATCATGTTCGATTTTATAATTTAAGAAATAAACCTTGTTAGGAGGGAATTTCTTTAGGAGGTAAATGTTTCTTTCTTTCTCTAAACCTAAAGGAATTATATGAACGTAATTAGTCATATTATTAATATTAGGCCTAAATTATTTAAATCTACCTATTATTATTAATGCTTACCCGTCTTTATTAATTGTCAAATTTTATGCTCCTGAATCAATAATTATTTTACATGGGAGTAGCAGAGCCTTTTTTAACAGATGATACTTATACTGCGGAAAGAGCTTATAGAATTCTTGGTGCACATGTTCCAAATTTTACTAAATATGACTTTTTTCAAAGATTTTTTTCTGACACTGATTTTAGAAGAGGAAGTTTACATAGTGTAACATTGTTAGATAAAATTGAGTCTATAGAATGCGAAAGTGATCCAAATTACACTCCTTTATGTTTTGAATTTAGAAAAATAGTTGAAAAAATAAGGAGGGATTTATGTGATGAGTACTGATATGAGGAATGACATGTTTAGTAGAGAGCCTAGTAAATTTGCTGTTTGTGAAATAGCTATGCATGACAAAGAAATTTGTGGAAGAGTTGGATATTCTCTACGATCGTGCATGTCATTATATGAGGCAGATCCAAATTTTAGAGATGAATGTATGAAACGGTATAATTGGGCAGAAGGCTTTAAAAGAGGTGATTGATTCTTAAATACAAATAAAGGGAGTTCCATGTCCGATTTAATGCCAAAAATAAATAGCGTTAGAGAGGACATATCTGGTTTCATGAGCCTAGAAAAAATTCCTTCTTTGTTTTTTGAGGGAACTTTGCAACTAAAACTTTACAGAACGTTGAAAACAGACTATCCCAGGTTTCACAACGCTTATTCCTTGCAAGTTAAGACTGGACACGATAGAAAAGTAATAATACCTATACTTGAGAACTGGTCAAGGTTCAAACTTTTAGAAGTAATAGAAAATGTTAGGAAATGCAGGGAATGGAGACTTAACAATGGGAAAAATTCTCAGATAGAATAAAACATCTTTTTTCTAGTTTTTTATCTAAGCTTTAATCTCCTTTCTAATTTTTAGAAATCTTTCTAGTTTTTTTGACCAAAAATATTGTCCTCTTTTTCTATTATGTTCTTTGAGGTGATAAAAATGACATGCCAAGAAAAATTAGGTGGAATTTTTAAATGGCCAACTCTGAATGAAGTAAGAGAAAAAATCAGAGGAAAGTTTGGTTATTCAACAAGAGAGGAAAAGCCAGAAGTTTCAGTCGAGTATGTTCCAAATCCTTTAAGAGATCCTACACTTCCATCTTACATACCACCAAGATTCTTTCCTTTTTTTCGTTTTTAAGTTAAAAATTAAGGAGGAGATAAAATGTTTAGAAAAAAAGGTGCGGTCTCGATAGACAAAATAATTGGAAAGATGAGAGGGATCAGCTACAAACTGGGAATGTCAAGAGCCAAACCTATGGAAGTTAAGGAATTAGAAAAAGAGCTTGGGACTGAAATAGGAGCTTCTTCTGGAGTTGTGGATGCTCCCAAAGGCTACGAGTTTCCTCATCAGCAAGAAAAGATTCAAGAAGACTTAAGGGAAATACAGCGAAGAAAAGATGATGCAATATCAAAATATAGAAGGCTACAACTTTAATTGGGAGAATTTCACTCCCTTTGAATTCTTTAAAAAAAATTAATAGAGTTGAAAAACTAAGAGACTAGAATGGTCTGCAAAGCCTCGTTGTGATAGTCTTTAGAGGCGTCTTCACCGCTTTTTAATCTTTCTTTCCTGAGCAAATCCATTACATATAGCGGATTTTGAAAACAGATTATATCAGTGCACTTTTCGCAACAGCCTTCAGACCATCTATAAATTTCTGGGTTCGATTTATCTCCGCTTCTACCATAAGCTCTACAAGCTTCGATATTTGAGCAATTTGGACAACATTCATCATCTTTTTTTAACTTCTCTATTAAAAATTTATCCTTTTCTGGCATTTTATCACCTTTTAAAATTTTAGGAAAAGAGGACATTATTTCAAATCAAAACACTGAGAAAAAGTACCAGGTTTGAGAATGCTTTTCTTATTCACACTTGGTGACATTCCTATATTTCGTAACTTCTCTGTATTTTGTCATTTCTGTTGTCTGGTTAGCCCCTCTCAACTCGTAAATCAATAATCTGCCTGTAGCAGGATCATTGGTGTTGGTTCCTTGAGCACTCCTATCAAAGACGAAATAATATT
>CAYGWD010000006.1:0-43733 GCA_964353745.1 uncultured archaeon
CACAGCAGGCGAGGAAGTATTAGAGACGTTCCAATTCAATAAGTTGAACCAATCCACATACACGCTAGAGTTGCTAGTGAAATTAGTCAAAGATGAATTCACTCTGACATTCCATAGTCCTTCTGTCTTGTTCGTCGAGTTCCAAGTGCAGTTATACCAACCTAAATATGAATTGTTGGCAGAGCATGATTGCCAACTTGAACCGTCTAGTGACAGTTCAATGCTATAAGTTGTATTAATCACAGGGTTCTCGTCTGCTATATTAGAACAGTCACTCAACGTAGTAAAGTTGACAGGTATCTGTTCGGTGACATTGTAATCAGTGTCATAACCTGGAAGAGTTAGATTGTTCTTTAGTTGACCAGTAACTTCAAATGTAAGATAGCTCATATTAGATGACTGCTGATAGCATGAGTCACTAGATATGACACTAGCAGTCCAACTCTGTTTTCCAGCATAATACGAACAGTTCGGGTCCAAGCTATAGTTCACATAACCAGTTGAATTCGGATTGATTCCGTATCCGATGGCATAGCTGCTCCTGTCCCAACTAAAGTATATGGAAGCATTTGTAGAAGTGTTGGTAACATAAGTATTCATATCAAGATCTTTTATTCTGAATATGAATGTTCCATTACCAGACTCTCTGTTAATACTATCAGGATCTATCGAGTCTGCTTGCAATACATTAGCATCATCCTTCTCTATGGTGAATGCATTAGATGACGTTGTATTTGTATAACCCCAGTAGTCACTTACATTGAACTTGAAATTATGAGCACCAACATTACCGCAATTAAAGTGCTGTATGAAGTGATGTGTATAATCGTCATACTTGCCTGTCAATAAAGTAGAATTGACCAGTTGCCAACTACCAGTCAAGTTCAACCACAATGATAGGTTCATTCTTTCAAATGATAAATCACCAGCATCCAAATCCTTCACAGTAACATAGAAGTCCCATGTCTCACCCCAACCACCAGAATCACCATCTTTGTTGTTGTCCTCACCCAATATCTGAGGATTACTAACTATCCAGAACGAATCTATCTTTGTAACAGTTGATGAAGAATTATAATAACCATTAGAATCGGTAGCGTTCATCGTTAGATTATACCTTGAATAGTCGGATACAGTAGGTAGCTTGGAACATTTGTATGTTCCATTATTATTCATATCAGTAACGTCTGTATCAGAACATATTGCCCAGACTGGATAAATACTCCCATAGTATCCTTGGAAGAATATTGAAACATTTCTGACTCCTCTTCCCAGTGTTGCAGAACAGTCGTCAGTGACATTGCCAACGAACGGTACTGAATCAACATTCTTCCTGTACGTCTGGTTGTTCGGACCAATTACATTTACTTGAAGAGGATATGTAGTCATATTAACATTGAAGTCGCTATACCAACTAGACGAATTAACTGTCTTATACTGATTATACTGGCCTCCACCGAACTCAACTCTCCATTTCAAAGGCCCTATATCATAACTGCATCTCTTTGAAGAATTCATGAATGTAAAGTTAAGATAACCGCTAGTAGTACTCTTGACATAATCTAAAGTAAAGCTGTTCGCATTGTTAGGATTGGTTGTTACAAATAGCTTACCGCCAGTTTCGCCCGACCCTATTGCTTTACCAGTATCGGTGTCATAGATTATTACACTTAAAGTAGCATTACTCTCATCAGGTGCGATGCTTCTATTGACAACAGAGTTATTACCTTCTATGTAAGTGATGTTGATGTCATCCTGATATACAGTGAAGTTATTCACAGCAGACTCGTTAGTATCCCAACTGTCAACAGGATTATAATCAGTCATATTGAACTTATACTGCCATTTGCCAACCTTGGTAGGTGCTATCTCATCCTCTCCATTGACAACAAACGTCACAGTGTTGTTCACTCCTTTTACAGAAGAGTTGACACAACCTGATGGCGTGCAACTTGTTACAGTCTTCCAGTTAGGATTAAATGATGTGCAGCTATCATCAGTACAGTATCTCATATACAATCTAACTCTCATATTGTCCCAGTCTCTATCACTAGCATTGATTCTGAATGTCCACGTCTCTCCCCATCCTCCATTGCCAGAGTAACTAACTGATGACGCTGTCAAATTAGGTCTCGTCTCAAGTAAGAATCCTCTCTTACTACCAATACATCCTTCACCTGATGTAGCAGGTGAACAACTCTCTGTAGTAGTGTTATAGTTATAATTAATTCTACTAGCATTGAACTTGATACTATAGCCTATTCCTGCTGTTGTATTGGATGGTGTCCAACTAGACGTTGAAGTTCCTAGAACAGTGCAGTTATACCATCCACCAGTCTCATTGAACATAGAAGAGCATGAATGTTCCACACCACTCTGTATAGCAGTGAAGTTAGCCACAGCATCAGAAATGGCGGCACCGCATTCATCAGTGATGTTGCCTCTGAACAGAATATCGCTCTCGCCTATGAGATATTTACTATTATTGACAGTATCACTTATCGGAGATGTTATGTTGAATCGTAAATCACCGGTGATATTGAACGTGTAATTAGACGTGGTGTTCTTATCCTCGTAACATGAATCAACAACACCTGCAATCCATGTCTGTTGGCCAACATTGTGCGTGCAGTTGGGATCAAACCAATACGAGGCGTTGCCTAACACATCAGTAGCATTGTCCTTCTCAGCTCTATACGTAATCGAATCATTTGTTATCCAGAACTCAACATTAGCGTTCGGTGCATATGAATTATTTGAAGTGTCATACACGTTTACACCCAAGTGTCTGACCTGATTGGCACCGTTGCTCCTGTTGAACACAGTGTTGTTGCCGTCGGTGTATATGACGTTTACAACTGATTCATTCAATATTGGTCCTTGTATAGAAGTGGTGTTCCATGCGTGATTTGGATTGCCATTAACAACTTCCCATTTGAACCACTTCTGATTGGAACCTGAGTCAATATCGCTGCATATGAAATCATGTATCTCCCTGTAGCAAGTTCCGCTGGTTGGTATGCCCGGATTACCAACAACTATTGATGAACCCTTATACTCCCATGAAGCTTGATTATCCTTTGATATGAACAGCGAACAGTTGACAGTGTCACCTTCCTGGTCATACACATCCATCATATAATTGTACAGTTTGGTCCATCCGCCTTGAATTGGCGATACGGTAGGCGATGAAGTATTAGAGACGTTCCAATTCAATAAGTTGAACCAATCCGTATACACACTTGAGTTAAGACTGAAGTTGGTCAATGAGCTATTAACTCTTATATCCCATGAACCTTCTTCTTTAGCAGTGGAGTTCCATGTGCAGTTATACCAGCCAGCATAGCTATTGTTGGCAGAGCATGATTGCCAGCTTGAACCGTCTAGTGATAGTTCAATGCTGTAAGTTGTATTTATCACAGGGTTCTCGTCTGCTATATTAGAACAGTCACTCAACGTAGTGAAGTTAACAGGAATCTGTTCGGTAACGTTATGGTTAGAGTTATATACAGGCAGCGTCAAGTTGTTCTTCAACTGTCCAACAACTTCGTATGGCTGTGCTGTCATATTGCTGGATTGTTGGTAGCACGAGTCAGAACCTATAACACTCGCTGTCCAATAATGCTTGCCAGTGGAATAATTGCAATCGGGCGTCAGCGTGTAATTCACATATCCTGATGAATTAGGATTGCGGGGATAAGATATGTTATATTCAGTGAGGTCTCTCACATAACCAAAGTAAATGCTGGCATTAGTAGAAACATTAGAAACGTATTCTGCTTTGTCATTGTCATATACTCTGAATATAAACAATCCAGAATTAAGCCTGCTTATCGAGTCAGGATCTATTGAATCGTCTGCAGATACACTGACATCATCCTTCTGAATGATAAACCCATGTGGATTCGTTGTATTAGTAAGATTCCAATAGTCGCTGACATTGAATTTATACTGTTTGTTACCAACGTTACCACAATTGAAGATGTTTACAAATTCAATAGGATTGTCTCCGAAGCAATCAGTGCATAGGCTAGAGTTGGCCAATTGCCACTGGCCTGTCAGGTTGAACCATAATGACACGTTCATTGCTTCAAACTGTGAAAAGTCGCTGGCATCCAAGTCTCTGACATGTACGGTGAACTTCCATGTCTCTCCCCATCCACCAGCATCACCTGATATGTTGGTCTGTTCTCCCCACATCTCCGGATTCGAGACTATCCAGAACGAATTCACTTTATTAACAGTCTCTGAATTATTGTAATATGCTTTGGTGACATTCATAGTAAGATTATAATTATTGAAATCAGCAGAGCCTGTTGACAGTTTAGAACAATTATACGTGCCGTTATTATTGTCAGTGACACTTGCTCCTTGGCACAATGCCCATGTTGGATTAGTAACATCATAATATCCTTGGAATGTTACATAAGCACCTTTCACTCCTCTGCCTGTCGTGGCAGAACAATCATCAGTAACGTTGCCTACGTAAGGCGTGGAGTCAACATTTCTTCTATACGTTCTGTTATTGGGACCGATAATGTTAACTTGCAACGGATACGTCGTCGTATTGACATTGAAGCTGTTGTACCAGGTGGTTGAATTAACTTCCTTGTATGCTCCTCCGCCGAATCCAACCTTCCACTTCAACGGTCCTATATCATAACCACACCTATTACTAGAATTCATGAATGTAAAGTTAAGATAACCATTAGAACCAGTGCTCTTAACATAATCTAGAATAAAGCTATTCACATCAGAAGTGTTATTGGTGACATACAATTTACCGCCGTCTTTACCAGAACTCAATGCAGTGCCTGTGTCAGTATCGTAGATTCTCACAGATAACGTGGCATTAGATTGACTAGGTGCAATGCTTCTATTAACTAAAGAATTATTACCCCAGATATATGTTATGTTGATATCATCCTGTGTAACAGTAAAATTGTTGATTTCACTTTCATTAATGTCCCATTCGTCAATCGGATATGACGGTTGTCCGCCAACATAATCAGTCATATTGAACTTATACTGCCATTTGTTGGCAAGTTTGTTTGAATCAATATTATCCTTTCCTATGAGCAAAAACGTGACAGTCGTATTGACACCTGTGACAGAATAATTGATGCAACCAGAAGGACTAGTACATGTTACAGATTTCCAATCAGGGTTGAATGATGTACAGTCTGAATCAGCACAGTATCTGATCCATAACTGAACCTTCGAGTTATCCCAATCCACATCACTTGTATTTATTCTGAATGTCCACGTCTCTCCCCATCCTCCATTGCCAGAGTAACTAACTGATGGCGCTGTCAAATTAGGTCTCGTCTCAAGTAAGAATCCTCTTTGAGTGTCAGTACATCCTAACAATATGGTGGCTGGTGAACACACATCCATCGTAGAATTATAAATATAATAATCAGCTGTTGCATTAAACTTGACACCGTAACCGTATTGTGCGGTCGTATTGGACGGAGACCAACTGCTAGTAGACGAACCAAGAACAGTACAATTATACCAACCATAGCCCTCGTTGTTGACAGACGAGCACATGTGCTCCTCGCTATTCTGCACAGCAGTGAAGTTTATCACTGCGTTCGAGATGTTTGCACCGCATTCATCAGAAATATTTCCCCTGAATACTATGTCTCTCTCGCCTCTCAGATATTTCGTGCCTGCGACCGTGTCATTCGTAGGCGAGGTTATGTTGAACTTAAGGTCACCTGTGACATTGAGTGTATAGTTCGTGTCAGTAGCATTGGTGTCAACGTAACACGAGTCCGTGACACCGGATATCCAATATTGTTGTCCCACGGAGTGCGTGCAGTTCGGATCAAACCAGTATGATGCATTGCCAAGAACATCAGTTGTATTGATTGATTCTGGTCTATACGTAATCAAGTCATTAGTTATCCAGAAGCTCACGTTGGCATTGTTCACATAGCTCAAGTTCTCAGTGTCATACACATTGATACCAAGTCTTCTCACTTGGTTCGAACCAGAAGTTCTATTGAATACATAGTTGTTACCCTCGGTCAACACCACACTAACGTTCGATTCAGTGAGGTTCGGACCTTGAATCGGAGTGGTGTTCCATGCATTCTCTGGTTCACCGTTCACTACCTGCCACATGAACCACTTCCAATTGGATGAATCTACGTCTTTATTATTGCACTCGAAATCATGAACGATCTTGTAACAAGTTCCACTCGTAGGTATGCCAGGTGTTCCAGTTACAATAGACGAGCCCTTGTATTCCCACGTAGTCTGATTGTCTTTAGATGTGAACAGCGAGCAGTTGACAGTGTCGCCTTCCTGGTCATACACGCCTATTGTATAATTGTATAGTCTTGTCCATCCGCCTTGAGTCGGCGTGACTGATGGAGTAGACGTATTACTAACGTTCCAGTTGATCATGTTGAACCAGTTCGTGTATGCACTCGAATTGCTTGAGAAGTTAGTCTGAGTTGAGTTCACCCTTATATCCCATGGACCTTCTTCTTTAGCAGTGGAGTTCCATGTGCAGTTATACCAGCCAGCATAGCTATTGTTGGCAGAGCATGATTGCCAGCTTGAACCGTCTAGTGATAGTTCAATGCTGTAAGTTGTATTTATCACAGGATTCTCGTCTGCTATATTAGAACAGTCACTCAACGTAGTGAAGTTGACAGGTATCTGTTCAGTGACATTGTAATCAGTGTCATAACCTGGCAAAGTAAGATTGTTCTTCAATTGACCAGTGACATTGAAATTTTGTGCGGTAGAGTTAGATGCTTTATAACAACCATCAACAGATAAAGTTCCTCCTCTCCATTTCTGTATTCCAGCATAATACGAACAGTTCGGATCTAATGTCTTATTGGCATAACCAGTCGAGTTCGGATTCACACCATATCCTATAGCATAATTGCTCCTGTCCCACGTGAAATAGATAGAAGCATTGGTTGACGTGTTGGTAACGTAAGTGTTTGTGTCAGTATCTCTTATCTTGAATATGAACGTTCCATTACCAGATTCTCTATTAATATTAGAAGGATAAATAAGGTCACCGTCTGGAATAGTTGCATCGTCTTTATCCAATGTAAACGTGTCAGTACTGTCTGTAGTATTGGTGTAGCCCCAGTAGTCGCTCACATTAAACTTGTATTGGTGGGCTCCTATGTTACCGCAATTGAAATTAGTTTGTTTGAATGTTACGGTTGTTCCACCAGCGCAATCGCCTGTACAATATGTTGAATTGACTAGTTGCCATTGACCAGTCAGATTAACCCACAACGAGACATTCATATTCTCGAATGAGTATGCGGCCTTATCCTGATCTCTTACCCAGACGCTAAATGTCCATGTCTCTCCCCAACCTCCATTCCCTGACGAGGTTGCTGACGGCGTTTGTATTTCAGGGTTGGTTGTTATCCAAAAACTGCTTTGCTTCAAAGCAATTGGAGAATCATTATAATAACCATAAGGATCAACAGCACTTATGTTAAGAGTGTAGTTAGTTATGTCAACTGTAGCAGGCCCTGGTGAAATGATATTACAGCTATACGTTCCGTTGTTATTGTCAGTTACAGAAGCGCCAGAACATAATGTCCAAGCATAATAAGGATATCCCTTGAAAGTCACGGTCTTATTAGAAACTCCAGCTCCTTTGACAGAAGAGCAGTCGTCAGTAACATTGCCAACATAATTTATAGTATCAACGCCAGCTCTTCTGCTCTGATTGTTAGGTCCTATCACATTGACTTGCAACGGATACGTTGTCATATTAACTAGGAAATCATTATACCAACTAGATGAATTAACAGCTTTGTAAGCATCACTTGTACTTCCGAATTCGGCCCTCCATTTAAGCGGGCCTATATCATAATTGCACCTGTAAGCAGAACTTGGAAAAGTATGAGTTATGTATCCAGATTGTAGGCCTGGCGTTGAATATTCTAAGGTGAAATTATTATCATCAAAAGGACTTTGAGTAACATAAATTTTTGCTGTACCAGTCGTACTACTTTGTGTGACAGGTACATTTCTATCAGTATCGTAGACTATCACGCTTAATGTGGCATTAGATTGATCAGGTGCGATACTCCTATTGACAACAGAATTATTGCCAGCAACATAAGTTATATTAATGTCATCCTTATCAACAGTAAAGTTAGCCGCTGAAGTTTCATTATAATCCCAAGAAGTATCGACGAATGGAGTTTCCGTTACATTAAACTTATACTGCCACTTGTTAACATCATCGCTTGCACCTGGGAAACCGTCTTTGATAAATGTAACAGTTGTATTTACGCCTCTGATAGTGTTGTCGCTGTTTTCATAAACCCAATCACCGAATGAATTACATGTAAATCCTGGATTTGGCGATGCAGGGTCATTGCATTCTCTTAGGTAAAGACGCACTATCATCTTATCATTATCGTAATCAGTAGCATTGACTCTGAATGTCCACGTCTCTCCCCAACCACCATTGCCAGATGAAGTAACAGTTGCTCCTGTTAATACAGGTCTTGTCTCAAGGAAGAAGCCGGAAATACCTGCAACGTAATTCGCTGTAGTGTAATTATAGTTGTAATCATTTCTAGAAGCATTGAGCTTGACGCTGTAACCTGTAGATGTTTCCGAGTTTGATGCTGTCCAACTAGACGTTGAAGTTCCTAGAGCAGTGCAGTTATACCAACCGCCAGTCTCATTGAACATAGAGGAGCACGCGTGTTCCACACCGGATTGTATCGCGGTGAAGTTAGCCACAGCATCAGAAATAGTGGCACCGCATTCATCAGTGATGTTGCCCCTAAACAGTATATCGCTCTCGCCTCTAAGATATTTTTCTCCTCTGGTATTGTTAATCACGGGTTGCAGTTCCCCCCTTATATTAACAGTATAATTCGTGCCTGTGGCGTTCTTCGAATTGTAACAATTGTCATTATCTATTCCAACTTGCCAGTATTGCAGGCCTACATTGTAAAGAGGGTCTGAACAGTTTGGATTGAAGCTATAATTAAGATGACCAGTGGAATTTGTACGAATATAATGGTCGGTATAACTGGAAGTTTCATTAGTTATCCAAACAGTTGCATTCGTACCAGATAATGTTGCACTGTTTCTTGTCGAGTCATTTACATACAAAATAAATCTAGTGAAGTTGCCAGCAACGTAATTTGACCTATTGACATAGGAGCTATCACCAGCTATATGCGTAAAGCTAACATTGTTCTTTCCTATTGTAGGACCGCTTGATACACCTAAAATATCTGAAGTGTTAACAACATTATAGGTATCATTTAAAATGAAATAAAACTGTGCACTGCTCTGATCGCTACAGGTATAATCAGTCACATTAACAGAACAATTACCAGGCGTTGAAATAGTGCTAGAGCCTTTATTTATCCAACTACCAGTTGTTTTTACATATAGTTGACAGGTTACTGGATTGTTTTCAGCGTCTGTTATTGATACATTATACGTATAATTTGTTCCCCACCCACCGCTGGATGGGCTTACAGAAGTTGAAATTGAATTAGGTGCTTGATTTTTAAGATAAAACCAGTGCAGATAGTTTGTAGAATTGCTGTAATAACAGTTTGTACACAAAGTAGGTTCGCTAACTGTTATGTTTACAGACCAGTTGCCTTCTGCTTGGTTTATAGAATTCCATGTGCAATTATAATTCCCATCAGATGAGGGATCATTAATGCTTGCACAAGAAGAAGTATTACCATAGTTGCTTAGGTTAAGAGTTGTTGTAGCGCTTAATTCTGTTACATTTCCTTTTTCCGCATAACAATCTGAAGAAACATTCCATCTAAAGTTTATAAGGTTAGAAACATTGAATTCTGAATCAACTATTGGCTGATAGAGATTTGAGTATAATGTTCCTTTGGCATAATAGTATTGACCAGAATGATCCATTTCTTCGTCATCATAACACTGGTTATTGGTTATGTTAGCATACCAAAAGTTTAGTCCAACCTCATATGAGCAGTTAGGGTCGAATGTATAATTCATTTGACCGGATGAGTTAGTCTCATTTAAGTGACCTTCATCATAGACCTCTCCACCTTTGTCAAATACAAAATAACCCTCTATAGGACTTCCCTCTTCACTTAAATTAACAGGCTGATTGCTTTTGTCGGTGTCATTAACGGTAACAACAAATGTTTGATTTCCGTTATCCTTTCTGCTTATTATAGCGCCAGAACCTTTATTAACTGTAAACGTTACATTGTCTCTTTGCAAAGATACAGTAAAGTTATTACCATTGCCTGTTAATCCATGATTATCACTTACATTAAACTTTAGATTTATAGGATTGCCAGCAGCTGCAACAAGGTCGCTGCAATGGAATTCTGGATTAAACTGCAAATTAGAACAATTAGGCGGACTGGTAATGGTACATTTTTTAGATGAAACATATATCCATTCACCACCATTAAGACTTTTCCATAAAGTTACATTCTCAACATCTGTAGTTTCTTCATCGCCGGCAGTGACAGTTGCTGTATAGACAGACCCCCAACCTTCTGTTGATGGGTCTATGCTATAGCCTGATACAGTAGGAGCATTATGTATTTGAAATGCATTTTCCTTTAGGGTGTATCCATTATCATAATAATTTTTACTAGAGTTCATTTCTATACTTTTATTGCCTATATCTGCTGAACTCCAAGTACAATTATAAGTTCCATTATTCAGATCAGTTGTGCTACCGCATGAAAAAGGACCTGGATAAATTGTAAATGCTACAGTTGCTCCTGAAACAACTTCACATTCATCGCTTACATTTCCTGATATAGGTACATTATCGCCTTCGTTATATACTTCTCCGTTTATTGGTCTAGAGACTGTGTTATACAAGGTTGAGTTGATGTAAAGAGTGTAATTAACGTAAGATACGTTTGAAAAGTAGGAATCGTCTCCATCAAAAGTTACATTCCACCATTGGAAATTTGTTTTATAAAAAGGTGATGGGCATGTTGGATTAAAGTATAATCTAGCCAAACCTTTTGGATCTGCCGATGACTGAACTTTCATTTCACCATTCTCGTCATAATTGCTCCACTGTGTGCTGTTTAATGTTACCCAAAATCTTACATTCTTTCCTGTCCAGTTTGAATAACCGTTATCACCTGTCCAGGTATAGAAATAAACTTCAAGAGTAGTGCTATTGCTTCCGATTCTACTTACATTAGTGTCATTTCCATTTGAGTAAAGGAAAAATACTGGTCTTCTCGTTACGTTGTAAACTTTTATGGTTGAGGTGTTCGTCCCGCCATATCTATCAGAAATATTAATGAACCACTCATAGTTTCCTATATCATTTTTTGAGGTTGTTGAAATTGAAAAGTTGTCTAATCTGTTTACACAGTCATAACAATATTTTGTTGAAGCAAGTGTAAATGATGTACTAGAACCACATGGTATTGTTGGCGTGGTGGTAGTATTTCCTCCTGTACATCTTCTCCATAGATAAACTGTTACATTGTCATCATCATCCGTTATGTTGTAATTAAAGTAGAAGGTTTTGCCCCAAACTTCTAGGGTAGGAACTGCTTGAACATAAGAATTAGGTAACACTGGAATACGTTGATGATGGAATGAATTTGCTCTCGTCGTTGTGTTCGAGTTATAGTTTGTTTTTGTTGAGTTCATATAAGTTGTATAATTACCTTCAGGACTTCCAGTAACATTCCATGTTGCGTTATAATGAGTCTCATTATTGTTCGCAGGATTAGGTTCAGCATTGTAATTATAACTCTCATGTGAAACCCTGAATGTTACTGTTGCATCGTTTATAGAATCATCATAACAGTCACTTGTTATATTGCCTATGAATGTGGCATTCTCTAAATCATTGAATACTCCATAATTAGGCAAGAGTATTGTGTTTATCAAATCTCCTTTTATTGTTAAACTATAATTAGAACTGTTCGTATCTAAATAACAATCATCATCTAAAATTCTCGCTTTCCATTTTTGTGAACTACTAACATTGTAACTACAATTAGGATCAAACGTATAATTCATGTAACTGCTAGAATTAGTAGTTCTATTACCGCTTTCATCATACCAATTTAAAGTATCGTTTGTCATCCAGAATCTTCCGGCAGTTACATTAGAAGTAACTAAAACTCCTTTAGAAGTGTCATTAATTCTTACGGCAAGGGTTATATTCTGATTGGCACTTCTATTAACAGTTCCGCCATTACCAACTGGATTAATAAATTCAACGCTATCCCTATTCAAGGTAAATTCAAATGGGCCAAAGTCATCAGAGATACTTGTTGCTGAACTTGAATTATCGCTTGCATTAAACTTATAAAATTGTGAACCTTTATGTTCACAACCATAATTACTTTTATTAAAGTATAATGTAGTTTTATTTCCACCTATACAAATTTCTACACAAGTTTGATTACCAACCTGAACCCATTCTCCAGTTTCATTTGTCCATAAATAAACAGTAACATTTTGGAAACTATCAGGATCAGTAATATTTACTGAAAAGTTAAATATAGAACCCCATCCACCAGGATTTGGTGTGACATCATTAGCTGATAATGATGGAGGAGAATTAGGTGGCATGTTTATTCCAAATGTTCCGGTTCTCGTGGTTGTGCCATTGTTATGAAAACTTACATTGCTTGCATTCATTTTAATATTATAACTCCCATTTTCATAGCTATCAGAACTCCAGATACAAGAATAAGTTCCGTTACCGAGATAGGTTACGCCAAAGCACAGCCTTCCAGGTTCTGAAGGGTAACTGCTGTTTTTATAAATTTCAAAAGTAACATTTGTACCTGTTACGTTAGTTACTACGTTTCCACAATCATCTAATAATCTTCCAGTAATATTAACATCGTCTCCTTGAGAAAATATATCTGTTTCACCTGTTGCATTATAGGACCTAATGTCTTGCGGAACTAAATCTCCATAAATTGTTATGTTGTAGATGCTTGCATTGTAGTCTTTATAATTTGAATCACTCAAAGTATAGGCAGTCCAATTTTGCGTTCCGTTAATATATGTGCAGTCTGGATTAAAGCTAGCATTTGCATATCCGCTTTCATTAGTGGAGTTTGAACCATATGCTTTATAATTCCCTGAACTATTTGTTACATTGAAATAAACTGTTGCTGACGGGAAACTTTCTGTCAGATTGCCTGCCTGATGATTAGCGTCAGTATCATTGACAAATACTATTAGAAATATTTTTTGATTACCGTTTCTATTGACAATGCTTTCGTCTGTGGGAGATGAACGATTTATGGTAATGTCATCTTTTTCAATGGTAACGAATTCATTGCCAGAAGTATAATTCGTATTTAACATAAATTTAAAGAACCATAAACCTTGATATGCATAAGTAAAGTTTCTATACCAGTATACTGTTCTTCCTATGCAATCAGGGTAAACACATTCTTTGTAGGTTTGATTAATACAAATATCATCACTGCATGGGGTTGGACCTGGTGGAGAATCTTTGTTTATATGGAAAGTTACATTGTAAACATTGTCAGGATCTCCAGAAGATGCATTTATTGAGAAATTCCAGTTTCTATGTCCCCAACCTTCTGGTGAAGTTGAATTTGCAATGTTTTCAAGTTTGTATTTTGGATTTAAATAAAACCATCCATTTGTATCGCTATTTATTGTATAATTTGTATAGTGATTTGTTAGGTTTGCAATCATTGTAGCATTATACCAACCCCTTGGTGTTGTCATCGAAGTTTGCCAATAGCACCTAAATGCGTTGGCACCTATTTGTTCTATATCGCCACAGTCAGTACCAGGAAGTGTTGTAGAATTATTGGAATAGAATTTTATTGAGGGTGTCGTTGCTGTTACGTTTCCACAATCATCTGTTACAGAACCTAAGAAGCTTACATTTTGCTCTTGAGTATAAGTGCTACTTTTTGTAGGCTCGTAGAATGTTAATAACAAATCTCCTTGAATACTTAGATTAAGATAAATTCCAGATGAGTTTGTATTATTGTCTTGATAACAATTATCGTTTTCAACAATAGCTCTCCATTTTTGATTTCCAACTAGATATTTTGAAGGTGTACATTCAGGATTGAAATAATAATTAGCATACCCTGTATCGTTAGTTTGATTTATTGTTCCTGTATCTTCAGTAGAACCATCTAAAGTTGTTCTAAACTTCACATTTAAGTTTGGAATCGATGAACTTGTAGAATTTTTATCTCTTAATCCAACATAGAGCCAATCGGTTTGGCTACCGCTCCTGTTGGCTATAGAATTATTACCAGATACATTGAAGAATATTACCGAGTCTTTTAAAAGGTAGAATAATTTTGTCTGACTTTCATTAGAGTTCTTAGTGTTATTGAATTTTAATATCATAGTCGTTCCACTTGCCGGTCTATCATCGCAGGACGGGTCCCATCCGTATGTAAAGTTTACAGTATTATTGCCTACGTAATATGTGTTATTGCCGACACGAGTCCAAGAAGAGCCGCCATCCTTACTTACCCAGGCTGATACATTGAAATTATTTTGTGAATTTGAATTAACTGTTATATTAAATGCCCAGTTGAAACCCCAACTACCAGTATCATTGCTGTATTCATCCGATATCGCCAAGGGGTTATCCAATGCGACAGAAACTGATGGTTGCTGTATTGTAACATTGCTGCATCCTAAAGCAATAGTTGAGTTTTCCGTAGCATTTGCCATTATGCAGAAGGTATAATTGCCGGCAGGTACTCCCGTGTCATTCACCATCCACATAACTGTCGTGTTGCTCAATGCTGAAATATTTTCAGGGTAAGTGAAATTGCTTAAAACTCCTGTAATGTTCGTTAGATTAAAGTTTCCAGTATAGTTTATCCACGACACGACGTTGTCTGCATTGCCGGGGCCTGCATTAACAATCATAGAGCTTACGTTAAACCATGTGTCTTGATATAGAGGAGAGGATGGCGTATAAGATGGTGCATTAACTGATAGGCTTGCACCACAGGAAGCGTAAAGAGTGTAATTTTTATCATAAAATGTAAGAGGACTCATAAAAAAGAACGTAAGATTTGACAGTGTTATATTTCTAACATCACCTAGGTAAGTTATGTTTGTTAAATTATTATATGGGTTATTTATCCAACTAACTGATACGTTAGTGAAAGTATAGGTAGCAGGTGTTGTAGCACTTGGTAAAGCTCCTAGCCAGTTACCATTCACCGTAATATTTACATCTAGAGTTCTATTGTATGTCAGGGTTGCATTAAATATGGTTGTATTGGTACCATTGTAAGTTATATTGATTATGTTGTTTGAAATGTTACTTATCCAGCTGTATGACACATTATTGAATGTTGTTATTGTAGGCGTTGAGACGTTTGTCAGATTGCCTAATATATTACCGTTCACAAACACGATTACATTACCGGTTCCTTTTATTGAAATATTTTGATAAGCTATGGTTAAGCTAGCATTAGTCATATTAGGAAGATAAGTTCTTATTAAGAAAGTGCTGTTGGCGCCAGTTCTATTCACAAATAAGTAGGTAGTGTTAACATCCGACTTAGTTGCCGTGACTTCAGAAATGTTGTTGTAACTTACGTTCAAGGTTGCATAAGTACCAATCGGCAAATATGTTCTTTGATTTATACTAGACAGTATTGCATTAGATGCTGACGAATTTAGTGTTAGATTAGTTGTGTTGATGTCTGATTCATACGAATAATTGTTTTTCGGTGCTGCTTTGAAATTAAATGTACTGTTAGTCTGATAAGGAACTGAAATCAGGTATGAATAATTTTTCGAGTTATCTTTTCCAATAACATTAAATGTTATGTTGTCAGAACCCCAAACAATGAGTGTTGAGTCATCTTTTAGATTGTAATTGGGAATGAAATTGTTAAAGTTCAAATCTCCTGGATGGGTTACTGAAACATTGTATTTATTTTCAGTTACATTAGAATTTAAAAATGGAATATTGCCTTTGTTAAAAACTTGTAACTTGGTTGAAAAATTACCACAGCCGAAAGATGCTGGAAAACTTTCTTGTTCGTTTGATTCGGTTGTATTGTAATATCTTACCGTTTTCATGAATGGCGCTCGAATATTTACTATGTTTTCATCTTCTTTGAAAACATAGTACTTGGCATAAGCTGCACTAACAGCACCTACTCCTCCAATTCCGACATAATTTGTAATTATAGCTTTTCCGCCCGCAATCGTTTTATCTATTGAACTGACGTTAGTTAAAAATTCTATATAATGATTTTCGTTTCCTATTGAGTTTTCGTTGCTAGAAGCAGTAAATGACATGACAGAAGTTCCTACACTGTATGGTGAAATTTTTATAATCCAACCCTCTTCCTCCGAACCTACTGGATAGCCAGGATCAGCAGAAGTTGCTCTTACTGTTGCACCGTTATCATCTACAACCCTTATGTTCGTTGGTTTGGTAAATCCTGGTGGTAGATATATTTCAATATAGTGAACAATGCCCCTTACGTTAGCTACTCCGTCTATTGTTCCCCATGTGTTGCCTCCTCCTCCTGTTTTGGCAATCAATTTTATTGGTAGGGTTTGATTTGGATAAGCATATGTAACATTCAACTTTGTTGTAATATCATTTTCCTCATTTCCTGTAGCTCCACCAATTAAAGCTACATGAGATTTTGATACGATTGTTTGTTCCCCTGTTACAGGGTCGTTCCATACTGCTTGCAGTGTGAATGTTTCTTCACCAACATCGTCTGTTGGTCTGTAAGGTATTTCTGCTTGAAAACAACCTGATGTATTGATCAAAGCGTTATACCAATCCAGTTCACCAGTCATGTTTACTGAAGGTGCAGGCGATGCATAGAATGAACCATCAGTTTCTGTCGCATAATAGACGTGAGCGCCTGTTGTAAAATCACTTACATTGACAGTAAGATTATAATCGCCATAATTGCAAACTGAGATTATCCTAAAGTTTCTATAGCACGATTCTCCATCGCCGTTTGCACATCCGGAAGCATGAGTAGGTCCACAACCTAATGATTGACCTCCAGTATCTTCACAATCAGCACCTACTTTTCTTGGAGTACTAGCAAACAAAACAACATCAGATTTTGCTCCTCCGTCATCAGTATATACGCTGAATAATTTCCAGTATGTTGCGGTCTGGCTCCCATTTATATTAACAGTAAGATTATATGAAGTTTGTGTGATACTATCTGGAACCGTTACAGTAAATACAGCCACAGAAGTGTTCCAATCAGGTCTAGAAACGGTTGCAGGTATAGTAACAGTTTGCGTACTGCCTTCTCTAACAAACCAATCTTGTACTTCGTCAGTGCCAGCATCTTTTATTTGTATGCTTACATTCACACTTTGATCTGAGGTCGTATTATAATTCGCTAACGGTACAACAATCTTTGCTAAATGACCGCGTAAGATTTTATCCGTGGGTTCTCCTGTAGGCGAGAAAATTTTTATAGGTCTCAAAAGATTTATATTGCTACAGTTTACAACCTTTACGTCAAATTCATTCGTATCAAACATAGGTCCTTGTGTTTTTGTCTTTGGAAATATTCTTAATTTAGTTATCCCTCCTGTATTGGCAGAATTATTTATAGTAACATTCCATGTAAAAGTACTACCCCAAGCACATTTGTCTTGTGATGTATTTCCAGCAGTGCACGTATCAGCAGCTCCAAGTTCTCGAAGTTGTCTGTTGTTTGTTACCCCAGGCATTAGCTTCCAACCGCCAATCCATGAATAATTTAATAAACCTTTCCATGACCCATCGTAAATCTGTAATTCCCATCTTTGATATACCCCAGCATCGTCGTCTGCTTCGTCTGTTGCAAAAACTTGAATCGAATAATTTTCGAAATTGTTACACATTACAACAGGGTCTGTATACTGATCATAACTGTTCCAAACAAGACGTTGAATAGAATCCGTTACATTAGTCGTGTTGTAATAATAGGGCAAGAACTTGAAGAAGTAAAAAACAACATCAACGACTATGAAGGTCCATTCTTTAGACTCTTTGAATTCTTTAGAATCATCATGATAAACAGTTATAGGTCCTGCCAAATATATCGCAGGCTTTACATTAGGAGTCGTAAAGGTATATTTCAATGTTTTTTCTTCACTTTCATTCAACTTATTGAAGTTCCAAATCAGCCAAGTTTCATTTTCTTTTCTCTCGATTCTACCTCCGTAAACATTGATTTCAAGGAAATCATTTGGCAATTTTTCTATGACGGTCACGTTATTCGCATTAACTTTGGATTTAAATTTTATTTCAGCAACGTTTGAATGATCTATGTCTATAAGGGTTCCCATTTTTCTTTCAATGTCAAAATCTACAGAATTTCTAACCTCGAAGAAAGATTCATCGGTCGCATTTAAATTTTCTCCTATCGAATCAACTGAAATAGTGTAATTGCCTATTTCATCGATTTCATTATAAATGACAAAAAGGCTTCCATCGAGCTCATCAGTACTAAAATCTCCATTGTAACTATCATAACTTCTTAATTTACCAGACGGTGATATAACAGTTAGAGTAATATTAGCATCATATGCTCTTTTACCCTGTTCATTCAAAACTCCAACGATTATCTTAGCACTTTCATTAGGTAAGTAAATGCTTTTAGGAGTGTTGACGGTTATTAGTCCAACAGTGAAGTTTATTTCATCGTCTAATTCAGTATCTGATTCTTTCTGCAAAGATTTTATCCTTAGATTGTATAAACCAGGTTTGAAAGATCTTTCGTTATCAACATCAACAAAGAATTTACCGTTTTTGCTGGTGATATTTATCTTGCTTTTATTTCCATCAGGTTCTGTTAGTATTGCCTCAAAACCGTTTTTAGAAGCTATGCCATTTATTTCAAATTCAATTCTCTCGCCTAGCTTAAAGTTAGTTTTTCCTTTAGACATGAAGAGATTAGCTTTTTTATTTTTAATTTTTATCTTTAATTCTATTTCAGACTGTGAACTATTTAGATATAAAGAAGAATCTCCGTTGAAAACAGCTTTTATTAATCCTTTATCAGATAATGGAAAATCAACAAAACCTTCGGCGTTAGTTGTGCCAGAGCCTAGCAAGGAATCGTTCAAGTAAAAGTCTATTTCTTGGTTTTCAAGCAGTGTTCCATTATCAAGAATTAGGTTTGCTCTAGTAATATTTTCGCCCAAATCTAGCCTAATTGAAGTGTTAGCCCACACTTCTATTGGAAAGCTCTTTTCAATCGTTTGCGGTATTTCTATCATATTTCCAGTTATGGTCGAGTTAGAGCCATTTAATGTCGAGTTAAGGGCAGTGATGGTCGTATTTGCTGCCAATGCTATTATAGAACTTAGTATTATGACCAATGGTATCAATAATTGGCTCTGACCTGATTTTGCACTACTCTTCATACTTTACCACAACTTTGATTTCATTCAATCCGAGAACTGTCGAAGCGTCGGTTTTCAGGCCAATTTGACTGTCGCAAATACCATTCTGATCCAAGGAGCCGCAGAATTCTCTTTCGTTTCCTGAGACTATCGAGAAGCCGTCAGGCAATTTCCAATCAAGCACAACGTTTTTGGCTGTCGAAGAGCCAGTATTAGTTGCGCTCGCCTTTACCAGTATAATTTCTCCTCTTGTTATTTTTTGCGGGTAATTAAGCTCTATTTCGAAGTTTACTGCACTTTTTTGAGGCATTTCCTGAGTCTCATTGATTGGTTCAGAAATAGTAAAATTAGATACTATGACGCTTTCATTTCCTCCTAAACTTTCATTAATTTCCTGAATAGTTTCGTTTAGAATCTCGACAGTTAAATTATCGCTAGAATCATTTTTTGCTGTCGAATTAATTAATGCGCTCGAATTGACGTTTTCGTCAATAGAGACATTTGTAATGTTTATGATGGAATCCGCATTTTGAGACAGGTTCGGATAGTTGCTCTCAGTCATAGGGCTGGTGTTTATCAATGAGAAACCGCTTAAATTGGTTTCATTGAACAAACTCGTGTTCTGATAGGCAAGTATCGCTGTTTCGCTCAAAAGAAATGTTACAATCATTATCGCTGCTATAATCTTTAGCTGAGTTTTATTGCCTATTCTCCTTACTTTAAGCTCCTCTAGCACTTTTTCGTCAGTTTGATTCTCAACCTTTTCCATCAAGTAACAAAGCTTTGCAACTCCGACATTTCTTTGGGAAATAAATCCAGCGCCCAGAAGTTCGTTGACGTATTTTGTGGCAGTGTGTCTGTGCAGTCCGGTAAGTTCGGCTAAAGAAAGTAATGTCAAACCTTCTGGATGCTTTCTTAAAGTTTCTAGTATTAGTTTTATTGGGTCTTCAGAGCTCATTCGTTAACCCTTGTACAATATTGTACAAAATTTTTGGCCAATTTTTCTTCTATTATAGGCAGTGTCGAAGCACATATAGCTGGGAAACGTCAGAATTAACAGAGAGTCGACATATGACCTAGAAATTATCAAAAACTCAAGTGTCGAAATAGTTTTATATTCAAGAAAGAGAAAAATATATTGTGGATTATGTCTATTTTTAAATCAGAAGACGAGGAAAAGAAAATATTAGTGGAAAGTGTCAAGCAATTGGATGTTCGTTACGCAGGCATAGCCATAGAGTTAGAAAGATTAAAGAAATTAAACGAAAAAATCGACAGGATAGAGGCTAAATTAAAGGGTTTGGACGATATCGTCTCTTCAGGCGGTATGAGCCTGCAACCGAGAACAATATCTGTTAAAACCAAGGAGGCTATAAAGCTCATACTTCAAAAATACGGAAAGGTCACGCCTTCCCAGCTGAGCAAATTGATCAAACTGTCGAGAACAAGATGCAATGAATACCTCAAGGGCATGGAGAACGAAGGCATAGCTATTTCAATCATAGACTGTCGAAAAAAGTTCTATTCCATCCGACAGTGAAATTTTCATAAAGTCGTTTTGTCGATTCTCTGTCGAATTTACATGCAGAATGAGTTTTTGTATTAATTGGCTAATGTTAGAACTTGTTTAACCACTCTATTATCTCTTTTTTCTCCTCTTTTTCATTCATCGGTTTCTTGGTCATCTTATTGAATACGTCAGAGATTAACTTCTCTAAATTTTCTATTTTTTCCGCTAGAACGTTCTTTCCGTTTTCCCCTTTGTTCGATTCTATTTGGGTCCACAACACAATAAAATCTGTTATAAACAACAGTATAATCAGTTCAAAGCTCTTCAAAGAGCTTAAACCCAAAACAAATATTACTGTTATTATAACCATGATCCAAAAAAATCTCATAATGCTAATTTAAAGCTAAAATTTATATTGTTTCTTGTTCATCATCCAAAAGCGATAGATTTAAATATTTGCTCATATCTCTTTAAATTAAAGTGTAATGAGGAGGAACAAACATGGCCAAAAAACCAATAAAAACAGAAGAGGGAGATTTTGAGAAAGAACCAGAACCAGAAGCAGAGGAATCAGAAGAAGAGGAAGAAAAGGAAGAGGAAGAATGGTAATTAAGTTTGCCATTAGAAAATTAACTTTTGCTTTGAAAATGTTCTTGCTAAAATCTAATAAATATTTTATTATTTTTCTTTGTTTTATTCTAAATAAATTGTAAAAATAAGCTCATATAATTCAAGTTTAAATCTTTTCTTCAAATTACGATTGATTTACAGGATTAAGTTTAAATTTTTTATAATCTTAATTGATAAAATGATTAATCCAAAGGAAATGCAACAAGTAGCCCGTAATTATGAGACTAAAAGTCATCCTCTTGGTCATTCTCTTGTTACCATAGGTGCTTTAGGTTCCCATTCTGCATTGGATATAACCAGAGGAGGCATAGATGAAGGATTCAGAACGCTTGTTGCATGCGTAAAAGGTAGAGAGAAAACATATGAACATCATAGATTTAGAACAAGAGGAAATAATTACGTAGGATGTATAACTGAAGAACTTGTACTTCTAGACAAATGGAAAGACATAGTAAATGATGAAAACCTACAGAAATTATCAAAGTTAAATACGATACTAATACCTCATAGATCGATGGAAGTATATCTGAAGTACGATATAATAGAAAATCAACTTAGAATACCTTTTCTTGGTAACAGAGAATTGCTAAGATGGGAAGAGAGAACAGGACCATACAAATTAGAAAAAAATCAGGATAATCTTGTTAAAGAAGCAGGATTGCCGACTCCAATGAAATTTTCATCGCCCAGTCAGATTGATAGAAAGGTGATGATAAAGTCTACAATTGCTATCGGAGAAAGAGACTTTCAGAGGGCAGGAGGCAAATTATCTGGTAAGAGCGTGCCATTTCCTGTTGTTTCCAGTCCTGAAGAATATGAAGCAAAATGTCAAGAACTAATGAAAAGAGGAAGAACAGATGATGAACGAAAAATAATAGGGAAAAACTTTAGGGATGCTACGATCGAAGAATACATGGGTGACGAACAGGGAGCTAATCCCGGAGTCAACTTGAACTATTTCTATTCCGTGATTAATGACGAGACAGAATTTATGGGATCTGATAAAAGGGAACAGTATAGAAACGGGGAAGAATTCATACACATCCCAGTTAGTTTAAGAGAGTCAAAAGTTCAGGATGTTCTTGAGATGGGAGAGAGGTTTGTTGAAGCAACTAAAAAGATATGTCCACCTGGTATAATTGGACCATTCGCATTGCAGACAATAACTTCTAATGAAGGAGAAGAAATGCTTGTTATCGATGCAAGCTTAAGAAATCCTGGATCACCTGATACAGCAGTTACTCCTTATACAACTTATAAATATGGTGAACCTATGAGCTTGGGGAGGAGAATAGCAAAAGAAATAAAAGAGGCAATATTAGCTAAAAGATTAGAAGAGATAGTATCATAAAGGGGGTAATTTTATGAGTTTAGTTTATGAAGGAAAAACAAAAACTGTTTTTAAAAGACCTGATGGTAATATTCAATTTCGTTTTAAAGACGATGCTACAGGTTATGAAGGTCCAGGCGGAAAACCTGTATTTAATTCTGGTTATGATAAAGTTGTTGGAAAAATTCCTGGAAGAGGTGTGATTTCATGTCAATTTACAAAGCATTTTTTTGAACTTTTTGAAGAAGAAGGCATTCCCACTGATTTTGTTGAAGCTAAACCACACTCGAATGTTATGGTAGTAAAACCAGCAAAATTGTTAGGTGTAAAAAACCAAGCAAAAGATTTCAAAGGCTCAGATGAGATTTACGGTTTAGAGTGTGTTTTTAGAAAAGAAGTTTTTGGAAGTTGGTGGAGAAGATATCCTTGTCAAATTCCTGGAGATAGATTAGATGTTGTAGAATTTTATGCAAAAGGTAGAGCAGGTGAACCTGATATACTAATGGTTGACGATGCTATGGTTCAATTAGGAATGATGAATCAAAAAGAAATGGAAACTACAAAAAAGAGAACAGAGCAAATTGGCGACATAATGTATAAAGAATTTGCAAAAAGAGATTTTCATTTAGTTGATGGAAAAATGGAATGGGGGAGAAGCCTTCGTACAGGAGACATAATTTTAATTGATGATCTATCACCAGATACTTTTCGAGTTTGCGAAGGTTATGATCTTGATGAAAAAGGAAACTGTAAAGTAAATAAACAGTGCATAAAAACAGATTACAGGCAAAAATCAGAATTTATAAGATGTTCAAACTGTAGTGAATTTGTAGAAGTAAAAGGAAAATTCGAGAGATTTATAGAAGCAAAAAATGTCTTAAGTGCAGATCCAGCAGGTCTAAAGAAACTAGCAAAGGCTTTTAGGTTGGAGATATGATAACAAAAGACAAAATTGATTCGATTTTATCAAAATATGGTGGAAAAGATATATCCATCGCGACTTATTGCTCTCATTCAGCATTAAACATATTTCATGGTGCAAAAAGAGAAGGATTTACGACGTGGGGCATTTGCCAACAAAAAGAACAACCTTTTTATGAAGCCTTTCAAGAAGCTAGGCCAGGCTGTTACATAAATGTTGAAAAACCTAAAGGTATGCTTGGGTCGCAAGTTCAAAGAATTTTAAGAAAGCAACATTCAATAATCGTGCCTCACGGTTCCTTCGTTGAATACGTAGGAGCTAGAAATTTAGAAGAAAAATTCCTGGTTCCAATGCAGGGCAACAGAAAGGTTTTAGCATGGGAGAGTGACAGAGAAAAGCAAAAACAATGGTTAAAAGAAGCTGGCGTAAAAACACCTACGGAATTTGCATCGCCATCAGACATTGACAGACTTTCCATAGTAAAATTTCATGGTGCAAAGGGAGGCAAGGGTTTCTTTTTTGCAAGAAATGAAAAAGACTTTTACAAAGAAATGGAAAAAAGGAAAAAAGATCCAGAAAAAGATAAACATACAATACAGGAATACATATTAGGTTCCAGATTCTATCCACATCTACATTTCTCTCCATTTTCAGAGAAAGGGCTTAAAGTTAATGATGGTTGGCTAGAAATGCTTGGTTACGATATAAGAAGAGAGAGCAATATTGATGAATTGCATAGAACCGGTTTAAACAGACAAGAACTTAGGAAACTAGGCATAGAAGAATCTTTTACAGTTGTGGGGAATTTACCTACTGTTCCAAGAGAAAAGCACCAAGCAAAATATCTTTCAGTAGGTAGGCAGATAGTCGAGGCATCTCAGAGATTGTTTTCACCTGGCATGCTGGGCCCTTTCTGTCCAGAGACTATTATTACAAAAGATGAAGAAGTTTACACTTTTGAGATTTCTGCTAGAATAGTAGCAGGTACAAATATGTGGAGTCCTCATGGATCTCCAGAGGCATGGTATACATGGGGAGAAGAAATGCCAATGGGGAGAAGAATTGCCAGAGAAATTAAAATGGGTATTGAAAGAGATGAATTGGAGAAAGTAGTTTACTGAATTTTACTATTCCATTTTCCTTCGTCAATTTCTTTGATAATTTCCTTCGGCTTCTTGTCTTCGATAAATACGCCAGCGCTGACACAGAACGCGACCACCTGTTTGACAGCTGCCTTTAGATTATCAGTCTTTATGTCATCCATCTTCATCCTTGCAATCTTTACAACCTGCTCGAACTTCAAACTCTCCTTGAACTCTTCTTTTACCTCTTCTTTCTGATAGACATTGAAAGCAGCTTTTGACAATGTCTTGACATTCAGCTCTTTCTTAACCAAGGCAGCAACAGAAGGAGACCCTACCGATATCTCAAAGTTCTTTGTCTTTAAATCGATATTAATGGTAACAGGAATTTCCATGCCAGCATAATCTTTCGTCTTTTCATTTATAGCGCTTATCACTTTTCCGATGTCAACTTTGGTTGGTGCTAATGCTAGACCTAGCGGTGGTGCTGGTGTCGCTTTCCCGCCTTGAACTATTGCTTTTACTAAAGTCATTTACTCTCACTCTTCTCCGCAGCTTCTATGACCTTGGCAGACTCTATAGGAATCGTTATGGGTATCGGTATGGCAGCATCCAATAATTCTATTGTTAGCTCTTCCTTTGCCTCGTCGACCCTGGTGACCTTGCCTTTCTCATTCTTGAAAGGTCCGCCAATTATCTCAACAACGTCCCCCCTGTTAACCTTGATCTCAAACTTCTTGATTTCTAAGAATTTCCTAATGTCCTCTATCTTGACATCTTTGTTTATAATGCCTTTTACATGAGGAACTGTCTTTATAATCCCGTTTATCGCTTCCTCGTCGCCTTCCAGGAAAATATAGCCTTTTAATTCTGCTGGATAGAAAATGCATCTTATGTCCAGGCCGCTATTCTTTACCTTGCTTGCTAGAGTTTCGATAACAGCATTTTCCCTGCCAACAGTTGTTCTTATTGTTCTTATCATTTAGACACCTGGCACTGCTAGTGCTAAGTAATATATCAGGAATATTACAAAGCCTATCAAGCCTAAAAATATTATTCCAGCTCCAGTTATCTTTGAAGATAGCAGAAACTCTTCTTTATCTGGTTTACGCGCCACGCTTAACACCCTTCGGTATTGCTTTAATTTTTCCTTTATCTTGCTGCCTAAACCAGGTTTCTTGATTCCTTCGGTCTTATTCGTTTGGTCCATTCAGACACCTAGAATAAAACTATTATAAAGGATATTATTTAAATGCTTTTGTTTTTCATTCTTAACTGTTTTTAATCAAGCATTAAATGGTAAAAATGAAGACTTTATGGAAGAAGTTTTAAAGTACGTGTAAATAAGAAGTTTAACTTATTTTTGGTTTATCAAGAAAAGCAAATCAAAGGTTCTTTTAAATCGAATATTTCTCTAATACATGGTTTTTGTTCGGCAATTTTCTTCCATACATCTCTTGAGCCGCATAGTATAGCCACTTCTTTAGATTCTGCTAGTGTAGGTATTGTTCTTTGACCTGAAAATGCATGTACACCTAATTTAACTGCCTGATCTCCTGTTTCTACCCATCCTTCGGCAGATTTTTGTCTATCAAGAGGTTTATCAGCATCAGGAAAATAGCTAAGAAAGCAAATCAGGCTACGGTATCTTGGACATACTGTAGTATTATATCTACCAATTTTAGGGCTGTATGTAAATAGAAGTTCTGGTATTCTTTTACTAATTTTTCTATCATCTTCAGAAGGGTTTAAGCCACCACCTAAATGAGAATGAGAAGGTAATATTGGTCCTCCTTTCTTAAGGTCTTCACGTTTCCTATAATTTTCTAAATAAGCCTGATACCATCTATGAACGTGGTATCTTTCTTCCAACCCAGGAGGAAGCCTAGCATCTACTGCATCATTTATAAAGATTGCTCCACTGTCATAATTTCCGCATAGCAATGGTGCCTTCTCAACATGCTCTTCATAAGATTTTTTTCCAAATTCAATTAATTTTTCAGTTGCTTCAGGTCTTATCCATATCAAATCTGCATTCCTTAAAATTTGTAATGCATCTTCTTTCTGACCAAATAATCTAGTAATATGAAATGGGATATTCATTTTTTATCACTAAAATATAAATTAAAAGAAAATTATTTAAATTCATCTTTTGAACTTCCTATTTTCATTTACTATGCAACTTATATGGAATAAGTTTTAAAGTAAGTGTAAAAAGAGAGAAATGAAATTTTTACCTATCTACCTCTATCTTTGTTCACTTTTTCAATTTTTTCAATCAAACAAAGTCTATTCCAAGTATCTTCTCTATCTGGTTTTGCTTTTCTTTTGGGAACACTCTTTCTCCGTAAGCATATGTTTCAGGTGCTTTAACTCCTGTAACTATTATCAATGCTCTCACCACGTCTCCTAGTTCTTTTGAAATCTGCGCCCCCCAAATAATTTTTGCATCGCCTGAAATCTTTGTTGACACCGCTTCAACTATTTCTTGGCATTCTCTTATCGTAACATCTGTTCCACCAGAAACGTTTACCAAAGCTCCGCTCGCATCTTCTATCTCTACGTCTAATAGGGGATTGTTCAAAGCTTTTTCAACAGCTTCTACTGCCCTGTTCTCTGTGTCTGATTCTCCCAAGCCAATCATTGCCAAGCCACCGTTAGTCATCACAGCTCTTATATCTGCAAAATCTAGATTAACCAAGCCAGGTTTTGTAACAAGTTCGGTTATTCCTTTTACTGAATTAACAAGAATTTCGTCGCAGATTTTGAAAGCTGTCACAACAGAGACATCCGGAACTATCTCTAATAGTTTGTCGTTGGGTATTATAATCAGTGTGTCAACGTTTTTCTGCAATTCTTCTAATCCTCCCTGAGCATTGGCCATTCTCTGTCTTCCTTCCATCGAGAAAGGCAGCGTTACAACACCTACTGTTAAGACATTCATCTTCTTTGCAATCTCTGCTACAACTGGTGAAGCTCCTGTTCCTGTTCCACCGCCTAACCCACAGGTGATGAAAGCCATGTCTGCTCCTTTCAATGCATCTTTTATATCCTCTCTGTTCTCTCTTGCAGCCTCTCCACCAACTTTTGGATCAGCCCCAGCTCCCAAGCCTCTTGTCAAATCCTTTCCAATCAAAACTTTTTTATCTGCATCCGTGTACAACAGGTCTTGCGCATCAGTGTTTATCGCAACAATCTCTGCTCCTACTATTCCAACCTGCATCAGTCTAGAGATTGTGTTGTTTCCCGCGCCACCCACGCCTATAACTTTTATTTCTGCTTTCCTTGCTTCAAGAATTTTTCTCAAATCTTCGTCAGTGTCAGACAATTTCCCTGCTCCTTCAACACTTTTAATTGCCATTAATGAAAACCTCCTTCTAATTTTAGCAAAAATAAACTTTTATAATTAATTGAATTGTTATAAGCAAAAATATAATTTAAATATCTTACTGTTTGTTATTATAATATGGAAAAAATCGAAGATAAACTAGAATTGAAATCAACAGATTACGTTTTCAAGAGTGATGATACTATATACTGTGAATTTCTATTAGCAGGAAAGAATTATGAGATTCTCAAAATCAAGAAACCTTGTTTTGTGGATGGTCTAGAAAACGCTGTAGGACAAAGTCTCAAGGACTGGATAGATGTCGTAAGACTTAATGCTATAGAAGACGGATTTAAAGAATTCGGAGAAGCGTATGAAATTTCTTGTGAACCGCACGATTGTGAAAACTGTGGGATTAAGGCACACGTAATAGAAAAATTAAATAGAAAACCACAAATTGAAAAATTATCGGAACATCACGGAAGTGATGAAGGTTCTACCTGATTTTCAACTTCTTTAGGCTTTTCAAAAACTTCGGCGAACTTTACTTTTTCAAAATTCAGAATCTTTATGATATCATCAGCTATTTTTTTCTTGTACAAAGAGTTTATCAAAGGAGGTATTTCTATCTCAACCTCCTTGTCGTTTATTGAACCAATCTTAATCTTTTCTTTATCGGTCGTTGTATAAATCTCAAACAAAGCTTTTATCTTTTCCTCCACGTTTTCAATCCTTCCCTTTATCTCTATATCGTATACCAAAGTTTTTCCTGCCAACGGGTTGTTAAAGTCAACCTTGACTCTTCCGCCAGATACAGAAAGAACCCTTCCTCTCAAATTGTCTGCCTGAATGAACATGCCTGGTTGCGGGTCAGTGTTATGCTTCCTGAACTCGGCCATAGGAACCAACCTTATCAGTTTCGGGTCCCTCGGTCCGAATGCCTTTTCAGGAGGTATCTCTATTGTTTTTTTCTCGTTCACATTCATTTCCAGCAAGGCTTCTTCCAAGCCCTTTATCAGAAAATCAGACCTTATAACAATAGGTATAATCTTGTCTCCGGTTGCGTCAAACTCCTGTCCGCTTTCTTTTATCTTGGCCGAATACGATACTGTGATAAAATCATTTGTTTGCATGCCAATTATTTGGAAGAAGGGATTTATATACTTTATAACATAGCTTATAAAAACCAATAGAAATTTAAATCAAAATCCTTATAAGATAACTATGGAAATAAACGAATTTTGTTCCATGCTCAAGGAAAGCAGACAGTTCGACGACATGGAAGTAAGGATTTTAAGAGCAATGCTTATGCTTACTAACAGGGATATGGTAAAGGTGGATGCTGCCAAGATTGCACAAGAGGCAGGCATATCCGTAACCAATGCTTACAAATATCTTTATTCCTTGCAAAAGAAAGGTCTTGTTGAGAGTGGACAGGAAAAGAGCAAGGTTTTCTGGTTGGCTAGATCGACTAACCCGTTCCCGAGGATTCTTAGTTACGTTAGCAAGGATTATCTGAGGTTGAAGGATTTATTTGCTGGCTTAGAAAAGAAATACGAGGAATACTTGGAAGTGAGAGGAAAGAACATATGGCTTGGCGAGAAGGCGTACGAGCAGTATGAAGGCGACTTTTCAAACAAGGCTTCTTTACTTTTTGATATCGCTCAAGAAGAGATAATGATAACCACCGATAAGTTTTATGACGACATTGTTCTTTTAGAAGCAATAAAGAGGGCTGTCGAGAGAGGAATCAAGATAAGAATAATTGCAGCCGAACTTCATCCTGAGACCTTAGCAAAACTAAGGAAGATTGAAATTGAGATGAGATTGGGAAGGGCTTTGCCATATTTGGTTGTGGTTGACGGAAAGCATGGCATGACTGTTGACGAGAATCAGAAGGGAATCTGGTTCTTGAACTGCAAGACGGATTATAAGGATAAGTTCGAGGCATTGTGGGAAAAGGCTCATGTTATTTAATCTGGTTCTCTAATTATAATTATGAAAATAAGGAAAATTCTTTTAATAAGACATGCGGAATCTTTAAAAAATTTACGAGATGAGCATGGAGGAGAAGGCGACTCTCTTTCTGAAGAAGGTATAAAACAATGTAACAAGATTAGTGCATTTTTATGCAAAGAGAAACTAAAACAAAAAAATACAACTTTATTTTATAGTTCTAATCCTCAAGTAGTTGAAACTGTAGATATAATTAATAAGAAGAATCATTATAAACATATTTGCGATAACAAATTAAATGGAATTGATTTAGGAGTTCTTGCTGGCTTATCCCGAGATGAAGCTCTTAAAAAATTTCCAAGTCCGGCAAAAAGACTCGAGAAATGGAGACAAGGAAAACTCAAAATAGATAAACTTAATATTCCTAAAGGCGAAGATGCTATCAATTTTTATAGACGTATAAAATCATTTATTGAAGATAGAATTGTTTTTTGTATAACTTCAAATATAATAATTATTGGGACACAATCTACTTTGATAATGTTTTTAAACTTCTTTATTTTAGGAAAAAGCTTTAACTTTAGTAAATATAAAAACTATAATTTTGATTGTGGGAGCGTAACTAAAATAATATTTCATAAGAGAAAAGTTTCTATTGAATATTTCAATAATACGAGTTTTTTTAAATAATATATATTATTAATTTTAGTAATAATTATTGTGGTTGTATGAAAAAAGAAATGGTAGAGTTTGAAAACCAAGGAGAAAAAGCTTTTGGAATTTTACGTGTTCCAGATGTAAAAAATCCACCGGCTATAATAATTACTCATGGTTATGGAGGATTTATTTTTGAGAAGAGATATGAACTCTTAGCTTCAAAATTATGCAAAGCAGGCTATGCTGTTCTCACACTCATATTCAGAGGTTATGATTCCAAAACAGGAAATAAAGATAAAAAACATTTTAAAAATATAACAATTTCTGGAGAAATGTCTGATTTAAAATTAGCAATTGACTTCTTGTATAAAAAAGGATATGAAAAAATAGGATTTACAGCAGAGTGTTTTGGTGGTACTATAGCCTTATTACTAAATGACCCTAGGATAAATGCTATTGCTTTTTGGTCTATCAACATTTATACTAAAATTACTTTTGAAAACCTTTATGGAAGAAAAATAATCAAAGATCTTGAAGAAAAGGGTAGAGCGATTTACATTTCTCGTACTACAGGAGAAAAATTTACTTTAAAAAGAGAACTGTGGAATGAGGTTAAAAGGAACAGAATCGTTCCTAAAAATAAAATAAAAAAAGTAAAATGCCCAATGCTAATTATTTATGGAGATAATGACAAACTTTTTGATGTTAAAGTTTTTAAAGAACTATACAAAATTGCTAATAAACCTAAAAAATTAGTAGTGATAAAAGGTGCAGATCATATTTTTTCTAAACCTGAACATTTGAAAGAAATGATTAATTCTATAATAGAGTGGTTTGACAAGTGGTTGAAATAGAAACTAGATTATCTTATTTTTAATCAAGAAATCTTTAACAACCTCAAATATTTTTTGATGTCCTTCTGAATTTGGGTGTAATCCGTCTTGCAAAAGTCTTTTGTAATCTGATTTTAAGAATACATTAAAGATTCCTATAAAAATAACACTTTCGTCAGTGCACGCCTCTTTAATTATGTCCTCATATTTTTTTATATTTTCATTCTTGTAAACTACTCTTTTATCCCAAGGAACAGGTTGCGTTTTGTTTTCATCAACAGGATTCAAACCAATAAATATAATTTCTTTTGAATAATTTTTAGCTAGCTTTATTATTTGCGTTATATTCTTTTCAAACTTTTCTGGTTTGACCCAATCTTCTTTGAACAAAGAAGCTGAGTCATTTGCTCCAATCTGGAACATGAATACAAACCTTTCTTTTCTCTTTCCTTCGAATCTATGATTACTTTCTGATTCAAACCTCTTCAACAAAGAATCAGTTGTATCTGCGGAAACACTCATGTTGTATATTAAATGTTCTTCTGGATATTTTTTTTCAATAAATTTCCTCAGTCTTTGAACCCATCCGCCTTCTTCATCCCAAGAGCCATAAGCTATGCTATCCCCGAAAACTAGAAATTTTGCCATAAATATAATTATATTTAATATAATAAAACAATATAATCAGTGATTTAATGAAATTTTCAGTAGAAAGTATCTACAGCAAAGGTATATCTAAAGTCAATGAAGATGAAATTTTAACAAAAAATAATTCATTTGGAGTTTTCGATGGTGCAAGCAGCTTGGTTAAATTCTTGAGTAAAAATGGAAAAACTGGAGGAAAGATTGCAGCGGAAATTGCGAAGAAAACCTTTTCAAAGGATGACAACTCTCTAAAAAACCTGGCCATTAAGGCAAACAACATAATAAGAGAAAAAATGAAGTCAAACAAAATTAATATTAATAAAAAAGAAGCTTTGTGGTCTACAAGTGCTGCAGTTATAAGAATAAAAAAAGATTATGCAGAGTTCTTTCAAATTGGTGACAGTTTAATCCTAGTCGTAAAAAACGGCAAGCCAACAATTGTAACAAAATATTATGATCATGATATAGAAACGATGATAAAATGGAAGAAGTTAGCAGACAAGAAAGAGAATAACATAAGTGAAAAGCTACGTGAACAAAAAATAAAAATCAGAAGAAGGGTTAACATACGTTACGGTGATTTAAACGGAGAAAAAGACGCTATAAAATTTTTCAATATCGGAAAATTTAAACTAAAAAACATAGAATCTATAATACTTTTTACTGATGGTTTACTCTTACCTAAGAAAGATCCTCAAGAAAAAGAAGACTGGAATAAATTTGCAAGTACATACAATAAATTAGGTCTAAAGGGTCTGCTTAATTACGTGCGTTCTATTGAAAACACAGACCCTAATTGTTTCCTATATCCAAGATTTAAAAAGCATGATGATATCGCAGCGATTGCTATAAAAATAATTAATAGTCCTAGGAATAATAATTATCATGAAATATGAGACTGATTTTGAAACCATGGAAATAGCAAAGGATGTTATAACAAAACTGAATCTTACTCACGTAAACATCGAGAAGCTTATTTGTGTAAGGAGCCATGGCTCAAAGAGTAGGAGAACAGTAGCCAGGATACATGGCTTGCCAAAAATAATGCAGCTCGCCATGAACACCAAGGCTTTCTACGTTATCGAAATAATATCTGAGAACTTTGATAAGTTCAGCCAAAATGATAAAATAAAGACAATAATACATGAGTTAATGCACATACCTAAGAATTTTGGCGGAGGATTTAGACAGCATAGGCCATACGTCACCAGTAAAACTGTTGAGAACGCTTTCAAAGAATATATGAGCTTATAGCTTAAATGCATTCTATTATTGTAAAGATTAGCTTATACCATTTTGATAATGCTGCATTACTTCTTGTGGCGTTAATGGTTTATTATATATTGCAAATTCATCTATCATTCCGTAAAAAGGATCCTCAAATCCTGAAGTTCCCCAGTATAAAGAGCTTATGGCAAATCCGTTTTTCATTTTCATTTGTCTATTATAAGTACTTGATATAATTGCTGTCCCATTTCTGTAGATAGTCTGTTTTCCTGTAGAAACATTATAGGTCATGGCAAAATGAGTCCAGGAATTATAGCTCCAGCTGCTGGCTCCTAAGCCACCTCCATAGTTTACTCCGTCTCCAAGGAAGCAATTAAAGGATGTAGAACCGCTGTCAATATAACAGGTACTGAATGCGTTTGAAGAGAAAGGCCTTTGTCTTGTGCTTGATTGTTTCATGTTAAACCAGAATTCAACGCTGAACCCTTTCGAAAAATTTCCAAAATTATTTATGATTACTCGGTCATCTATTCCATCGAATGATAGACAATTTCCATGTACACAACCAGTAGTCCATGTAGGATTTCCTACAAGGGTTCCGGTATGTTCATAACTAGAATTGTCTGTTGCAGTAGAACCAGAGCTCTCATCGAACTTCCAATAACCAAGCATTCCTATGGGGCAGTCTAGGGGGCAGTAATACAGGTCGGTGTCATCAATTTCAGCGTCCTCACAAATATTATTTCCACATAGAGGAACAGGAGTAGGCGTAATTATTGTGTTCAACATCTTGGTTGAATCATCATAGAACCATGAGTTGTTCTTTAAGTTTGCTAGAGATGATACGTTTTTAATCAGTGTGCTGTTCTGTGAAATCCTTGATGGCATGCCGTTGCTTTGAATTTGCACCATTTTGGGATCTGCAATATTGAAGGTAATTGTTATATTCTTCTCATTTCCTGTAACAGATTTTATCATATTGTAGATGTCTGAGTTGATGACATCCACAGAAAGTATTTTAATATAATAGCTTGGCAGGAAATTGGTTAGATTATACTGTATGTCATACGTTCCAGGTAAAAGTGAAATAGCATAGTTTCCACTGGAGTCTGTCTGATTTGATGTTATCAAGTTATTCCCTTGGTAAGCTATCACTGTCCCTTGAATCGCACTCGTGTTGTTTGTCAGGCTTCCGTATACCTTGTATCTTATCTTGTTAAGGACTACATCATCATTTACGTATGTCCTGTTCTCTAGGAAGCTAAAGCTTGAAGAATTTGCTACATAGCCTGGTTTTGTTATTATCAGGCTACAAGAGCTGGGAGCATATGAGAACATTTTTATCAGATAGCCGCCGGTCGAATTTGTGGTGTCCGTATAGGAGTCGCAGGTAACGCTTGCACCCGTTATAGGCAATCCGGTGTCATAGTCTTTGACAGTTCCGGTTATGTTTATAGAATAGATAAGCGATCCTATCGAGAAGTTATATATTTTGCTTGACAGCAATTCAAAATTATCACCGCTCTGGACGCGATAATAGTATATTATGCCCTTCTGTAAGCCTGTTAGTGTTATGCTGTGTTCAGTGACGTTTGAACTGTCAGAACTTGTTTTTCCTGTCACATGTTCCATGTCTAAATAATTTAAACGAGTTGTAATCTTTTTAACTGCTACGAAAAGTTGCGAGGTGTTGTATTCGACTGTACTGTTTGTAGGCAGAGTTGTCGACCATTTCACTGACACGGAGGTATCATCAATATTTTCAACTCGGACATTACTTAGTGAGAAAGTATCAAACCAACCGTTGGGGTTAGTTTCGTTAATTTTGTTGAGGTATGTTCTTATATCAGTCAGAGCATCTCCCGTATTGCCTTGGCCAGGTCCTCCGTATCTCCATATTAAAAATCCATCCGAAACGTTCCTCGTATAACTTATTTGAGAACTGAAAATATCAGTTGTTGGATAACCGCTGCCGACATTGCATCCTGGATCGTCACAAAGAAATGGAGCAAAAGGTATCTTGCCTTCAGGTCCGCCAGTGAAATAGTTAATATCCATTGTGGAAAAATCTTTGAGCCTTTGTATATCTCCTGTGTATATCATCGGGTTAACAAAGTCCAAGTAGCCTTTTGATATCCAGTCTGCAGGATCCTGTCCTATGCCGTATCGTAGACCGTCTCCTGGAAGTCCGTACCAATAGGTATAGACTGAAGCAGAGAATTCCAAGTTTGGTTTGTAAGCTAGAGCCCATTCACGAACGTCTTTGACAAGGTTTGTTACAGGGATGATTCTCCATTCTCTGAAGTCATACTCTCTGGTACCGTATCGTTTGAATGGATCTGGCCAGTCTGTTATAGGAGCCTTTCCTTGATCAGATAACCATTGAGCAAATTGGGCTTTGCATTCATCGCTAAAGGATATGTCAGCATTTTCATCGTATCTTATATAGTCAAAGTTTATGCCATCTATATCGAAATCTCGGGCCATTTCGATTGTTATATTTTTTATTGTTTCTCTCGTTAAATTTTTGCACGGATCGTACCATTGATAAGTATTTCCAGAAGAATCAACCGCTTTCATTCCCTCTACTGTTGATCCTCCGAGCATACCGAAAAGTATGTGGGCTTCCATCCCATACTTATGGCAGGCATTGATTGATTGATTAATGCAGATCTTCAAGTCAGTCCAGTTGGTATAGGCTGGAGATAGTACGCTGCTGCTTATAGGGATCATGCATACGTTGAATTTATAGCTGGTTAATGTTTGAGCTATGAGATCCCAGTCAATGCTTGTTCTATCGCTAATGCCGCATATTCTGTGAAAGAATGCCACCCTTATCTCGCTTGTATTAGAAATGTTAGTAGCTAAAGATGTTCTTACGAATAATGAGATAAACAATATTAATGTCAATGAAAAGAATATTTTGTTCATATTCATAATTTAGAAATTCCTGATTATATACCTACTCTATAAGTATCCCAGGCTTCTCAGGCTCTGCTACCAGAGCTTTGGGATGATTTACTTTCTCAGCGGAGACAATCTCTATTTTGCAATTCAATTCCTTTTCAATAAAGTCTTTTGACTCTTCCAAGTGTTTTAGCTCGTGACCTTTTAGGAACTTTTCTTCCAAAGGTTTTCTCTTCTGCAATCTAGCATAATAGCCGGATACCTCTTTTTCCAAGCCCCTGTAATTTTTAATAATCTCCTTCAACTCCTTTCCTTCCAAGGCAGCATCAAAGACTGCATGCTTCCATCCTGGCGCAACGAATATTGTTATCTTCTTTGGTTTATCAATGTTAGACAGCCTTTTGATCTCTACCACGTCTTTCAGCAATCTGCTTATCAATTCCTCTCCGGCTTCTATTCTCATGTTAATGGCTTTAGTATCAACTTCAGGCCAATCTTCCGAAACTACAGAGCTTTTGTTTCCAAGTTCATGCCAGAATTCTTCGCACAGATGCGGTATGAACGGTGCCAGCAATCTCAACCATCTTGAAACGATGTCAGGATTATACTTTTCGGTTCTCTTCCTGTAATAACCTATGTCATTCAGTATCGAGAAGAAGGCAGAGTTGATTGCCTTTTTGATTTCATTTCTGTCCATTGCATTTGTAGCCTCTTCTATCACTCTGTTTATTCTAGACTCTATCCACTTGTCGATCAATTCCTTCTCTTTCTTGGGTTTGCTCTTTATAATTTCCTTTATAACTTTGGAGAATGTTTCTAAATGCTTTTTATAAATTTCGCATTCCTCATTCTTCCAGTCAAAGTCTTCCCATTGGTTTGCTCCGTGAGTCATGTAGATTCTCAGTGTGTCAGCCCCATAGAGTTTTATCGCATCGTTCCAGAACACGACGTTCCCAAGGTGTTTTGATAATTTCTTACCGTAGGATATGAGATGCCAATTAACAAAAATTCCTTGAGGCCATAGGTTCTTTGGGAATATTGCCACGTGATTAAATATGAACAAAGGAAAGTGGGCTGCCTTGTGTTCCTTACCGCCGGAATTCAAATCCAACGGATACCAGTACGAAAAATCTTTTCTTATTTCTTCCCATATAGTCTTCTTTGCTTTGCCATTACCCAGGAAGACGTAATCAAAAAACTCGTCTGTCAAATCTTCCAGTTTTATTTTTCCCTCATTGAAATACTTCGAGATAATGTAGAAGGACATGTATATGGTTGAATCGGACAATGCTTCGATAATCCAGCCTTCCTCGAATGGAAACTTTGTTCCCAAGCCTCTTTTTCTTACGCAGGGCCTTTCTGCCAACCAATCGATTATAGCAGGAAGTTCCTTCTTGTATTGCGGTGGATATATGTTCATCTCCTCTATACATTGTTTTGCCACATCTTTCCATTTCATGTTATCATAATCAATGAACCACTGGCCTTTAACGACCTTTACGATAATCTCTGCCCCGCATCTGCAATAAATAGGTTTGACAGATAGTTCATAGGTCATGTCAGCATTACCACTTTCCATCAACCACTTTTCAACTTCCTTCTTCGCCTTTGATACTTCCATTCCTCCGAACTTTGGAACAGAGCTCAGCATTTTTCCACCGAATTCTATCTTATATAGTTCGTTGGTTATCTCTTCTATCCTCGGGTCATTTGTGTATTTTACGCCATACTTCTCCAACAACTCGCCTGCCGGTGCTGCTCCGAAACCTTTTGTTTCAACAACCTGTATAGGTTTTATTTCAGGAGCCACTTTCTTGAGATAAATATAATCAAACGGGTCATGCGATGGAACGCTCATCACGATTCCTGTCGCCTCGTTTACGTCAACAAACTCTCCTGGAAGAATGGGAACCTCTTTATTGTTTGCAGGATTTACAACCTTGGTATTCAACAACTCCTGGCCTGCCAACTCTTTCTCTATCTCAACCTTCTTTCCAAATTGTTTCAACTTCTTTACAGATTTTTCAGATACGATCCATGTCTCGTTGTCAACTTTTGCTCTTGCATACCTCTCGTTCGGATTTATCCAGATATTGGTAACACCGAATACTGTTTCAGGCCTTAGCGTCGCTGCTGGCAAAACCACATCGCCTAGCCTAAATTTAATTATGACGTAATCCTTTATCTGAGCCCCCTTCCATTCTTTTATGTCCATCTCAGCAGGATCAAGACTGACAGGACTGTTGCAGTCAGGGCACCATGCCAACCTATAATCTTTCTGTATCAGATAACCGGCATTTCTTAGTTTCTTGAACTGCCATTGTATGAATTTATTATATTGCGGATCAATGGTTGAGACAACTGGTCTGTAATCCAAAGATAGACCAATTCTTTTGAAAGCCTTTATCATATTCTTCTCAAGATACTTCTCGACGTCTAAAGGATTTTTAAACTTGGCAGCGTCCTTAGGTTCTATTCCATACTTCTCTGCATTCTTTAAGTCCTTCGACACGTCTGTCAATATGGTCTGGCAGTGGACGCCTGTAGCATGGAAACCTAGTGGGAAGAATACATTGAAACCTTTCATTCTCTTGTATCTTGCAATGATATCAGGTATGACGTAAGACCTTGCGTGGCCTACGTGCAATGTGCCTGACACTGTCGGATAAGCGAAGACCATGAAGAACTTGTTCTTTTTGCTAGTCTCTGCTTCGAATATCTTATCCTCTTCCCACTTCTTCTCCCATTTATTTTCAATGTCCTCTGTTTTCATAATATCTATCACTTACTTTAATTTAGTGTAATTTATATTTTTATCTTTTGATAGTTAAAATATGAAATTAAGAGAGAATGTGCAGGAATTGAGTAAACGTAAAGTGATTGAAATATATGTGGAATATAAAGACTTGGGTATGCCGTATAAGGATGCTTTAAACTTAAAAAATGCTTTAAAGGATTACAAAGTTCTTTCAGACGATTCAAAAAGTAAGTCTGAAATGGCAGAGGACTTAAAATGTTCAGAACGTACAATTGACCAAAAAAGAAGCTGTTTAATAAAATATAATTTAATAAAGCCTCGAAAAAAAGGAGTAACCCAAAAAATAGAAAGTATAAGAAAATTAAATACCCAAAAATCCAAGCTTAATATTACTTATAGATTTCCATATTTTAATGAAGAGTTAATGAAGGCAGCAAATCTTGATCCCGCTGGAGAATATTTTTATAAAACTGAACCTAGAGACAAATCAATTCTAATGACTTTCTTAACTCCTGAAGAAGCAAAAAAATATAGAGAAAAATCACAATCCTAATTCATTTGCAATGCTTTGCAAGGCTTTTAACGATATTTCAAAAAACTTTTCTTTTGGAATATTTATCTGTTCGCAAAATAAAATCCTTTCCCTGCTGCAGTTTCTAGCAAAATCCTTTTGTTTAAACTTTTTACTAATGCTTTCAACCTTAACATCAGCCAACTTCTTAGATGGCATTATCAACGCGCAAGCGATGATCAAGCCTGATACAGCATCAGCAGCTATCAAAACCTTCTCAGCATTGGATTCTGGCTGAACTCCTACGTTTTCGTAATTATGAGCTTTTATCGCTCTGATCATGTCGTCTTCTATCTTTTGGTCCAATATCTCAGCTGCTACCAAAGTGTGTTTTTCAGGAGTGCTTTCGGTCTTTTCAAAGTCTATATCATGTACGAGTCCTATCAGTCTCCATTTCTCTACGTCCTCGTTCAAGAATGCAGCAGTCTCTTTCATTATCGCTTCTACTGCATACATGTGCTTTAGCAAATTCTCTTTAGTTATATGTTCCTTTATCAGGCCTAAGGCATCTTCTCTGTTCATAATATCAGTATATATTTAAAGTCTATAAATAAATAAAATCATTATGCCCTCGTAGCTCAGCTTGGATAGAGCGTCTGACTTCTAAATAAAATTAGAAGTTCTGATTAAAGATGAAGAAATCAGAAGGTCGCGGGTCCAAATCCCGTCGGGGGCGTTTTCATTTTCATTGGGATTTGAAAACAACCTATTTGACAACTATATTGAGTCGACCTTAAAGTAGGGATTTAAATCTTTAAGTTTTCTATTGAAAATTATGGATTTAGATAAAGTAGATAAAAAATATGAAGAAGAGAAAAGAAAGAAAGAGCTTGAAAAAGCAACTAAAACTGTAAAAGATAATGTAGGAAAAGACGCTTTAAAGATTTTAGAAGAAAGTGGCTTAAATGTTAATTCTGCGATAGGAAATATTCTATCAGAAAAAATTAAAAGAGAAGAGACTGGAAAAAAGGCATTCCTTCAAACTCCAAGAGAAGAAACATCTCTAACATCTGAGTTAGTATATTTAATGGATAGAAATAAAAAAGATGTTTTCTATTCAGAACTTCAAAGGCGTCTAACCTTGTTAAACCTATCTACAATGCAAAGAGCTGAATATATTCACTCAGAATTGGAAGCCCTTGATACAAGGAAGCAAAACCCTTCAAAAAATGATAGGTGGACAACCAAATATTTCATAGTCCAAGGCACTACAAAGGAAGATTTATTAAAACCAGAAGAGTGCACTTTATCCGAAATTATTACAATTTTTGATGATGCTGATGCAGCATGGGTTAGAGACCATCACTGGTTAGCAGACGAAACTATGAAAGCTATTAAATATGTTTTAGCTGGAAAAGAAGGAAAATATTCACTCAGAACTAGTCCTTATTACGCAGAATTTGATTCAAGAGTAGGAAAATTAGGTTGGAAAGAACCTCAATCAAATTCTTATATTAAAAATGAATGTATGCTTACATCTCGTTGGAAATGGCATTATGATGATAATCCTGCTTGGCAGGAAAATACTATGGTTAAGGATTAAAGTTATTATGCAAAAAAATGTTTGGAGACCTAGCAAAACTTTTATTAAAAATTTAGAAGATTTACCCGGTTCAGATTTTAGTTCTTTGTACGGCAAGATAACCATTCCAGGTTCTGAATATGTCTTTTTTCATAGTTTTTCAGATTCTAAGAAAAGACCATATCCGTATCTAGTCGGTGAAGATAAAAGAAATGCTGGAGAAATATTGGAATCTATTGAACCATCAATAAATAGTCGTGCAATGGAAATGCTTGATAATGATATGGTTAGGCATGATTGGAATGCTCGAGTTGATTATGTTGGAAAATTACAAAAATGCTATGTGGTCATAGCAAAAGAACTTGTATTACCTAAGAGATTTAAAAAAGAAGTTGAAAAATATGAAACTGCTTGCAAGAAAGAGGAAAGCATGTCATTAAAAGATTCTATAGTTTCTGGCAATTTTTTTGTAGAACTTGAACAAACAGATTTATTTGAAAAGAAGCTTGCAAAAATTCTAGAAAAAGAGGGAGCACAACTTGGAAATAGAACTGTTGTTGATGTTTCTATGTTTGCAGGAAATCTCAGTTATCCGCATAGTATCGAATTGATGGAAAGAGCTGCTAGAATTTTGAAAGATTATAACTATAAACCAGAAGAAATGCCTTGGATGAGTTTTGGCATGTACCTTGAAAATCTAGGGCATGCTTATTCAGATATGTGGCAATTAAGAAAATGTAATAATATGTTTATTGGTGAGGTAAAAACAATAGAACCATTATTGCCTTGCGGAAAAACACATATCCAAAGAATGAAAGAATGGAATGCTATATGGAAACAGTTTAGAAAAGAAGAGAAACAAGGACTACATAAAATTCCTCCAAAAAAAGAATTTGATAAAAACGGTAAGCTCATTTCAATTACTTATGAAACAGCGAGTCCAAACATACCTTGTGGTTTCATAAAAGGTCATAATGAATGTGCTCCTGGCTGGTGTGAAACTGCAAGCAGAGGAGAATACGTAAAAAGAAAAGATGCAAAGAAATCTAGCGGAAAATTGATAGATTTGCTTGATGATGAGCATAAAGAAAAATTAAGTAAAGTAGCGGAGTCTGTGAAGCAATTTTATAGTGCATTTGATGAACTCAAAGAGAAAGAAGAAAAATATCGTTAATTTTCTCAAGATTTTTGTTTATTTAGTTTTCCTCTTTTTTCAGGCTGATTAGGAACCCAGTTACATTTTGATTGGCTATAGCAATTGCCATCTCTGCCGAAACCAGTGCAACCAGAAGTTAAACAGTACCTTGGATACTGTCCTTTTCCCTCGTTTCCTGTTTCTATTCTCAAAAGTATATCCTTGTAAGATTCTGGATAATTATCAACCGATAGCTCATATTGCATTCCATCAATTGAGAATTTCTTTGAAGGTCTCTGGACATGGTTTCCAAAAATAACCCATGCTGAAAACATATTAGCTTCTGGTTGTGTAAGAATTCCACTTTTAACTAATGGGTCCAATCCTTCATCTATAATTTTATCTTTTTTATATATGTCTTCTCTTTCAAGACAGACAATAGTTAGATTTCCAAAAAGACTTTGTGTTTTAGAAATTTTTGGTCTAACCTTCTTTACAAAGGGTAGCAAGTCTTCTAAGAATGCATTACCTGTATTTGCTGCTGGATTTTCTTGTATTCTTTTTTCCCATTCAGGAATTGTTTTATCCCAATTAATTTGTTGATAAATGTCTGATGCCATATAAATTTAGTAGATAGAAAAGGATTTAAGGTTTGATATTAACATCTGCACTCTTCAAATAGCCAATCATAGTTATTTTTATTCTTGTTAAACAAACTATTTTCTATATGGCTAGGATAATATCAGTCGTATCCGGTAAAGGCGGTGTTGGTAAGACAACGACAGTTTCTAATCTCGGGGCGGCTCTGGTTAAGAAAGGCAAGAACGTTATCGTTATTGATGGAAATATCACCACTCCTAACCTTAGTCTTCATCTAGGCATTCCTTTCTATCCCATAACTTTGCATGACGTGCTTAAAAGGAAGATACCTATAGAGGCTGCCATATACGAGCATTCGACCGGCATGAAAATAATACCTGCCTCCTTGTCTGCTGATGATGTAAAGAATGTGAGCCTAGATAAGTTGGAGAACGCTTTATGGAACCTTCTAGGAAGGGCCGATATCATAATCGTTGATTCTGCTGCAGGTCTTGGCAAAGAGGCCCTGACAGCCATGAAAATAGCTGATGAATTGATAGTCGTAACGAATCCTGATTTACCCTCTGTCACAGACGCTTTGAAGACAATAAAGATAGCAGAGGAGAACGATGTAAAGGTTTTGGGAGTCGTTCTCAACAGGTTCAAAGGTAAGAAGTACGAGATGGCCATTCCTGAGATAAAATCAATGCTTGGCGTTCCCATCTTAACTATTGTTCCAGAAGACTCGTCTATACCAAAGTCGATAA